>PMST01000394.1 GCA_003168295.1 Actinomycetota bacterium
TGCCCGCCTCGGTCATCGCCGCCTCGCTGTACGAACGGTTCGAGTCCCGCGACAACGGCGCGTTCACCGGCAAGATCCTCTCGGCGATGCGCTCGGAGTTCGGCGGGCACAACGAGAAGAAGGCCTGAGCCCGACGATGCCTGCGAAGAACGGCTCCCCGCGGCCGGAGAATCACGTCATCGTGCTCTTCGGCGCGACCGGTGACCTGGCCAAGCGCAAGCTGCTGCCCGGGCTGTTCCACCTGCACGCGGCGGGGCTGCTGCCGCGCGAGTACCGCGTGATCGGGACCTCGCCGGCCCAGTACGCGCTGACCGACGAGCAGTTCAAGGAGCACGCCGAGGAGGCGTGCGCCGACTTCTGCATCACCAAACCCACCGACCCGTCCTGGCCGTCGTTCGCCGAGCGGTTGTCGTTCGCCGCCGCGGACCCGGATGACCCCGCGCCCCTGGTGACCGCGGTGCAGAAGGCGGAAAAGGAGATCGGCGGCTCGCCGTGGCGGCTGTTCCACCTGGCCGTGCCGCCTGCCGCGTTCACCTCGGTGGTCGACATGCTCGGTTCCTCGGGCCTGGCCACGGACCGCACCCGAGTGATCATCGAGAAGCCGTTCGGCACCGACCTGGACTCGGCGCGCAAGCTCGACCAGGCGGTGCACGCGGTGTTCGACGAGTCGCAGGTGTTCCGCATCGATCACTTCCTGGGCAAGGAATCGGTCGACAACATCCTGGCGTTCCGATTCGCGAACGGGCTCTACGAGCCGATCTGGAACCGCTCTCACCTCCGCTACGTGGAGATCGACGTACCGGAAACGCTGTCGATCAAGGGGCGGGGCGCGTTCTACGACGCGACCGGCGCCTACCGGGACATGGTCGTCACCCACCTGTTCCAGGTCCTGGCGTTCGTGGCGATGGAGGCGCCGGTGTCGCTGTCGGCCAAGCACCTGAGGGCCGAGAAGCTCAAGGTCTACGAGGCGCTGAAGCCGATCGACGTCCGGCACGTCGTGCGCGGCCAGTACCAGGGGTACCGGTCCGAGCCCGGCGTGGCGGCCGACTCGCAGACCGAGACGATGGTCGCGGTGCGGGCCGAGGTGGACAACTGGCGCTGGCACGGAGTGCCGTTCCTCCTGCGTTCGGGCAAGGCCATGGGCGCCTCGCGCCAGGTCATCACCCTCGGTTTCCAGCCGCCGCCGTTGCGAATGTTCCCCGCGCATCACAAGGACACTCCTTACGGCCGGCAGAACGAGATCGTCATCGATTTCGCCGACCCCGGCGCCATCAAGGTCAACTTCCTGGCCAAGGTCCCCGGAGCGGAGCTGACCCTGGGCAACGCGGAGATGGCGTTCTACTACAAGGACTCGTTCGTCGCGTCGCACGCGCTGGAGGGTTACGAGCGGCTGATCCTGCAGGCCATGGTCGGCGACCAGTCGCTATTCACCAGCTCGGACGGGATCGAGCGGGTGTGGGAGATCTCCGCACCGCTGCTGGAGAACCCGCCGCCGGTCGAGCCGTACCGCGTCGGGTCGTACGGCCCGGACTCGGTCAAGCACCTGATCGCGCCCTACCACTGGCACCTGCCGCACGTTTAGGGTTCGGCCCTACGGCTCATCAGGCGGTGGGTTCACCGAGCTTAGAGCGCATCCACGGGTACGGGTCACGAAGTGGCTTTCGCCTGGCCCTGCGGCGCTCCTGGATCTGCTTGAGCGGCTCACCGGCAGCGTAGTAGCGGCCTCGACCGTTGCCGTAGGCGGTCAAGATCCCCGCCGACGCCAGGGCCGCTAGGTCGCGGGTGGCGGTCTGTTCGGTGACTTCGGCGCGTTTGAGGTAGCCCGCCCGACGCACGCGATAGCCGAGAACGGCGTCGAACATTGCCTCCATCGTGCGCTCGGGAAGATCGTGTTCCGCGACTAGCCGGTCGAGGTCGGTCCACGTTTCCCCGGCCTCGTCGACGCGGCGCGCCACTGTCTGAGCCTGCATGTGGTGGGCGCGCAGGTTGAACGATAGCCAGAGGTGCGCATCGTCACGCGGTTGCCAGGAACCGTGGCCGGTGTGGGCTAGCACGCTGTAGTAGTCGTCGGTGTTGGCCCCGAGCCATTCCTCGATGCTGGAGAACTCTGGTTCGCCGATGTCTGAACGAGTAAGTACGAGCGTCGCGAGAGCGCGCGCCATCCGTCCGTTGCCGTCCTTGAACGGATGGATCATCACCAGGTTCAGGTGCGCCATGGCGGAGCGCACGACCGGGTCGCTGTTCACGCCGGTCTGCAGGCTCCGGACCAGCGCGTCCATGAGGGCAGGAACATCGGCGGCGTCCGGACCTTCGTAGACAACCAGGTCGCGCCGCTCGTCACGGACGTAGATCGCTCCCTTGCGGTAGCGGCCAGGGGACTTCCCGTGGTCGTGGCTCAGCATCATGTAATGCATGGCGCGGATCTCGGTGGTGTCGAACGTGGCGTCGTCGTCATCGCCCTTCGCCAGGACGTAACCCAGGGCCTGGCGGTAGCCCTGGATCTCCAGGAACGTCTCCTCGTCCGCGCTGATCGGCTCCTCGCCATCAAGGGCGGCGGCCGCGTCGTCTTCATCGACTCGATAGCCCTCGATGCTGTTCGAGCCTTGAATGGCACGGGCCAGCGCGGAACGGCGCAGGACTCCCTCCCACCGCCGCGGTGTACGAAGGACGTGGCGCAGTTGCTTGCGCATCTGGTGGATCTCACTCAGCACAGCCTGGTCTTCAGTCGTCAAGGCTGGGGCCGAGTAGATCACCGCATGACGCGATGCTGTGTTCATATAGTCATGGTAGCTACAGAATGACTACTTAAACTAATCATCGCATCATGCGGACCCGCTGCCGCGCGTGCGTAGGGACGTGTGCCGCCCTGGCTTGTCTTCAGGACTGATCTGTGCGCAGGACGTCGAGCACGACGCCGCGGACTGCGTCGTCGGTCTCGGCGGCCCGGATCATGGCCCTGATCCCCCGGGCCAGGGTCATTCTGTTGAGCGGCTGATCGAGGTCAACGGCGGCCTTGGCGAGCCAGCGGTTCAGAACCTCAAAGTCGGCCGCGGCCAGGTCGACCGTGACCTGGTAGGACTTGGTGCGCAACTTCCGGGCGCGCTTAGTGCTGGACTCCTCCGAGGGAGGCGGACCGTACGGCATATACCTGGTTTACTGCATGAACTGTGGTTACCGCAATCGGGCGGCTAGGAGGTCTTGGCGTCCGCGGTTTCGATGACGGCGGTTTCGACGGCGGTTTCGATGGCGACGGCTTCAATCGCGGCGGATTGGATGCCGGCGGCGCGGAGCCGATCGGCGTTCTGCTCGTCGAGGGCGGAGTACGCGCGGATCTCGTCGGGATAGAGCTCGCGCTCCCCCGTGGCCGGCCAGCCCCGGGCCAGCGCGGCCGGATCAACGGTGGCGCGGTAGACGAACGTCGCGTTGCCCTCGAGGACCGGGTACCACTGCCCCAGGCGGACCCGCAGCGACGCCGTGGCCATCCCGCCGGCGTTGCGGATCAGGACGCTGCGCTCGGGATCGATCCGGCCGGGGCGCGAGTACACCGCCCGCGACGCGGCCATGCCGGAGCCGCACGAGGCCGTCAGCCCGGCGCCGCGCTCGTACGTGCGCACGAAGATCTCGGTGGGGGCGAGCGGGAGCAGGACCGACAGGTTGGCTCCGGCCGGGAACACGTCCTGGCGGGCGGCCACTTGCTCCCCCATCGCGATCAGGTCGGATTCGACGTACGTGCCGATGAGCGCGACCAGGTGAGGGTTCGGGATCGATACGGCGGTGAACTCAAGCGCCGGGTCAAGTTCGGGCAGCCGGGCCTGGTAGAGCCGGGGGCGTCCGGCCACCACGGGAGTGTCCGGGGTGAAGTCCACGGCCGGATGCTCCAGGCTGATCTGGCGCACGCCCTCGGTGGTGCTGGATCCGCGGCGCACCGTGTACTCCTGCGGGCCGCTGCGGATGGCAGCCGCGTCCGCGCCGCGCAGCTCTAGGATGACCCGGCCCAGGCAACGCATGCCGTTCCCGCAGAACTCGGCGAAGGAGCCGTCTGGATTGAAGAACCACGCCTCGGGTACCCGCGGCCCGGCGTCGTAGAAGTAGACGCCGTCGCCGCCGAACGGGCCGTTCCTGTCGCACAGGCGCCGGACGAAGGCCTGCAGGTCGGCCTCGGACGCGAAGTCGCGCGGCGCCATCGCGGCCACGAAGATGTCGTTCTTCGAGCCGTGCGCGTTCAGGATCTCGGTCATCGCGGCTAGCCTATCCGGAGCCAGGCTTTACCTGGACTGACCGGGATTTCAGGCGCTGACCGGGATTCAGGCGCTGACCGGGATTCAGGCGCTGAAGGCGCCCTGCCAGGGCGCCGAGGCCGCGCCGAGCAGCGCGGACTCGCCCAGGCCGGCCGCGCCGAACGCGGGATAAGTGGAGAACCGCATTCCCTCGGCGTAGTTCCGCAGCGCCACCCGGGACCGGTCGAGCATGTTGGTGGGCAACCGGTCCAGATCGAACCAGCACGCATCCGGCGAGGTGTACTCGCCCTCCCAGCCCGACACGGTCAGGAAGAAGGCGATACGCCCGCTGCCTGAGACATCCTGCATGACGTGCCCCAGCGACACGTTCCCGGCGCTGATCACGACCCCGGCCCCGGCCCCGGCGACCCGGACCGCGGTCTCGACGATCGTCTCCCGGTCGGCCAGCTCGCCGGTGGGCGGTTCGTACGCGCCATCGCCGTAACCGGTATTGGCCCGCTCCCGCAACAGGATCCGACCATTCTTCACCAGCAAAAGGATGACGTCCACGACGACCCTGCGACGTTGACGAACGTCGACAGCGAACGCGACTTCGCCCGCTCTACTCATAGTGACCGCCTCGCCGCGCGCCCCTACCCGCCCCAATCCTGGGTCCCTGCCCGGCGCATTTCGATGTCACACGCACTACCCAGGAGTGAGCACGCTACCTCTGGCCGGCTGTGGATCGCCATGTGCACAAAGCCCGCCATCCTGTGGAGGACGAGACGGAAACGACCGGCGGGCTGTGGACACAATCGCGTCAGTGCCTTGGCGGGCAGGCATCCCGGGTTGTGGAGAACGAAACGCACATGTGGACGAGCCTCGGCCGAGAATAGTTGAAAAAACACTGACAGTAACTTAGTGACCCGTTACTTAGAGTAACGATCGAAGGTCGGGCAGAGTATCTGCGCGTCGCGCAAACTGTGACAGGTGAGGCCTGTACGGCTATTGCGTCGTCCTGGTACGGGAAGTGTTCGGGCCGGCCTTATTCGCCCGGGTCATGGTCGCGGGTCACGTTGCTGATCGTGGTCTTACGCTCCGGGGGCTGGCTGTCCGTCGTGAGGTGATGAACATGGCGGCGGCCGAGAGCAGGTAGCTGAGGGTGAGTTCGCCGCCCAGGTCGTGGCCACGCTGGCGTCGCTCGCGCAGGCGATGGGAAAGGATCTCGCCGAGGCGGACTGGTGGCGCCTTCTCGACGCACTCCTGCTGATCGCCGCTCATCCCGCAGCTGGTGAATCAGAGCTGCGGCAACCAGAGGGTTGAACGGCTTGCTCAGTCCTGGGTGCGGTGGCGGCGGCGCAGGGACCAGAGCTGAGGGCCGCGCTCGACCTCGAGCGCGGCTGCCCACGGCAGCCGGGGCGGACCGAGCTCGAGGCGCAGGCTGGCCGTGGCCTTCCTGGCCAGCTCCGGATCCTGCGCGGTCCGAAGGGCCAGCTCGGCGGCCCGGCCCTCGACCTGCTCCGACGGCAGGGCCTGCCAGGCCAGGCCGAGCTGCATGGCTCGCAGGCCTGATATTTCCTCACCGAACAGGCCGGCCGCGGCAGCGGCCTCCGCGCCCGCACGCTCCGCGAGCAGCCCGAAGTGCCCTCCCCCCGGGTGCAGGCCGATACGGAGGAAGCCGCTGATCAGCCGGGCGTCTTCGGCGACGATCCGCAGATCGGTGGCGAGCATCAGGTTGATCCCGGCGCCGACCGCGGCACCGCGGACCGCGGCGATGGTCGGCACCTGCAGCTGGCCGACCCGGGTGAAGGCCCGGTAGATGCCGCCGAGGGACGCGTACCGCCGTTCCTCGGCCGGGTCACGGCCGACTTCCTCCAGATGCCCCCGCTCGGCCCCAGAACAGAACGTGCCGCCGGCGCCCTTGATGACGGCGGCCCCGACGGCCGGGTCGCGGTCCACCACATCGCACGCCACGACGAACTGCTCGGCGATCTCGTTGTTGAGGGCGTTCCTGGTCGTGGGCGCGTTCAGGGTGATGAACGCGACGCCGTCGCTGATCTTCAGGTCAATCATGGGCCTCAGTATCTCGCGGCGGCCTGAAGCAGGCAGGCGGCCAGGGGCAAGACGATCGGGTCGGGGGAATCCGAACCCGAGGTGAGCGTGCACCGCCGGTCGCTACTTCGTAAGGTAACGGCATGGCTGATATCGCGCAGGCTTGATCTCGCCCGTTCCGCTTAGGAGGCCCATCATGTACACCAAGATCCAGGTCAGCTTCGACGCCGCCGAGCCGGAAAAGCTGGCCGAGTTCTGGGGGCTGGCGCTGGGCTACGTCACCGAGCCGCCGCCCGAGGGGTTCGCCAGCTGGGAAGAATTCGCCCGGGACGCCGGGATAGCCGAGGAGGACTTCGGTCAGGTGGCCTCCCGGATCGACCCGGCCGGGGAAGGTCCCCGGCTGTACTTCCAGCGCGTACCGGAAGGCAAGACGGCCAAGAACCGCGTTCATCTCGACATCAGCGTGGCCGGCCGTCACGTCCGCGGTGAGGAACGCAAGCGGCTGGTCAGCGAGCACGTGGAGCGGCTCTTCCAGGCCGGCGCCAGCCTGGCCTGGCGGACCGACGACGTCCGGGGCAGCTCCGTCACGCTGTATGACCCGGAGGGGAACGAGTTCTGCGTGCACTGACGGCCGCGGAACTGACGGGCCGCNNGACGGGCCGCGGAACTGACGGGGCCGTTACGCGGCTGCGCTCTGGGCCGCCTCCTGCCGCACCCGGCGCCCGGCCAGCGCCCAGTAGGCGCCGGCGCCGACCAGGATCCCCAGCGCCCAGCTGAAGTCGCCGCCGTGCAGGCCCGGGAAGTGGTTGGAGATCGGCCCGGTGTAGGACGGGACGTCGAAAGCCGCGTTGATCCACATCAGGGCGGCGACCATGCCGACCACCTGGGCGATGACGGCGGGCCAGTGGATGCCGCCGTCGTGCCAGTACAGGCCGCCGCGGGCGGAGGCCAGGGACGCCGAGTCGTACCGGCCCCGGCGCAGCAGGTAATCCGTGAGCAAGATGCCGAACCAGGGCGCCAGCCACACCACGATGGCGGTTGCCGTTATGGCCGAACGGCGCCCGGCTCACCATGAACGCGGTGGTACCCGTCTTCGGGCCCTGCAGGCTGGCCAGACCGAGCAGCGCGTAGAACAAGTTGCCCACGATGATGGCGAGGATCGCCTGGGTGACCGTCAGGCCGAAGGTCATGATCAGCGTGCCGTAGAACAGGAACTCCACATGAAAACCGCGCCCGACCACAGCCAGAACAACCCGGATGGCCGCATCTTGCGCTCGGAGTCGGGAATCAGGTCGATCCCGCGCTGTTCGATCTTGAACGCGGCGTACTGCTGGGGCACCGCCGCCCGCGACTGACCACGGCCATCCTCGCCCGCGACCATGTTGCCACCCATCTGCCCCTCCAGAGTCCAGGGTTAAAACGCCTGGACCACGATTTTGCACGTGTTTGGTGTACATGCGGTTTCAGTAATGTAATGAACGGAAACGTCCACGTCACGATGCCTCTGGTCCAGCTGGGTCCGCCCGCCCGGCGGCATCCGTATCACATGTTAAGAAACCAGCATCGGCGCCAAAGACGCCGGAGCTGCCATTTCCCCCGGCGTCCGTGCGGACAACCAAAAACTGTGCGTATAGCGCAACTCCCGGTCCGGGATAAGGCACCTCAGGGCTATACCGCGTGACCGGAACCCGGCCGTAACCGCTGGTCGTACGCGGAATCCGCTCGCACCTCCGGCGGCCGAGGCCGAACGCATCCTCGGCTTGTCCACCCGATGACCGTGACTATGCGCGAAAACCTCGGCAATATCACCCAAAGTTAGGGAGAATCGTGCGTATTATGCCGTTTTTATCAGATCCGGGCGAGCTCGAGGCGAGCCCGGTCTGGCTGCGGGGCGGGCGGCTGACCGGACGATCGTCAGATGAAATCGGGCAAGCGACAAAGCGGGCGAGAAAGGCTTTCCCCATGGCCGCGCAGCAAGCCGGAACCCAGCCGCCTTCGCCAGTGCTGCTGTGCGGGAGCGTGCCGCCGCTGGCGGACTCCTACTCCCTGCGTCCCGAGACCGGGCCCGGCCTGGCCCGCGGCCTCCAGCCCGGGATGGCCGTCGCGCTGGTCAACGGCGCCGAGACGCTCACGGCACCGGCGGCCCAGGGCGGCACCGGCAAGACGCAGCTGGCCGTGGAGTTCGCCCACGCGATGCGCGGCAGCCGGGCCGTCGAGGTCTTGGTCTGGGTGACCGCAGCCAGCCGTGATTCGGTCGTCAGTGGCTTCGCGCAGGCGGCGAACACGGTCGACGCCAGTCATCCGGAAGAAGACGCCGAGGCGGCCGCGGCCCGCTTCGTCTCCTGGCTGGCACACACCAGGCGTCCGTGGGCGCTGATCATCGACGATCTCGCCGAGACCACCGACCTGCAGAACCTATGGCCGGCCGGCGCCTGCGGCCGGGTCGTGATCACCGTCCGAGGGTCGACGGCCTCCTCCGGTGACACCTTCTTCGGTGACACCGCCTTCGGCGACAAAGACCTCACGGTGTTCCGGGTGACCGGGATGAGCCGCCGTGAGGCGCTGTCCTACCTCACCTCGAGGCTTATCGACAATCCCGACCAGCGGCTCGAGGCCCTGGATCTCGGCGAGGACCTCGACGGCCTTCCCCTGGGACTGGCCCAGGCCACCGCGGTGATGAGGACCCGCGGGCTGGGCTGCCGGGAGTACCGCGCGCAGCTGGCCGGGCGGCGCCCGCATATGCCCGAAGTGGACGGCGTGTCGGCGTCGGTCCTGGCCGCCTGGTCCATCGCGGCGGAATGCGCCGATGAGCTTCCGCCCGCCGGGCTGGCCTGGCCGACGCTGGTCATGGCGGCTGTGCTCGACCACCATGGGGTCCCGGGCAATGTGCTGACCAGCCCGGCCTCGTGCAGCTACATCAGCGGCCGTCCGAGTACCGCGTCCGCCGCGGACCAGAGCATGGTGCACGCCGCCATCAATAACCTGGCCCAGGCCGGGCTGATCGCCATCGATCCGGCCAGCCCCGCTCGCACGGTGCAGATGCACGCCAGCGCACAGGCCGCAGTGCTCGCCTACCTGTCGCGCCCCGATCTCGAGCAGGTCGTGCTGGCCGCCGCCGACGCGCTGCTCGAGACCTGGCCGGAAGACGACGGCGGGGCTTCAGGGGGTTCTGGGGGTTCTGGGG
>PMST01000330.1 GCA_003168295.1 Actinomycetota bacterium
ATGACGGCGAGGATGCCGAGTGTCGGCGGAAGTTGAATACTGACCCCTGCGTGGCAACCGAAATTTGACCCCTCTTCCCGGAATCCTGGCTCGAACCGAGTCAGGGAGGAAGCAGGTGATCGAAGTGGAAGACTGGGCGGAGATCAGGCGGCTCCATCGTGCGGAGGGCTTGCCGATCAAGCAGATCGCGCGGATCAAGAACGTGTCTCGTAACACGGTGCGGGCGGCGCTGCGGTCAGACGGGCCGCCGAGGTATGAGCGGGAGCCGGCGGGGTCGGTGGCTGATGGGTTCGAGCCGCGGATCCGGGAGCTGCTGATGGCGTACCCGTCGATGCCGGCCAGCGTGATCGCGGACCGGATCGGGTGGCCGTATTCGGACCGGACGCTGCGCACGCGGGTCGCGGAGCTGCGGCCGGTCTACCTGCCGCCGGATCCGGCGTCGCGGACCTCGTATGCGGCCGGTGAGCTGGCCCAGGATGATTTCTGGTTCCCCGATATCACGGTCCCGGTCGGGTTCGGGCAGGTCCGGTCGGCGAAGCAGCTGCCGGTGCTGACGATGGTCTGCGGTTATTCGCGGTGGGCATCAGCGGTGCTGGTCCCCTCGCGCGGTGCCGAGGACCTGTATGCGGGGTGGTGGCAGCTGATCAGCCAGCTGGGGGCGGTGCCACGGCTGCTGGTGTGGGACGGGGAAGGCGCGGTCGGCCGGCACCCGGACCGGCTGACTGGTGACTGCCAGGGGTTCCGCGGCACGCTCGCCACCAGGGTGTATGTATGCCAGCCGGCTGACCCGGAGGCGAAAGGGCTGGTGGAGCGGTTCCATGATTACCTGGAGAGGTCGTTCCTGCCCGGCCGCGAGTTCACGTCCCCGGCTGATTTCAACGTCCAGCTGGGCGCGTGGGTGGCGAAGGCGAACACGCGGTGGCACCGGCGGCTGGAGTGCCGGCCGGCGGACCGGATCGGCGCGGACCTGGCGGCGATGATCGCGCTGCCGCCAGTGCCGCCGGTGACCGGGTGGCACAAGACGGCGCGGCTGCCGCGTGATTATTACGTGCGGCTGGACGGCAACGACTACTCGGTGGACCCGGCCGTGATCGGCCGGCGGATCGAGGTGCGGGCGGACCTGTCCCGGGTCCGGGTCAGCTGCGACGGGCGCATCGTGGCTGATCATGAGCGGTGCTGGGCCAAGCACCAGACGCTCACCGATCCGGCGCACCTGCAGGCCGCGAAGGCGCTGCGGTCCGCGCGCAGGCTCGCGGTGGTCCCGGTCCCGCGCGGCGACGAGGTCGAGCAGCGCGATCTGGCCGTCTATGACCTGCTGTCCGGATCAGGGGAGGCGGTGTGATGACTGGATATCCCGCGATCACCGACTGCGCGGTCACCGCCGCCGCGATGCGCGCCGCCGCGGCGATGATCGAGGAATCAGGCCTGCCCGGCCTGTCGGTCACCTGCAGCGGCCACGAGATCGCCGTCCAGGTCAGCGCGGAGGCCGGCACGGCCGCCGAGCGCGCCGCGCAGGTCGGGAAGCTCGCCGGGATCGCTGGCACGTGCGCTTACCGGGACGACAGCGCGGCCAGCGCCTGGAGCTCGGTGCGGGCCTGCGGGCAGGCCCGCGGTATCCCGGTGACCATCTTCACGGCCCTGCGGGTCCGCACCGGCGGCCCGGCCGGCGCCGACCCGCTGGCCGCCGGTCCCGGCGGTCAGGTCGTCCCGGTCCCGGGCGGGAAGCTCCCGCGCGGGTGGAGGTGGGTCACCGACCTCGACGATGCGCCCGGCGCGCAGCAGGAGGTGGCGTGATGACCGCGAAGGCCGCCACGGCCGGGCGGGATATGACCGGCGAGATCGCGTTCCTGACCCGGGCGCTGAAAGCCCCCACCCTGCGCGACGCAGTGCCCCGGCTGGCCGAGCGGGCCCGCGCCGAGTCCTGGTCTCATGAGGAGTTCCTGGCCGCCTGCCTGCAGCGGGAAGTCTCCGCCCGCGAAAGCCACGGCGGGGAGGGCCGCATCCGCGCTGCCCGGTTCCCGGCCCGCAAGGCGCTGGAAGACTTCGACTATGACTACCAGCGGTCCCTCAAACGCGAGGTCATCGCCCACCTGGGCACCCTGGACTTCGTCGGTGCCCGGGAGAACGTGGTGTTCCTCGGGCCGCCCGGCACGGGTAAGACGATGCTGTCCATCGGGCTAGGCATCCGTGCCTGCCAGGCCGGGCACCGGGTGCTGTTCGCCACCGCCGCCGAATGGGTCGCCCGGCTCGCCGACGCCCACCACGCCGGCCGGCTCCAGGCCGAACTGCTCCGCCTGGGCCGCTACCCGCTGCTGGCCATCGATGAAGTCGGCTACATCCCGTTCGAGCCAGAGGCCGCGAACCTGTTCTTCCAGCTGGTCTCGGCCCGGTACGAGCGCGCCTCGCTCATCGTGACCAGCAACAAGCCATTCGGCCGCTGGGGCGAGGTCTTCGGCGACGACGTCGTCGCCGCCGCGATGATCGACCGGCTGGTCCACCACGCCGAGGTGATCAGCCTCAAAGGCGACAGCTACCGGCTCAAGAACCGCGACCTGGGCCGCATCCCCGCCGCCAGCCACGACCACGGAGAAAACTCATGACCGAGCCTATCCCCCCGGCCCCGCCGCACAGCGGCAGCGACACCTGGGACCTGATCGAGAACGCTCTCCGCGAGCTCGCCGGCCGCCGCAGCGGCTGGCTCGGCGATCCTCTCACCGCGATCACCATGCTCGCCAGCCTCATCGACCAGGCCGGACGCATGATCCCCGAACTCGCCGCGGATGCCCGCAAGAACCGCGCCAGCTGGGCCGACATCGCCACCGCCCTCGGCACCAGCCCCGAGCAGGCCGAACTGCGATACAGCCCCCGCTCCCCGGTCCGCGACACCAGGGAACCCTACGACCCCGACTAACCCCAACCAGAACAACGCAAAGTAACCAACCAACCCATCGAGGGGTCAAAATTCAGGAGCCGCCAGAGGGTCAGTTTTCAGGATCTGGCCCGTATTTCGTG
>PMST01000120.1 GCA_003168295.1 Actinomycetota bacterium
GCGGCGGTGACGCGATGGCACCGGGTGAACGAGGACATTATCCAGGCCGCCCTGGCCACGTTGCCGGAGCGTGACCAGGCCGCTCTGCGCGACGCCGCTCCCGCATTGCGCGACCTGACCGCCTCCATCGACGCCCTCGCCGACTAGGCCCGCGCCGACTAGGCCGTCGCCAGCGCGAGTTAGGTCAGCGGCCGTGCCGCGGGCTCGGCGTCCCGCGCGGTGCCTTCGTCGCCGCGTGGTTCCGGGTTGACCTGGCCGAGCTTGGACGGCCACCAGTTCCACCGGCCGAGCAGGACGACCGTGCAGGGCACCAGGATGGTGCGGACGATGAACGTGTCCATCAAGATGCCGAGCGCCAGGCCGACGCCGACGTCGACGATCTGGCTGCCGCCCGAACTGCGGCCGCCGACGATCGCGAACACGGAGAACGTGCCGGCCAGCACCAGTCCGGCCGAGGTTACCGTGGTCCCGGTGGCACCGACGGCCTTGGCGACGGCTTCGCGGAGCGGAAGGTGCTGAGCCTCCTCCCTGATCCTGCTCATCACCAGGATGTTGTAGTCCTCGCCGAGCGCGAGCAGGAAGATGAACATCAGGAACGGGAGAATAAAAGTGAGGCCGGTGTTCCCGCCGAGCTTGATGAAGATGACGACGGACAACCCGAGCGCGGCGGCGAACGATAGTCCCACCGAGGCGATCAGGTACAGCGGCGCGATCAGCGAGCGCATCACCAGGCAGAGAAGCAGGCCGATGACCACGATCGCCACCGGGAAGACGCGCAGCAGGTCACTGTCGGAGATCGCGCTGATGTCATAGAAGGCAGGCGCCTCGCCGCCGACTCCGTACTGGCTGGTCCCGAGCGTCTTCGCCACCGTGGCCGCCTCGGTGCGGATCGCCGGTACGGCCTTCAGCGCGGCGGTCGTGGAGGGATCGCCCGCCTTCAGGCCGGTCTCGTACTGGATCGTCCGGCCGTCCGGGCTGACGTACTGCGCGGTGGCCCGGTAGGCCTCATACTCGGCGAGTGGGAAGCTGCTCTGCCCGGCGGGAACGGCAGGCAGCACCGCCGGGTTCCCCAGCGCCGCGTGCAGCGCGCCGTACTGAGCGGCCGTCAGCGTGACGCCCGCCGGGTTCAGCGGGCCGGTGACGCCGGTGAACAGACTGCTCGCGGCGAGCTGGCTGGTCGCGGCGGCGATCGGGCCCGTGTCGTTCCAGGCCGGCTGGGACAGCTTGTAGACCAGGTTCGTCGGGTTAGCCGAGCTAACAGGGAAGTGCTTGCTGAGCAGCGCGGTACCCGCCGCCGAGTCGGTACCCGCCGGCGCGTTGATGGAACCGCCGAAGCCGCCCGGCTCGTACGCGGTCACCGCGACCGCGAGCGCGCCGAAAACGACTACGCCGATGGCGAGCGGTATGGCGGGCCTGCGGACTACCCGTGTCGCGACCCGTCCCCACAGGCCGGCCTTGCCGGTGCCCGCGCGGGTCTTGCTCGGCCAGAACGCGGCCCGGCCGAACACCGCGAGCAACGCCGGCAGCAGGGTGAGCCCGGCCAGCAGCATGGTGCCGATGCCGATGGCCAGCGGGATGCCGAGCTGGGAGTAGATCTGGAAGGTGGCCACGAGCAGGGACAACAGGGCGGCGATCACGGTCGCGGCGGAGAAGGTGATGGTCTCACCGACCCGGGTCAGCGCCGAGCGCACCGCGTCCTTCGGATCCGCTCCATCGCGCAGATTCTCCCGGACGCGGAACACCAGGAACAGGCCGTAGTCCGTGCCGGCCCCGAGGACCAGCACGATCAGCAGCAGCTGAGCGAGCTGGGAGACCTTCAGGCCCGCGTGCGCCGCCTCGCCGACCAGCGGTCCGGAGATGGCCACGGCCAGGAACGCCGGGAGCAGCGTGATCAGCGGCGCGAGCAGCGACCGGAAGATCAGCAGCAGCAGGACCAGGATGAACAACGCGGACAGGAGTTCCACCTGGTTCCCCGTGGTGCCGGACTTGGCCTGCTGATCCACGTTGATGGCGATGTCACCGGCCAGGTGGACCTGCAGCCCGGCGGGTGGCCCGGCCCTGGTGATCTGCGAGCGCAGGTCTTTGATCAGCGTGGTCTGCCCGGCCTGGTCGCCGCCGCTGACGTTGGACAGGACCTGCAGCTGCTCCGCCTGCTGGTCGGCCGAGCGGCCCAGGTCACGCACCGAGACGACGGTCGGCACCGAGCCGAGGTCGTGCTGCAGGGTCGACAGCCAGGCCGTATCGGCGGTGCTGAGGGTGCCCTGGCCGACGGCCGCGACCACCGGCACCGGGATCAGGTTCGTGGACCCGAACGGCGCCGCGAGCTGCGCGGCTTTCTCGCTGGGCGCGCTTGCGGGCAGGAAGGCACTGTTGTTGCCCTGGGTAACGCTGTTCAGTGACGGCAGGAAGTGCGGCACAGCGACGGCCGCGATCAGCCAGGCCGCGATGACGAACCAGCGAAATTTGACGGCGAACGCGCCGATTCCCCCGAAGATGGCGTGGATGCGCACCCGGCAATCTTACTGTGCTGCGGTGTTGCCTCGGGGGGACGACCCCCCCAGACCCCCCCGCTTCTGGGGGGGAAGCCCTTCCCCCCAAGACCCCCTGGGGACCCCCTTCGGGGGTCGCTTCGTGCCCCTTCGGGACCCGGCTTGGGTATCGTTCGGGACCATGCCCTTGATCAGCGTGGTTATCCCGGTGCACGGGGTCGAGGACTACCTGGATCGGTGCCTGGACTCGGTCCTGGGCCCGGGCGCGGGCCGGGCGGATATTGAGGTCATCGCCATCGACGACGCATCCCCCGATCGTTCCGGCGCGATACTCGCCGCCCGCCGCGACCCCCGCCTGCGGGTGATCAGCACCGCGGCCACGCTAGGTCCCGGGGCCGCCCGCGACCTGGGCGCGAAGGAGGCGACGGGGGAGTACATCTGGTTCGTCGACGGGGACGACGAACTGGCCGAAGGCGCTCTGTCGGCGGTCTCGGAGTCGTTGACGCGGCTGCGGCCCGACGTGCTGATCGTCGACTTCGAGAGCCTCTATCCCGACGGCACGACCAGCCCGAGCGGCGGTGCGAAGTACCTCGGCGGCCCGGCGGTCACCACCCTGGCGGATCGCCCTGGGCTGATTCACCTGACGATGACGGCGTGGAGCAAGGTGTTCCGGCGGGATTTCCTGTCCGGCCTGGGTATCTCGTTCGGCTCCTCGGGACCCGCTCCGCACGAGGACGTGCCGGTCACCACGATGGCGTTGCTGACCGCGGGAAAAATCGGCGTGCTCAACCGGGTGTGCTACCGGTACCGGCGGGCGCGGCGCGGCTCATTCCTGGCCGCCGCGAGCGACGGTAACTTCAACATCTTCCGCTCCTACCAGAAGATCTTCAGTCTTTTGTCGGAACGGTCAGTGGTTTCACCACCTGCCACCCCCGGCGTCCGCGCGGCGATTTTCGAGCGGGCGATCTGGCACTACACGACGCTCTTGCCGCTGGTGCCACGGCGCCGCCGCCGCGAGTTCTTCCGCCACATGTCGGTCGATTTCCGCCGCTGGTGCCCGGAGGGAGCGGTGTTCCCGCCCGGCCTGCGCGGACTGAAGTTCCGGCTGGTCGCCCGCGACGCGTATCGAACGTATTCGTTTCTTGATCCGTTCAACCGTTTGCGGGTCGCGTTGCGGCCAAGTGACCGACACGCCCATTTGAGCAGGTGACGCACGGCGCCGCTCGCCGTAAGCTTCATCTCGGAACCCAGGTAAAGGGGTTGACGGATATGCGTCATCTGGTGAGTGTGGTCTTGGCGATCGTCATGGCCGCGGCCGTGTTCTTCGCGGCCTCATGGGGATACCTGAAGCTGCTGACCGGGTCGGGCAGGTTCGGTACGCTGCCTGCGGGCGGCGGCTCCCTGCTGCACGACCGGACCGTTATCGAGGGGTTCGGGGCGCTCTTGGCCGTTGGTCTCGTGGCCGGGATACTGATCGCCGTGCCGCGGATCTCCCCGCTCGCCTCCGGCCTGCCCGGGCTGGTCCTGCTGGCCTGGACCGGGCTGTACCTGTACAGCGCGCGGCGCGCGGTCCAGTACATCCCGTTCAAGACGCGGGTCTATGGCTCCGGCTTCGAGGACATGCTGTTCGACGGGGTGCTGGCCCTGGCGGGCCTGGCGATGATCATCCCGCTGTTCGTGCCGTCCCGGTGGCGCGGGCCCGTCGTGGCGGCCGGCCCGGTCCCCTACCAGGCCGCAAGCTACGCCGATGCGCAGCCGACCCAGACCATGGCCAGTGACAACGCCTTCACCACTTCCGACTGGTCGGCCACCACGACCAGGCCGCAGCAGCGGATCGACCCCAACACTCAGGGCCAGGCGCCCTGGGGACCCGCCGACTTCAGCTGATCATCCGCGTGTCCGGGGGACACGCTGAGACCGTTTTTGCAGGTAGTCGGCGGCTTGGCTTGAGCTGATGCTAAGGTCACCGGGGCAATCTTCGACAAACAGGGGGCAGTCTCCGGAGAGGAGCGGCCGAGTCATGCACGACCAGATAGTCCGGCGGGCGCCCGCCGTCGTCATGCTTCCGGGCGAGATCGACCTCAGCAACGCGCAACGGGTCTTCGAACAGCTGACCTCGGTGTTCGCTGCGGGCGCGACCGTGGTCATCGCGGACTTGACGAAGACGGTCTTCTGCGACAGCACGGGTCTTGGCACCCTGCTGAGAGTCCAGCGGCAGGCCGCGGCCGACGGCGCCCAGCTACGGCTGGCCGTCTCGCCCGGCGGTCCGGTGCAGCGCGTGTTCGACCTGATGGGCCTCGATCGCCTGCTGCCCATCTATCCCAGCCGCGCCCAAGCCGCC
The DNA here is from genome assembly GCA_003168295.1 of Actinomycetota bacterium. Next base: position 4,831 of record PMST01000120.1, read on the forward strand.
GCCTGCCCCTGAAAAGCCCTCCCCGAGTGCCCGGCCCGTCCCCCGGCCCCTTCCCTGGCGCCCAGACACCCCCGCTTCGGAGTCGGTGGGCCCCCGTACACGTTCTTACGTGCACGGGGGGCCACCGACCCAGGGTCAGGGGCGCGGGTCAGGCGTGGAACTGGTCGGTTTCGGTGGAGCCGGCCAGGGCGACGGTTTCGGCGTTGGGGGAGATCGCGGAGGTCACCAGGTCGAAGTAGCCGGTGCCGACCTCCCGCTGGTGGCGGGTAGCGGTGTAGCCGGACTTCTCGGACGCGAACTCGGCTTCCTGGAGCCTGACGTAGGCGGGCATGCCCTCGGCGGCGAAGCCGCTGGCCAGGTCGAACATGGAGTGGTTGAGGGCGTGGAAGCCGGCCAGCGTGATGAACTGGAACCGGTAGCCCATCGCGGCGAGTTCCTTGCTGAACTTGGCGATGGTGGAGTCGTCCAGGTGCGCGCGCCAGTTGAACGAGGGCGAGCAGTTGAAGGCGAGCATCTGATCTGGGTAGACGCTCTTGATCCCCTCGGCGAACTCGCGGGCCACGTCCAGGTCGGGCTTGGAGGTCTCCATCCAGAGCAGATCCGAGTACGGCGCGTACGCCAGGCCCCTGGCGATGCACGGCTCGATCCCGTTCCGCACACGGTAGAACCCCTCCGCGGTGCGCGTGCCGGTGACGAAGGGCTGGTCACGTTCGTCCACGTCCGTGGTGAGCAGCGTGGCCGCCTGCGCGTCGGTGCGGGCGATCACCACCGACGGCACGTCGCACACGTCGGCGGCCAGCCGGGCCGCGTTCAGCGTGCGGATGTGCTGGCCGGTCGGGATGAGGACCTTCCCGCCCAGGTGGCCGCACTTCTTCTCCGAAGCCAGCTGGTCTTCCCAGTGCACGCCGGCCGCGCCGGCCGCGATCATCGACTTCATCAGCTCGAAGGCGTTCAGCACGCCGCCGAACCCGGCTTCGGCGTCGGCGACGATCGGGGCGAGCCAGTGCGGAGCAGCGCGGACGTCACCGTCTTCCGACTCGGACCAGGTGATCTGGTCGGCACGCTGCAGCGCGTTGTTGATCCTGCGCACCACCTGGGGCACCGAGTTGACCGGGTACAGGCTCTGGTCCGGGTAGGTCTGACCGGCCAGGTTCGCGTCCGCGGCCACCTGCCAGCCGGACAGGTAGATGGCCTTGAGCCCGGCCCTGACCTGCTGGACCGCCTGGTTGCCGGTCAGCGCCCCCAAAGCGGTGACGGCGTCTTCCTCGGCGAGCAGCTTGCGCAGACGCTCGGCGCCGTGCCGGGCGAGCGTGAACTCCTCCTGTATCGTGCCGCGAAGGCGCACCACATCTTCGGCGGAGTAGGTCCGCTCGGTGTCCTTCCAGCGAGGGTCGGTCTGCCACGCGTTGCTGAGCTTGGCCGCCTGCTGGCTGATAGTCTCCACTGCTCTGCGCCTTCCTCGGGTGTGCTGGGTCCGGGGTTTTGGTACCGGAAACTCCGGTCCTAAGACCAGCGTGCGCGCGCAGACGGTAAATACCTAGAGACTTCAGCTCAAAGATTTCTATTTTTTCCTAAGTTGAGAAGATAAGCTGTCCTTCACCATGGAAGAACAGCAAAAATTGGTCCAGGCCGATGGTATAGACCTTATGACGTTCGGTCAACGGCTGCGTCACCTGCGCCGCGCACGCGGCCTGACGCTCAGTGAGCTCGGCGAGCGGGTCGGCCGCGCTCCCTCGGCCCTGTCACTGTTCGAGAACGGGCGCCGGGAACCGAAGCTCTCGCTGATCGAGCAGCTTGCGGCGGCCCTGTCGGTGCCGGTATCGGAACTGCTGAGCCGTCAGCCGCCCAGCCGCCGCGCCCAGCTTGAGATCGCCCTGACCGACGCGCAGCAGGATCCGTCCTACCGGCGCCTGGGCCTGCCGCAGCTCAAGATCGGCGCCCGGGTACCTACCGATGTGCTCGAGCACCTCGTCGCGGTGGCTGCCGAGCTGCGGGTGCAGCAGTCCAAGCCGGCCGCCACCCCCGAAGAGGCGAGGGCGGCGAACGCGGCGCTGCGCGAGGCCATGCGCGAGCGAGGTAACTACTTCGACGCCATCGAGCGGGAGGCGGCCAGCGCGCTGCGGGCGGGCGGGTACTCCGGCGGCGCGCTGTCGCAGGGCATGCTGGTCTCGGTGGTCAGCCATCACGGCTTCGCCGTCCGCTACGTTCAGGACCTGCCGCGAACGGTGCGGTCGCTGACCGATCTCCGGAACCGGCGGATTTACGTCAAGCAGGAACCGGTAGGCGCCCACTCGCCGCGAGCGGTCGTGCTGCAGGCGCTCGGTCACTTCCGGCTCGATCACCAGGTGCCGCGCGACTTCGCCGACTTCCTGCGGCAGCGGGTCGAAGCGAACTACTTCGCCGCCGCGGTGCTCATGCCGGAACCGGCAGCGGCGCCGGTGCTGGCCGCCGCGAAGCAATCGCGTGATCTCGCGGTCGAGGATCTCGTGGACCTGTTCTCTGTGTCCTATGAGATGGCCGCGCACCGGTTCACCAACCTGGCCACCCACCACCTGGACCTGCCGTGCCACTTCGTGAAGAACGATGCCAGCGGCATCATCTACAAGGCCTATGAGAACGACGGCGTGGTGTTCCCGTCGGACCCGTCCGGCGCGATCGAGGGGCAGCGGCTCTGCCGCGAGTGGTCGGGACGGCAGGTGTTCGGGGCCGCTGACCGCTTCTCTCCGTATTGCCAGTACTCCGACACCTCGTCGGGGAGCTACTTCTGCGTCGCCCAGGTTGATCCGCGGGCCGAGCGCGGATTCGCGATCACGCTGGGCGTGCCGTTCGAGCACTCCCGCTGGTTCCGCGGCCGGGAGGTGTCCACTAGGAGGCGCTCGGCCTGCCCGGACGGCGAGTGCTGCAGCCGGCCGCCCGCCGCGCTGGCCGAACGCTGGGAGGGGCAGGCCTGGCCGTCGGCCCGAGCGCACTCGCACATCTTGTCGGCCCTGCCGGCCGGAAGCTTCCCCGGCGTCGACGACGCCGACGTCTATGAGTTCCTCGACCGCCACGCCCAGAACTAAGCGGACTTGGCCGAGGCCTTAATATCAGCGACTAGGCCGAGTTCTTAATATCGGCGACTAGGCCGAGCCCTTGATATCGCTGCGGACTTCGTCCGCGATCTGGTGAATCCTCTGCTCGGTCTCGACGAGAGTGGCCTCGGCCCTGGCGGTCCGCTCAGCGGCCCGGCGCTCACGCAGTGTCGGCTTACGGTTGGTCCGCGCGGCCGGCTTCGTTCTCCGGAACAAGCCCATAATCTGTTCCTCTCCTTCACCACTGCCGGATGGCAGCCACACCCGTGCTACCCGCGTGCGGCGCGTCCATGTCAGCTATGGGGACGAGCTTTCCGGCTCGGCGGGTACGCCGCAGCTGACGTAATAGCCGAGGCCGGGTACCCGGTAAATCAGGCCTTCTTCTTCCAGAACACGCATGGCCTTGCCTGCGGTCTGGCGGGAATGACCTTGCTCGCGGCGCAGTACCGCGATCGACGGGATCCGGCCGCCAGGTGCCAGCTTCCCGTCCCTGATCTCCTCGCGGATGAAAGCGGCAAGCCGTATATAGGCCCGCGGATCTGGCTGCCTTGGTGCCGTCATGCCATGAATAGTACACGAGAGATATCGAAAGTAGTCGACCATAATGCCAGAGTGCGGACCATCCCGATCGCGACCAAAGCTAACCGGTTGGTCAGGAGCGCGATGCCCAGAAAACTCAGCCTCGGCCCGTTCGCCACGGCCGGAACCATGATGTTACTCTTGAGTAACTTAACCCGTGGAGGGAAGATGAGCGACACCGACGCGGACCGGCCGAGCGCGCCGTTCTGCCTGGACCTCAGCGAGGACGTGGTCCAGATGCGGGACTGGCTGCATGAGTTCGCGGTGTCGGTGATCCGGCCGGCCGCCGCGGAGTGGGACGAGCGCGAGGAAGTGCCGTGGCCGGTGCTCGAGGAGGCGGCCAAGGTCGGGCTGTACTCGCTGGACTTTTACGCGCAGCAGTACCTGGAGGGATCCGGCCTCGGCATCCCGGTCGCGTTCGAGGAGCTGTTCTGGGGGGACGCCGGGATCGGGCTTGCCCTGGCGGGCAGCTCGCTGGCGGCGGTCGCGGTGGTGGCCAACGGGACGCCGGAGCAGGTCGGCGAATGGTGCCCGCAGATGTTCGGCGGCCCGGGGGACGTCAAGCTGGGCGCGTTCTGCTCCTCAGAACCGGAGGCCGGCAGTGACGTCGGGGCGATCAGGACAAGCGCGGTCTACGACGCGGCGGCGGATGAATGGGTGCTGAACGGGGTGAAGACCTGGGCTACCAACGGCGGCATCGCCAACGTGCACGTGGTCGTCGCGTCGGTGGACCCGTCGCTGCGATCGCGCGGGCAGGCGAGCTTCATCGTGCCGTCGGGTACCCCGGGGCTGTCCATGGGGCAGAAGTTCCGTAAGCACGGGATCAGGGCCTCGCACACCGCCGAGGTCGTGCTGGCCGATGTCCGGGTGCCCGGCCGCTGCGTGGTGGGCGGCCGGGAACGGCTCGATGAGCGGCTGGCGCGGGTCCGGGAGGGCGGCCGCGGCGGTGAGCAGGCCGCGATGAAGACGTTCGAGGCGTCCCGGCCCGGCGTGGCCGGAATGGCGGTCGGGGTGGCGCGGGCCGCGGTGGAGTACGCCGCGGAGTACTCGCGCACCCGGGTCCAGTTCGGCCGTCCGATCGGGCAGAACCAGGGCGTGGCGTTCATGCTCGCGGACATGCGGTCCTCGGTCGACGCGGCCCGCCTGCTGACCTGGCGGGCGGCCTGGATGGCCCGGCAGGGCAAGCCGTTCACCGCCGCGGAAGGATCGATGTCCAAGCTGGTCGCGGGGGAGACCGCGGTCCGCGTCACCGAGCAGGCCATCCAGATCCTCGGCGGCAACGGCTACACCCGGGACTACCCTGTGGAGCGCTGGCACCGGGACGCGAAGATCTTCACGATTTTTGAGGGTACGAGCGAAATTCAGCGGATGATCATCGGCCGCGCGGTCACCGGACTGGACGTCCGGTAGCCTGACCTGCGGTTTTATCGAGCGGTTGTGTTGAGAAGGGGCCGTGTGCTGTGCCAAAACGCCTACGCGGAGCGGTTCGTGGGCACGCTGCGGCGCGAGTGCCTCGACCACGTGCTGATCCTCGGCGAGCGGCACCTGCGAGAGGTGCTGACTGAATACGCCGGCACTACAACGAGCACCGTCCTCACCAGGGCCAGGGCTCGGCCAAACGCTGACGTAGTGCCCTGGTCACTGGTACGCCGTTGCTGTGATTCCATGCCGGTCACCCAGGGAGTCAGTTGATGTCCTGGCGAACGGATAGGGCGATACCGAGGACCGCCAGTGCGCCGGCCCAGGCGATCAGGATGATGGCGCCGGCGGCTGGCGCGAGTAGATGGTGTTCACGGAGGCCCATGAGTGCGTCCGAGGCACGATCTGGCATGAACCGCCCCACTGAGGGGGCGAGGCCGAACAGGAGGTTGTCGACGACGAGGCCCCAGGCGAGCAGAGCGATGACGCCGCCGACTTGGTTGTGGATGATCGCTCCGAGACCGGCGCCGATCGCGCCCCACAGGGCCGCGCCGGCGAGCCCGCCGAGCGTGAGCAGCAGAATGTCGCCGCTGCTGACCAAGACGGTGATGCCACGCCCGTCGAGGACCGCGTACCCGACCGCCCAGCCGATTGCCTCGCCGATGACCCCGAACACGATTCCGGCCAATGCGCCGGCGAGGACCTTGGCGGCCAGGACGTGCGAGCGCGCGGGGTTGAACAGGAACGTCGGGCGGATCGTGCCGAAGCGGTACTCGCCGGTCACGAGCAATACCCCAGCAAGTGCCGAGAACACGCCGGTGAGACTGCTCACGCCCAGCAGCTCACGCTGGTTTTCCTTGCCCATAAGGCCGCTCGGGTGGCTGAGCAGCCCGGTCAGCAGCGTGAAAATCAGGATCAGCGCGACCATCCCGAGGATCAGTGCGATCGTGGTCCGGGTCGTGCGAATCTTCACCCAGCTCCGCCCTGATCTGCGCGATCATGCCGATGCCTCCGAGGTCAGTTCCAGGAAGATGTCCTCCAGCACGCCTTGGTCGTTGACCAGCTCGTGGAGCGGGATGCCAGCAGCGAAGGCGATCTCACCGACCCGCTCGCTCGATGCTCCCTGGACGAGCAGCGCGTGGTCAGTGCCCGTCGTCACCTGCAGAGCCTCGTCACAAAGCGCCTTGGTGAGCCGTTGCGGGTCGTCGCTGCGGACGCGAACTGCGCCGCCGGCACGGGCGGTCAGCTCTGCCAGTGGGGAGGAGAGCACGAGCTGCCCGCGCCTGATGATGAGCACCCGGTCAACGGTCTGCGCGACCTCGGCGAGCACATGGCTTGAGATGAGCACCGTGCGGCCCTCCGAGGCCAGCCTGCGCAGGAAGTCCCGCAGCCAGCGAACGCCCTCCGGGTCAAGCCCGTTGGCCGGCTCGTCGAGAATCAGCAGCTCTGGGTCGCCGAGCAGCGCCACTGCGAGCCCGAGTCGCTGACGCATCCCCAGCGAGTACCCCTTCACGCGCCGGTGGGCGGCGTCACCGAGCTCCACCAGGCGCAACACCTCGTCCGCCCGTGAGTCAGGAACATCGACGGCCTGCCCGAGCATCCGCAGGTGATCGCGGCCCGAACGGCCAGGATGGAAATCGGTCGCCTCAAGCACGGCACCGATCCGCAATGCCGCACGCGGCAACTGCGCGTAAGGATGATCGAACACCAGTGCTCGTCCACTCGTCGGCGCCACCAGCCCCAGGATCATCCGCAGCGTCGTCGTCTTGCCGGCGCCATTCGGGCCGAGAAAGCCCGTGATCGTCCCGGCCTCCAACGCGAATGACAGGTCCGTGACCGCCGGGACCTCACCAAACCGCTTGCTCAACGACTCGGCTTCGACGATCGCCGTCATCCGCGTGCCCGACCCTTGGACGGCACCGCAGCGTCACTGTGGGTCTCCTGCCTCACCTCGCTGGGCAGATCCAGTCGGCGCCGAACCTCTGACGTGTTCACGCCGAGAGCGCCCAGCAGCACCACCGCAGGATCTGGTGGTTGGAGAGCGAGGATCTGGGCCAGCACCTGCTGGGACGTGACCTGGAGCCTGCGACGGTTGGGCTTAGACGCTTCCTCAAGCACTTTCTTTGCCGCGGGCGTGATGCGGAGACGATCTTTTTGCGCGACGTCTCTGAGTCTCGGCTTCTTCGGCACGGCGCGCATCGGCAGTGGGGGAGCGTCGGCGCCGGACCCCAGGCCCACGGCGCCCAGGGCTTGATGATCCAGCGACTCAAGGGCCTGGCGAGCTTGCTGCAGGTTCACGCCCAATACGACTTCGACCGAGGGATCTTCAAACAAGGCGAGCAGGAGGTGATCGGTGCCAGCTCGGCGATCACCCCGGCGACGAGCCTCCTCACCGGCCCGCAGACAGATGGCCCAGGCGTGAAGCACCTCTGGCACAACGGATTCGGTGGTCACGATGACTCCTTGTTGTATTTGGNNCTGCTGCCACGACCAGCCCTTTTCCCGGGCCGCCGCGACCTGGTTCGCCTCGACCCTCTCAGCCAGGCGATGTAGCGCCAACGAGGCACGAAGCCCAATTGCGGGGTCATCCGACGAGAGATTCACGCTGAGTTCTTCGACGTCCACGGCTGTCAGTATAGGCTGACATCCTGGATTTGTCAATCTAAACTGACACAGCAGACCGCCGCACCGGAGTGCCGAAGATGGCCGTTCGCGGGCGCATAGAAATCACGGTCGCAGCCGGATCGCTGAGGCACCATGCGGCTGACGTACGCAACGTGCTGATGAACCACCTCACCCCTGCGCAGATGGACCTTGTGAGCGAACTGGCAGATCAGGTGGAGGCGCGACTCGCCGAAATCGCCCGGCAGCCGGATGAGTTCTCGAACCCCGCTGGGACCAGCCTGCGCCGGCCGGCCAAGTAGGAGGATCCTAGATCAGGTCGCGCGACTGCAGCGCGGCGATGACGTGCCTGCTGTGCCGGGACATGTCCACAAGGCCGAGATCAACGCGAGGCTCGGCCTCTAAACGGTGTACTCGTATGACGCCGTGCGGGATGCCGTGGCGCAGGTTGACGAGTTGCCCATGCCTGCTCTGGCGGTTCCGAAACCGGTGCGTGCGACATCCAGACCGGCGAGCCTCACAAGCTTCGTCNNTCGACTCCGAGGCAACCGGGGAACGCGCGGGTGGCGACCAGCACGCTCTCCACTGTCTCCTTGGCCTCGGCGACTGATTCCGGTTTGATCCGCAGGTCCAGCAGTGCGGTGACGGTAGCGATGAGAACTCCTCACTGATTGACGATGTTGTTCCTGGAGCGCACTCCAGGGCGCATAGTTGCTGCCTGCCAAGCAATCTACAGCCGAGAACCCAACCCCGTTCCCGTCGCGGTGAGCGCGAACGGTACGACCGATGTCTTGGTAACTGTCACGACGATCCTTTCTGCAGAGCCGGTTCCGCGCGAACCGGCAGGAATATAAGTCCGTTGGTGAGGTTCGACCGGATGCGGCGATCGGCCGGTCGGCGGCTGAGCCCGGAGCGGCGTGAAGGACGAACTCGGTGATGGCCGCGGCCACCTCGCGGTGGACGGTCTCGTTCAAGATGTCGTGGCGGGCTCCGGCGAACTCGGCCAGGCGCGCACCGGCCAGTTGGCTGGACCAGGCCCTGGCGTGCGCGACCGGCACGATCTGGTCCTCTGAGCCATGCACGAACAGCACCGGCAGCGTCACCTGTCCGAAGGCACCGGCGAGCTCATCCCAGGCCTGCGGGAGCACGGTGGCCAGGGTGCGCGCCCCTGCGGCGCTGGTAAACGCCAGCGGATCATAGGTCAGCTCGTCCAGGTAGAAAGGGTCGCTCGACAGGTCGGCCAGGTCCAGGGCCAGCTCCGCGGCATCGTCGTCACCGAGCGCGAGAACCCAGTCCAGCGGCGAGAGCGCGGCGCCGGACAGGATCAGCCCGGCATAGCGGCCGGGCTCGCGGGCCGCGGCCAGCGCGGCGGCGGCCGAGCCGAGCGAGTGACCGGCCAGCCAGACTGGCCCGCCCGGCTGGCCCGCCTCGGCGAGCGCCGTCAGCCGGCGCCCGTTCTCGACGAGGTCGTCGACGGACCGGATAACGGCCCGGTCACCCTCGGTGAGCCCGTGGCCGATCTCGTCGAGCGCCCACAGTTCGATACCGGCGTTGTTCAGCGCGTTGCCGAGCCGGTGGTAAAGCCCGGAGTGCTCGCCGAAGCCGTGTAGGAAGACAACTGCGCATTTCCGGGGGGCCGGCACGCGCCAGGCCTTGTAGTAGACCGTCCCAGCGACTCCGCCAAAGGTAGGCATCGGGCTTATCTCCTCTATCCCTATCGGTAATATCTTAAATCCTGCGACGCCCGTAACGAGGCACGGCCGGCCACCTCGGAGGACGGGCTCGGCTGGCTCGCTCGCTCCGGCAGGCCATGGAGGACGGCGGGGTCACGTTTGTGAAGCTCGGGCAGATCCTCTCCACCCGGCGTGACCTGCTGCCACCGGAGTTCATCAGCGAGCTGAGCCGGCTTCAGGACGATGCGCCGAAGGTGCCATGGCCGGAGATCGAAGATGTTCTCCAGCGGTCGCTGGGCGGGCCAGTGACCGAGAAGTTCACCAGCATCGGCACCGAGCCGATCGCGGCCGCCTCGATCGCGCAGGTGCACACCGTGACGCTGCCGTCCGGAGACCAGGTAGTCGTCAAGGTGCGCCGTCCGGACGTGATTGGCGTGGTCGCCTCCGACTTGGACATCGTGCAGCGGCTGGCGGGGCGGCTCCAGCGCAGCACGCGGTGGGGCCGTTCAGTCGGCGCCGTCGACTTGGCCCAGGGTTTCGTCGCCGCTCTTCGTGAGGAGCTTGATCTGCGGATCGAGGCGCGGAACATGACCGCCGTGGCGACCGCGACAGCTGCCAGGGGCGAAGACCTCCGCGTGCCGGTGCCGTACCAGCCGTACTGCGGCGAGCGGATCCTGGTGATGCAGTACCTCGAGGGCCGGCCACTGCTGGCCGCCTCGGCCGGCCTGCCGGCCGGATCGCGGGCCGCGCTGGCCCGTGACCTGCTGAACAGCCTGCTCGCGCAAGTCATGCTCGACGGGATCTTCCACGCCGACCCGCACCCGGGCAACATCCTGTTGCTCAATGACCACCAGCGCGGCCAGGTCGTCGGTTGCGGTCTTCCTGATCGCCTCCGGACGGAGCAGCTGAATGAGCCGCGGCTGGAACGGGCACTGGGCCGGTTCCTGGCCCGGTACTTCACGGCAGGCGCCACGCCCGACGTGCGGATGTTCACCGACCTGTTCCGCATCGTCGCCGACTACGGGCTCGCGGTGCCGCCGGAGATAGCGGCGGTGTTCCGCGCGCTGGCCACGATGGAGGGGACGCTGACGCAGCTCGCCCCCGGGTTCGACATCGTGACCGAGGCCAGGAACTTTGGCGGTCAGCAGCTAGCGGCGCAGCTCAGCCCGG
>PMST01000002.1 GCA_003168295.1 Actinomycetota bacterium
CGGCCGCCGCGTCTACGCCACCGGCGGCAATCCTCGAGCCGCCGCCCTCGCCGGTATCCGGACGTCGCGGGTCATCTTGGCGGCGCTGGTCACCTCGGGTGTGGTCGCCGGATTGTCGGGGCTGCTGCTGACTTCCCAGCTGTCCACCGGTGATCCCACCGTCGGGCCCGGCTACCTGCTGCCGGTGATCGCCGCGGTCTTCCTCGGCTCCACCCAGTTCCGCGGCGGCCGGTTCAACATCTGGGGCACCGTTGTGGCCGCCTACACCCTGGCCGTCGGGGTCAAAGGCCTGCAGCTGGCCGGGCTGCCGATCTGGATCCCGGACCTGTTCAACGGTGCCGCGCTCCTGCTCGCCGTCGGCCTCGCCGCCTGGCGCAGGACCCCCGGCGCGCGCCGGGCTACGCTAGGCCGATTCATAGGCTTGCGGCCCACGGCCCGGCCGCCAGCCACAGCTGAGAGCGGGCGTCCCGGTCTTGTCCAGGGTGTCCCCGGCCGCGAGCACACCTGATGGAGGGTGCATGTCCAACGCCATCGACCCAGCACTGTTCCGCGAAACGCTGGGACACTACCCGACCGGCGTGGCGGTGGTCACGGCAGTCACCGAGGAGGGCACGCCCGCCGGCATGGTGGTCGGGACGTTTTCCTCGGTCTCCCTGGACCCGCCGCTGATCGCGTTCTTCCCGGCCAGCAGTTCGAGAAGCTTCGGCCAGCTGAGGACCGCCCAGGCGTTCGCCGTCAATGTCTTGGCCGCTGACCAGGAGCCGCTCTGCCGGCAGTTCGCGACTAGCGGGGCGGGTAAGTTCGACGGCGTGGGCTGGCGCCCTGGGCCGCTCGGGTCACCCGTCCTCGATGGCGTCGTGTCCTGGATCGAGTGCACGTTCGAACATATCCGGGAGGCGGGCGATCACTACATCGTTCTCGGGCGCGTCCACGAGCTTGCTATCGAGCGGTCGACGCTGCCGCTGCTGTTCTTCCAGGGTGGTTACGGGCAGTTCTCGCCCGGGTCGTTCATCGCCGCTCCGGATCCTGATCTGATCCAGGCGGCGCAGCTGGCCGAGACAATCCGGTCCCAGGTCGAGGATTTCAGTACCGAGTTCAAGGTCAACTGCAGCGTTGTGGTCAGGATCGGCGGGGACGCGGTGCAGGTCCTCGCCGCCAATCAGGGGGACGTCGCCGAACCGCTACCCCTTGGCCACCGGCAACCGATCATCCCGCCATTCGGGGCAAACTTCATGGTGAACGCGACGCCCGCCGAGGTCGAAGAGTGGCTGCGGCGTGCCCCGGACGATAGCCAGATCCGGCGCGATCTTAACCGCACCCTGCTCGACAAGGTACGCGAGCATGGCTACTCCGTCCTGGTCGCCGAGCCGGAACTGTTCCAGCGCCACCTGGCGGCGCTATCGGCGTCCGAACTGTCCCACCGCCTGCCCCGGCAGGAGCGCGCGGTACAGCAGGCGACCTCCGAGTTGGCCGCCCACTTCTGCCCCGACCTCCTGCCGGGCCGGCGGTACGACCTTGCCTCGATCGTCGTCCCGATCTCCACCAGGGCGGACCTGCCTCCGATGGCGATCCGGATGACCGGTCTGCCCGCCTCCCTGCCAACGGAACAGATCGAGTCCTTGACCGGCGGGCTCAAACGGGTCGCGGCCGCGGCCGCGGCGCCCATGAACAACACCGACACGCGACGAAACTCATCCAGGGTCGCATGAGAATGGAGAGCACCAGCATGACTGAATACGACGACAAGACGGAAATCCTCGAGATCCTGAACCTGTACGGGTTCGCGCTCGACGCCCATCAATGGCAGCTCTTCGACCGTATTTTCACTGAGGACGTCATCGCGGAGTTCGGACCGGCCGGCAACGCGTGGATCGGCCTCGCCAACTTCAAGCGCTCATTCGCCGAGTTCCACGCCCGGCTCGACAGTCACCAGCACACGATGATGGGCCAAGTGGTGCACGTGGACGGCGACAAGGCCAACGCCTTCAGCTACGGAAACTGGCTGCTCGTGCGGGCAGCGGCCGAAGGCGGCCCCACCTGGCTCGGGACGGGCTGGTACGACGATGAGCTCGTCCGGACCGACCAGGGCTGGCGCATCCAGCGGCGGGTCTGCCGCCTGCAGTCCTGGAGCGGGAACCCGCTCGTCCCCGAGCCGGACGCCGAGCACAACCCGGACATGAACCTGAACGTCCTCGCCCGGCACGCCGAGGAGGGCAGGATCGCCTTCCTGAAGGCCGTCGAGGCGAAGTGACCGCCACCCATCCCGCCGCCGGAGCGGCGGACATCACGGACATCGCCACCGGCGTCTTCGCGGGTCCGATTTCCGGACTCAGATACCAGACGCCGACGAAGACGGGTGTCACCAACAAGCGGGGCGAATTCCAGTACAGGAACGGCGAGTCGGTCACCTTCCTCGTCGGCGGGCTGGTCCTGGGATCGGTCGAGGGAGCGCCCAGGGTGAACCTGGCGCAGCTCGTCAACCGCGCCGACGGCAAGATCGACCGGCTGCACGACCCGATCGTGACCAACCTCGCGCGGCTGATTCAGACTCTGGACTCCAGCGGCAGCGTCGAGAACGGCGTCACGATCGCGGCAGTCGTACACGACGTGATCGGGCCGATGGTCATCAACTTCAACCAGGCTGACACCGACGCGGACAAGGCGGCCGACGGGCCTGCGTCCAGCGGCCCGTCCAGCGAGCAGATGGTCTCGTTCGCCGGCGATCAAACGGTCACCTTCGCCAGTGATCCCGTCGTCACGGAGCTGCTGCGCAAACTCAACGCCACGCCTGGAGTCTTCACCGCGAACCAGCCCCGCAGGCTCCGCGATGCCGCCGCCGCCCGCAATGAACTCCGTCGCAACATCCGCGGCATCATCAAGCTGACCGACGTCCAGATCCCGCTACGCGACGGATCCTACGTCTGCGCGGACATCTTCCGCCCCGCTGACGACGGCCAGTACCCGGTGATCATGAACCAGGGGTTCTACGGGAAGAGCTTCGATCACGGCTGCATCTGCAGCGAGCAGGACGCGGCGCGCAAAGAGGAACTGGAGGACCGCTTCTTCACGGGCAACCCAGACGGCCTGCAATACGAGAACCACGAGAGCGTCGACTCGTCGGTCTGGGTGCCGAATGGCTACGTGTGCATCCGGGTCGACGCCCGCGGCGTCGGCCACAGCCCCGGCCTTCAGGCGCCCTTCAGCGTGCAGCAGGCCGAAGATTATTACGACGCGATCGAGTGGGCCGGGACACAGCCCTGGTCCAACGGCAACGTCGGCCTGTGGGGGATGTCGTACCTGGCGATCACCCATCACACCGTCGCGAGCCTGCAACCGCCCCACCTCAAGGCGATGATCGCCCTGGGTACCGATTCCGAGCTGTACAACGAGGCCATCTACGGCGGAGGCCTGTTCGGGGAGGGTTTCTGGACCTGGTGGCGGAAGGCCATGGCCGGGCACAACTTCTGCGGCGAGCGACGGGAAACCGACTGGCTGGCCCAGATGCTGGCTACCCCGTTCAATGACCCCGCCGCGTACGGTGCCCGCGGGTCGATCTTCATGCGTCCCGAGATCGGCAAGGCCACCGCCCCGGTGTGGATCGTCGGCCCGCAGACCGGCGTCGTGATCCACCAGCTGGGCAGCAGCGAGACCTTCATCCGGTCGACGGGAGCGCAGGCCAAGAAGTTCGACTTCGTCGACGCGTGGTTCCCG
>PMST01000171.1 GCA_003168295.1 Actinomycetota bacterium
CCGCCCTTCAGGACGGAGTGGAAGTCAACCAAGCCTGAACTGATCGACGCCGACACCGCGGTCGGCCGTCACAGCTCGGACGAGCCCATGGGGCCCTCAGTCCCGTGGCCGGACCGGCCCGGGCTGAGTCTGGTTGCGCGGGGAGCGCGCTGGCGAGCTGGCTGCGGGAGCTGATGCCCAGCGCGGCGAACACCTTCCGCAGGTGATAGGCGACGGTCGCCGGGCTGACGTACAGCTGCGCGGCGATCTCGGCGTTCGAGACACCCTGGCCGGCCAGCCGGGCGATATGCGCTTCCCGCGCGGTCAGGGCAGCTCGCGTCTGCGCGGTGCGTTTGGGGGCCCGCTCGCCCGTTGCGCGCAGCTCAATCCGCGCGCGTTCGGCGAACGCCCCGGCGCCGGCCGAGAGGAAGATCTCCACGATGCCGCCGTGACCCGGCTCCTCCAACTCGGCGTCGTCCCGGTCAGCTGGCTGTCCTTCGCATCTGAGCTGCAACGGACGTACGACAACGCCGACACGGTCGGCATTTACTTCGATGTCCAGATGCAGGCACCCGGATTCGCCAAGAACCTCAACACGCTCGCGGCCAGGCAGAGCCTCGCACGGCCCAGCTGATGCCGACGATAGCTCCCCGCTTGGCTCCCCGAGTTGGCCGGTTAGGTGAAGCCGACGCTCAGGGCGAAGTGCCCGAGCCGCAGATTCAGGATTGCGCCGCCGGCCCAGTGCACGATGTACGCGAGCAGGATGATGGCGAGGATGACGACCACCAACCAGAAGAAGAACACAACGATTCCGGGGATCGCGTACCCGGCTACGGTTCTCGCTCTGGCCACGGCCTCCAGCTACCCGGCGCGCCGCCCGACTTATCCGCAAATTCCGGCGGCGAGGTCGGGTTCATCCGCGAGCTGATGCGCACGGTGGGCCCGGCCGCCAACCGCACGGCGCGGCGCTTTTACTGGGCCGGAGCCTCGGCCGGTGACTCGTGCGTGACACGGTCGGGGTAGCTCTTGGAGAACCTGAGCATGTAGCCCAGGATCAGGCCCGGGACGGCCAGGCCGAGCAGCAGGTCGGGCAGGCGGCGGGTGGTGTGCCCGTTGATGGCCGCGGCGGCGACCCGGGAAGCGCCCACGCCGACCAGGGCGACCCCCCAGCCCACGCTGAGCACCCGGTTGATCTGCTTGAACGTCGGTGAGGACCAGTACGCCTGCGGCGTGCTCAGCCGGGCAAACTGCTCGGTGAACGGCATCACCGGGATCAGGGCCAGGATGACCAGGCCCATGACCAGGCCGACGCCGGCCGCGGCCCAGGTGGCCAGCCACCGGTCGGTGCCGGCGCTGCCGGTGAAGCCGAGCACGGCCAGCACGGTGAACAGCACGACAGAGGTGGCGTTGAGGATCTTGGGCGGCCAGACGGGGCGGACGGCCACCACGGCAATGACGGCGATGACGGCTGCGGTTAGCCCGGCGGCGCCGACGTCGCCGTGCGGCAGCAGCCGGGCCAGGATGGAGAAGGCGATCAGGGGCAGGAACGACAGGATCAGCGGAAGCGGTTTCATACTAGTCAACCTAGAAATCGCGAGTCGGCGAGGCAACCGCCAGTCGGCGGATCTGGGCCGGGTCGCCCGGCCGGGGCTTTACAAAATGGCTGCGCCCTTAGCTACTTTCTGGGCAGGTAGAGGTCGGTGATCGTGCCCTCGAACGCCTCGGCGGCCAGGGCGACGGTCTCGGACAGCGTGGGGTGGGGATGGATGCTCAGGGCGATATCGGCGGCGTCGGCGCCCATCTCGATGGCCAGCACCGCCTCGGCGATGAGGTCGCCCGCGTTCGGCCCGGTGATGCCGCAGCCGATGATCCGGCCGCTGTCGGCGTCGAACAGCACCTTGGTCAGCCCTTCGGACCGGCCGAGGGTGAGTGAGCGGCCGCTGGCGGCCCACGGGAAGACCCCCTTGCCGTACGTGACGCCGGCCGCCCTGGCCTCGTTCTCGGTGACGCCGGCCCAGGCCACCTCGGGGTCGGTGTAGGCGACCGACGGGATGGCGCGGGCGTCGAAGAAGCTGTTCTTGCCCGCGATGACCTCGGCGGCGACCTTCCCCTCGTGCATCGCCTTGTGCGCCAGCATCGGCTGGCCGACGATGTCGCCGATGGCGAAGATGTGCTCGACGTTGGTCCGCATCTGCTTGCTGACAGCGATGAAGCCGCGGTCGTCGACCGCGACGCCGGCCTGTTCGGCGCCGATCAGCTTGCCGTTGGGGCTGCGCCCGACCGCGACCAGGATCCGGTCGAAGGTGTCGGTGGCCGGGGCCTGCGGGCCGTCGAAGGACACCGTCAGCCCCTCGGGCCCGGCCTGGACGCCGGTCACCTTGGTCTTGACGTAGATGTTCTCGTAGGCCCTGGTGATCCGCTTGGCCAGCGGGCTGATCAGGTCCTTGTCGGTGCCCGGGATGAGCTGATCGAGCAGCTCGACGACAGTGATCTTCGCGCCGAGCTCGTGATAGACGGTAGCCATCTCCAGCCCGATGATCCCGCCGCCGATGACGAGCAGGCGGCCCGGTATCTCACTGAGTTCCAGCGCGCCGGTGGAGTCGATGACCCGCGGGTCGGCTGCGGGGATGAACGGCAGCGTCAGGGCCTCCGAGCCGGCCGCGATGATCGCCTGCTCGAACCCGACCGTGGTGGTCCCGCCCTCGGCCAGCTCGACCTGCAGCTGGTGCGGCGAGGTGAACCGGCCGTAGCCGCGGATAGTGGTGACCTTGCGCTGCTTGGCCAGGCCGGCCAGGCCGCCGGTGAGCCGTCTGACCACGCCTTCCTTCCAGGCCCGGAGCTTGTCCAGGTCGATCGCCGGAGTGCCGAACGTGATGCCGTTCTCGCTCATCTCTTTGGTTTCGGCGATGACCTTGGCGGCGTGCAGCAGGGCCTTGGACGGGATGCAGCCGACGTTGAGGCAGACTCCGCCGAGGGCCGGCTCGCGATCGACGAGTACGACGCGCTGGCCCAGGTCGGCGGCGCGGAACGCGGCCGTGTAGCCGCCCGGCCCGCCCCCCAGGACGAGCACCTCGGCGGTCTGGTTCTCCACGTCAGCCTCCATGATCAGAGCACGAGGCGGCGGACGTCGCCGAGCAGGTGGCACAGGTACCGGGCGAACCGGGCGGCCAGCGCGCCGTCGATGACCCGGTGGTCGTAGGACAGCGAGACCGGCAGCATCAGCCGCGGCACGAACGCCGAACCATCCCACACCGGCGTCATCTTGGACCGGACCACGCCGAGTATCGCGACCTCGGGGGCGTTGACGATGGGCGTGAAGCCGGTACCGCCGATGCCGCCCAGGCTGGAGATCGTGAAACAGGCGCCCTGCAAGTCGGCCAGGTCCAGCTTGCCCTCTCGCGCCCGGGCCGAGACCGCGCCCAGTTCCCGGCTGAGCTCGGTGATGCCCTTGCGGTCCACGTCGCGGATCACCGGCACGACCAGGCCCTCGGGCGTGTCCACGGCGATGCCGAGGTGATAGTAGCTCTTGTAGATCAGCGCGTCTTTCTCCGGCGTCAGCGAGCTGTTGAACTTGGGGAATTCCCGCAGTGCCGAGACGCTGGCCTTCATCAGGAAGGCCAGCAGCGTCACCCGGTAACCCTCCGTCTTGGCGGCGGCGTCGAGTTCGGTGCGGTACGCGTCCAGGCCGGTGATGTCGGCCTCGTCGTCGTGGGTGACGTGCGGGACGTTGAGCCACGACCGGTGCAGCGCGGGCCCGGACAGCCGCTGGATGCGGGTCAGCGGCCTGACCTCGACCGGCCCGAACTTCGAGAAGTCCTGCGCCGGGACCTCCGGAATGCCGCCGCCGGCCGCAACCCCCGCACCGGCACCGGCCGGGGGCGCCGCCGGCCCGCGCACGCCCGCGATCACGTCCTCCTTGGTGATCCGCCCCTTCGGCCCCGTCCCGGACAGCGCGCTCAGGTCCAGGCCCAGCTCGCGGGCCAGCCGGCGCACGCCAGGCCCGGCGTGCGCCCCCTCGAACCCGTCCGGCGACCCGGCCTCCACCGCGGTCACCGGCGGGCCATCGGCCGGAGCCGGCACCGCCGCAGCAGAGGCCGAACGGGCCGCGGGCTCGCGCGCCGCCGCGACCGGGTCCGCCGCGTCCTGGCTCGGCGGCTCCTGCTGGTCCGTCAGCGGCGGCGGCTCGACGTCGGCGCCGCCCGTGTCAAGCAGCAGGATCGCTGACCCGCGGCTGACCAGGTCACCGACCTTGACCCGCAGCTCACGGACGGTGCCCGCGGCCGGCGAGGGGATGTCCATGCTGGCCTTGTCCGATTCCAGGGTGACCAGCGGGTCCTCGGCGCTGACCACGTCACCGGCCGCCACGTGGATCTCGATGACCGGCACCTCGGCGAAGTCGCCGAGGTCGGGAACGCTGACTTCAGTCGCAGCGGCCATGGCTGCTCCCCTCAGTGATACGAGCGCTCATACGAGCGACGGGTCGGGCTTGCCGGGATCGATGCCGTACCGCGCGATCGCGTCGGCGACCGTGTCCGCCGGGACCGTTCCGTCCTGCGCCAGCGACGCCAGCGCGGCCACGGCGACGTAGTGCCGGTCGACCTCGAAGAAGCGGCGCAGGTTCTTTCGATAATCGGAACGGCCATAGCCGTCTGTGCCCAGCACCCGGTAAGGCCCCGGCACGAAGGCGCGGATCTGGTCGGCGAAGCTCTTGACGTAGTCGGTCGCGGCGATGACGGGGCCGCGCCGCCCGGCCAGGCAGTCCCCGACGTAGCTGCGCCGGGGTTCTGCCCCCGGGTGCAGCATGTTCCACCGCTCGGCGGCCAGCCCGTCGCGCCGCAGCTCGGTGAAGCTGGTGGCGCTCCACACGTCGGCCGCTACCCCGTAGTCGGCGGCCAGCAGGTCCGCCCCGGCCAGCACCTCCCGCAAGATGGTGCCGCTGCCCAGCAGCTGCACCGCAGGACCATCGCCGCGGCCAGAGCCGGCCCGCAGCAGGTACATCCCGCGCAGGATCCCGGCCTCGGCGCCCTCGGGCAGCGCGGGGTGCTCGTAGTTCTCGTTCATCAAGGTGAGGTAGAAGAACACGTCCTCCTGCTCGGCGATCATCCGCCGCAGCCCGTCGGCGACGATGACCGCGACCTCGTAGGAGTACGTCGGGTCGTAGGACACGCAGTTGGGGACCACCGAGGCGAGCAGGTGGCTGTGGCCGTCCTCGTGCTGCAGCCCCTCGCCGTTCAGCGTGGTCCGGCCGGCCGTCCCGCCGAGCAGGAACCCTCGCGCCCGCGAGTCCCCAGCCGCCCAGATCAGATCCATGACCCGCTGGAAGCCGAACATCGAGTAGAAGATGTAGAACGGGATCATCGGGATGTCGCTGGTGCTGTAGGCGGTCGCGGCGGCGATCCAGGACGCCATCGCGCCGGCCTCGTTGATGCCCTCCTGCAGCATCTGGCCGTCCGGCGCCTCGCGGTAGTACATCAGCTGGCTGGCGTCCTCAGGCGCATACAGCTGGCCGGCCTGGCTGAAGATGCCGAACTGGCGGAACATGCCCTCCATCCCGAACGTCCGGGACTCATCCGGCACGATCGGCACCACATGCTTGCCGATGGCCTTGTCCCGCAGCAAGGTGTTCAGGATCCGGACGAACGCCATCGTGGTGGAGATCTCCCGGCCCGGGGTCCCGCCGAGCTGGCCGCCGAACGCGGACAGCCCGGGCACCGTCAGCGTCTGTGTCGACCGCCTCCGCCGGGCAGGCAGGTACCCGCCGAGGGCGGCCCGCCGCTCCCGCAGGTAGGTCATCTCCTCGCTGTCTTCTTCGAAGCGAAGGAACGGCAGTTCGGCCAGCTGCTCGTCGGTCAGCGGCAGCCTGAACCGGTCGCGGAACCTGGCCAGGGCGGCGTCGGCCATGTGCTTTTGCTGGTGGGTGATGTTCTGGCCCTCGCCCGATTCCCCCATCCCGTAGCCCTTGATGGTCTTGGCCAGGATGACGGTGGGCTGCCCGGTCGTCCGCACCGCGGCCGCGTACGCGGCGTACACCTTCTGCGGGTCGTGGCCGCCCCGGTTCAGCGCCCAGATCTCCTCATCGGTCATCCCCGCGACCATCTCGGCCAGCTCCGGGTATTTGCCGAAGAACTTTTCCCGCACGTACGCGCCGTCCTTGGACTTGAAGTCCTGGTACTCCCCGTCGACGCATTCCTCCATCCGCTTCAGCAGCAGCCCGGTGGTATCCCGGGCGATGAGCGGGTCCCAGGCGCTGCCCCAGATCACCTTGATCACGTTCCAGCCCGCGCCGCGGAAGATGCCCTCCAGCTCCTGGATGATCTTGCCGTTGCCGCGGACCGGNNCCAGCCGCTGCAGGTTGCAGTTCACCACGAAGATGAGGTTGTCGAGCTTCTCCCGGCTGGCCATCGCGATCGCGCCCAGCGACTCAGGCTCGTCGGTCTCTCCGTCACCCAGGAACGCCCACACCTTGCGGTCCGCGGTGCCGGCCAGCCCGCGGCAGGCCAGGTACTTCAGGAAGCGCGCCTGGTAGATGGCCATGATCGGGCCCAGGCCCATCGACACCGTGGGCATCTGCCAGTACTCCGGCATCAGCCACGGGTGCGGGTAGGACGACAGGCCGCCGCCGCCGGTCTCCTGGCGGAACTTGCCCAGCTGCTCCTCGGTGAGCCGGCCCTCCACGAACGAGCGGGCGTAGATGCCAGGCGACGAATGCCCCTGGATGAACAGCAGGTCGCCGCCGCGGTCGTCCGAGGCGGCCCGGAAGAAATGCTGGAACCCCACGTCATACAGCGTCGCCGCGGACTGGAAACTGGCAATATGACCGCCGAGCTCCGAGGACTCCGCGTTCGCCCGCAGCACGATGGCCAGCGCGTTCCACCGGACCAGCGACCGGATCCGGTGATCCATCGCCAGCTGGTGCGGGCTCAGCCGGTCCTGGGAGTCGGCCGGGATCGTGTTCAGGTACGGCGTGGTCGCGCTGTACGGGACCGCCGCGCCCTTCCGCCGCGCCTCGCCGACCACCTCATCCAGCAGGAAGAACGCGCGATCGGCGCCCTCGTACGCCAGCACGGAGTCCAGCGCCTCCAGCCACTCGCGGGTCTCGGCCGGGTCAAGATCTTCCAACATCAGGATCCCTTCCGCGCCTCCCGGGGGAGGGGTGACAGGTGGTCCTTCAGATTATGCGCCTGCTTCGCTCGGGCCGCGACGGCACCAGCGCCTCAGCGATCCGGCCACAGGCTGGTGAGGTTGACCACGATGCCTTCCTGGCTGCTGCGCGCTATGACCACGACCGCTTCCTCGTCGCCGGGATTCTCCTCCCGGTGCGGCACGTAGGGCGGCACGAAGATGTAATCGCCGGGCTCGGTCTCAAGCCGGATCTCTTGGTCGCCCTCGGCGAACACGAACGCCGGGCGCCCGGCCAGGACGTAGATCGCTGTCTCCGCCTCGCCGTGGTGATGGTCACCCGAGTTGACGCCGGGCGCGACATGCGTCTGGCCCATCCACAGCTTCTCCGAACCTGTGTTCTTGCCGGAGATGGCCTCGCGACGATTCATCCCGCTGGTCTGGCCCGTGTCACCGAGCAGGTCCTGGCCGCGTACCTGCACCAGTGGCCGGTGCCAGTGGTCGACGGCGTCTTCGCTGGCCATCATGCCTCCGTGTGAGCGGCCATCAGGTTCCGGTGGCCATCAGGACGTTCCGGACGGGTGACCACACTAGCCGGGAAGGCGTCAGCAGGCGGCGCAACGAGTCGGCCACCTGCTCGGTGAGGTCGCGGGGGAGTCCGCGCCTGGGCCATACCGACAAGGTGATCGGTTCCGGGGTCGGCAGGTCGTGGCGGGCGACCAAGCCGTCCGGGGTCTGCCCGAGAGTGGCCATCAGGCCGATGCCGAGACCGGCCCGGACGGCCGCCTGGACTCCGGCCAGGTGGGCAGCCTCGCAGTTCACTTCCACCGCGATGCCATGTGCCGAGAGGGTTTCCAGCGCCCGGGAGCGCAGCGCGCACGGATCGTCGAAGGCGACCAGGGGAACGGGCTCGTCAGCGCCCGGCGGTGTCCAGCCTGGCGCTGAGTACCAGGTCAGTTCGAGCCTGCCCACCGTTTTGGCGTGTAGATCGTCCGAGGACCCTAGCAGCAGCGCCACGTCGATCCGGCCGTCAGCCAGCGCCTCACGCAGTTGCGCGCCGCGGTCGACGCGGAACCGCTGACGGCAATCGGGGAGCGCCTCCGTGAGCGAGCTGGCCAGGCCGGGGAGCAGTTGAGCAGCGGCATGCTCCGTCGAGCCGATCACGAGGGTCTGCTCAGACTCGACACCGAAGTCACGCAGCGTCTCGTCGTGCAGAGCCAAGATTCGCCGGGCCTGGCGCAGCAACGTATCACCGTCCGGAGTGAACCGTGATCCGCGGCCCTGCCGTTCGACCAGGGGACGGCCGACCGCCGCCTCTAGCCGACGAACATGCTGGCTCACCGCGCCCTGGCTGAGATGCAGGGAGTTCGCGGCGCGCTGAAAGCCGCCGCAGTCCGCGACGGCCACGAAGCTCCGCAGGGGCGCGACATCCAGTATCCGGAGCATGCACCCTAGCTTACGAGACAATGTTGAGTATGTCGATCGGATTACTAGCCTAATCAACGTATTGCGGTTCTTGATGGGTGCCCATCATGAACCGTCGTTGGACATTGGCCCACGTCAGAACCCAAGCTCGAAGGCATGAGACGTTCTCCCCTGGCTGCACAACCGCAGGCCCCGCGCTTCCGGCTCGGCTTTCTCACCCACGTACAGGGCCGAGGCGGCTCCTCCGCCACCTATCGTCACGCTCAGGAGCTGTTCGTCGTGGCCGACGAGCTTGGCTTCGACGTCGGCTGGGTGGCCCAGCACCACGTGCCGCTCGGCGGCGGCGGGCTGCCCTCGCCGTGGACGTTCCTGGCCCACGCGGCCGCGCGTACCAAGCGGATCCGGCTGGCCACCGCGATCACGATCCTGCCGCTGGAGCACCCGCTGCGGCTCGCCGAGGACATCTCGGTCGTCGACACCCTCAGCGAGGGGCGAGTCGAGCTCGGCGTCGGCAGCGGGTACGGGCCGGTGGAGTACGCGGCGTTCGGCGCCGACTTCGATGACAAGCGCCAGCTGACCACTCACCGGCTGGACATTGTCCGCAAGGCGCTGGCCAACCAGGAGGTTGGCACGGAGGGCTTCACGATCCAGCCGCCGGCGGGCGACTTCAGCAGGCGTATCTGGCAGGGCGTCTTCAGCGGCGCAGGGGCGGCCTACGCGGCGGCCGCCGGGTCGAACCTGCTGCTGAACCGCGCCACCTACGGGTACGCCGCACCGACCGACGTCGTGCAACGGCCGTGGGCGGAGGAATTCCTGGCGAAATGGAGCCAGCCGCACCGGCCGCGGATCGGCCTGTCGCGCTTCATCTTCCCGGCCAGGGACAAGCGGGCTGCGCTGGCCCAAATCGAGGAAGGCGTGCTCCGGGGGGCCGAGGGCTTCGTTCAGCGCGGCCAGTTCCCGGCCGGGTTGACCACCGAGGACTACCTGAAGCGGTTCCACGCCTTCTACGGTCACCCGGACGAGATCATCGAGGCGCTGCGAGCCGAGCAGGCGCTGCCGCTGGCCACCGACCTGATCGCCCAGTTCAACCCGGGCGTTCCCGACCACGACGCCGCCGTCCGTGCCCTGGAACTGATCGCCACTGAGGTGGCACCCGCCCTCGGCTGGAGCCGGGCATCGGCGGTGCCCCCTGTCCGCGCGGCCGAGCCGACCCCAGTCTGACCTGACCGGGGGTCACGGCTCCAGCCGGCGGAACTGACCGGCGTGGAACACCAGCGGGCTGATGCCATGGTCGGCGTCTAGATCGTGGACCCGCAGCACGACGATATCGTGGTCGCCCGCCCGCACCAGTTGCTCCACGCTCGTCTCCAGCCAGCCGCTGGCTCCGTCCAGTAGTACGGCACCGTCGGCGGTCGCCCGCCAGGAGAGCTCGGCGAAGCGATCGCCGCGTCGGTCCGCCAGCTGTCGCCCGGCACGTTCCTGCGCGGCGGACAGGATGCTGACGCCAAGCCGCGGCACCTCGCGCAGCACCGGCCAGGTGGTGGACGTGTGCGCGATGCACAAAGACACCAGCGCCGGGTCCAGCGACACGGAGGTGAAGGAGCTGGCCGCGATGCCGACGGGAGTGCTGTCGACGACCGCGGCGACGACCGCGACGCCGGACGGAAAGGCACCGAACACGTGCCGCAGCCAGCTCGGGTCGAAGAGGGTGGTCGTCATCCGCGGCCGCTCGCTTTCACCCGTGTCTGGTCACCACGCACTGGATTCCACCTCGACGATGGGCTCCAGCGGCGGTTCGTTGCGCAGCGCTTCGAGGAACGTGACGACCTCGGCGGCCACCGAACGGTGCTGCAGGTCGTTGAGGACGTCGTGGTGCGCGCGGCGCACCACAACCAGGCGCGCTGCCGGCAGCGCCTTCGCGGCCTGGGCCAGGGCGTCCCGGTCGGCAAGGGGGTCGGCGTCGCCGACCAGCAGCAACTGCGGCACGTCGGCGGTGCTGCCGTACGCGGCGTCGAGCAGCGCGCCGGGGACAGCGGCCGAGAGCGTCCCTCGCGGCACGGAGTCATCGTCGCTGAGTACCGCGCGGTGCACGCTGCACTGCGTGCGCACGTCCAGTTCATCGTCCCAGCTGCCGGGCTGGTGCGCCGCGTATCCGGGCAGCGCGGCGAGTACGAGCGCCTGCGGCCACCAGGGCACGTCCGGTGTTCCGGGCTGGGGCACCGATCGTGCCACCAGCGCGGCCACGGCGGCGGCGCCGGTGTCTGATCCGGCCAGCACCAGCGGGCGCACCGGCCCGTCCGCGCCGGTCCCCGCCACGGCATCGGCCAGTTGCGCGGCGAACCGATCCAGCGAGCCGGCCAGGTCAGCCTCGGCGATCACCGGGGCGGACAGCACCCGCACCCGGTAGGAGTCCGCGGCCAGCCGCCTGCCGAAGCGCCGGTAGGTCGCCTCGCTCTCACCACGGCCGGGCACGACCAGCACGGTGCCCCGGGTGCGCAGCCCCTCTGGGCCGGTGTAGTCGGTGACGAAGGTGGTCTCGCTCATCTCACGCTCCTGCCAGTTCGGCCGCGCCCGTCAGCGCGGCAGCGGATTCGGCTGGCTCAGCGCCCTCGGCCGGTGCGGGCTTCCAGCCGAGCGCGGGCGCGACCTCGGTCGCGATGAGTTCCAGCGCGCGGATCGCCGCGCCGTGATCGGGAACAGCCGGGTTGAACTGCGTGATCAGGTCGGTCGCCAGCGGCAGCACCTTCTCGTGCCGCAGTTCGGCCACGATCTCCTCCGGGTGGCCGTAGAAGGAGTGGAACCGGTCCAGGTACCCCTCGGTGCTGAGCCCGGCGGGAAACGCGCCGCGTTCGACCAGCCGCTGGGAGGCGCTGACGACATCCGCCCCGATCTGCTCCAGCGCGGACCGCTTGTCCTTGGCCGGGAAGACGAACCGGGACAGGCCGATCCGCGGCGCCCGTGGCCGCGTCCAGTGCGCGAGGAACTCCTCAGCCCAGGGCCGCTGCACCTCGTCGGTCGGCTCGCTGTAGCCGTAGGCCGCCCGGTTGAGCAGCAGGTTGGAGCCGCCAGCCGCGGCGTAAGCCGCGCCGGGCCCGCTGAACACGCCCTGCCAGATCCGCTCGGTGAAATCGGCGGCCCGGGGCTGGATGGTAAAGCCGGTCGTACCGACCTCGCCGTTGGCGAGTGCCGCGCGCAGGATGGCCAGACCCTCGCTGGTCAGCTCCCGTTTCTTCGCGACGTCTCGGCCGAAGGCGGCGTATTCCAGCGCGCTGCCGCCGCTGCCGACGCCGATCTCGACGCGCCCGCCGCTGAGAGTGTCGACGACCGAGACGTCCTCGGCGAGTCGCAGCGGGTGCTCCAGCGGCAGGATCGTGATCGCGGTGGCCAGCCGGATCCGCTTGGTGCGCGCGGCCGCGTGGGCCAGGAACGTCCACGGCGAGGGCAGGCCGCCGCCGCCGAGCGGAGCGTGGTGCTGCGCCACCCATCCCACGTCGAAGCCGAGCTCGTCGGCGACGACGAACAGCTCCTGGGCATTGCGGTAGGTCGTGGTCAGGTCCCCCCGGCCCTGGACATGGGTGAGGAACCCGAGCCGGAAGCGTGGCGTGCTGGGCTGGTCGGTCATCTGCTGGTGCCTTTCGAAAGCAGGCTGCGAGGCACCTAGTTCGCCGCCCCGGAGCTCGCGGCGGCCAGCTCGGACCCGGCTGGCCGGCCTGCACCGTCCCGGGCCCGGCCGAGGACCAGGTCAAGGACGGCGGCGGCGCCGCCGTCGGGAACCCGCGCGCCGCGCCAGGCGACGTGCTGGTCGGGCCGGATGAGGACGTTGTCGGCCCCGTACAGCTCACGGGCCGCCGGGTCGGGCAGGTGGATGACCGACAGCGGCAGCGACCGGGCGGCCGCCTCGACCGCGAACGCCTGTCCCGTAGTTCCGTCCTCGGTGAGCACTAGCAGCGCGAAGTCGTTGCCGATCCGGTCGTAGAGCGTGTCACCCCAGGGGTCGAGGTAACCGTCCGGTGCGCGGTGGCCGGGCCGCGGGTCGTCTTCGTAGCGATCCGACTGCCAGGGTTCCTCGGTGTCGAGCTGGCCGGGCTCGTACCAGATCGCCGCCGAGGCGTCGTACCGCTCGTCGAACTCGACACCGGCCGAGTCGAGCCCGCGGCGCCCGATCAGGGCGCCGATCTCGGCCCGCCGCCGCTGAGCGGCCGGACTGAGGTCGGAGTCGTCCGGGATGCCGTCCAGGCGGATCTGCTCGCGCAGCTCGTAGCCCCGGCGAGCCCGTTCCAGCGCGTAGTCGGCGATCCGCCAGTTGTGCCGCCGGCGTTCGGCGTCGTAACTGTCAAGCAGCGCCTCCGGGGCGCGGCCGTCCAGGACGGCGGCCAGCTTCCAGCCGAGGTTGGCGACGTCGCCGAAGCCCTCGCCCAGGTTGCCGCCGGGGGTGCGCACGTGGGCGGCGTCCCCGGCCAGCAGGACCCGGCCCTTGCGGAACCTCTGGGCGACCCGGCTGGAGTCGTAGTACGTAGTCGCCGACGCCACCTCGAGGTCGAGGTCGAATCCGAACGCGGCCTGGCCGATCTCGATCAGCTCCTCGTTCGTCGGCTCGTAGTCGAGCGGATACGGCCCCGCGTACACGCGCCACTCGCGGGTGCTGACGGCGGCCAGGAAGCTCCACGCCTTCGCGTTGAACACGAGGTTGACGCCGCTCGGAGCGGGCCCGAGACGCTCGCTTTCGTCACCTGTCCTGACGATGAGCCGCAGTCGCTTCAGCGCGGCCCGCTCACCGTCCCGGCCGATGCCGGCCAGCCGCCGGACGGTGCTGCTGCCGCCGTCGGCGCCCAGCACGTACCGGGCCCGGATCGTGCGGTGCTCGCCCGAGTCGACCCCTGCCACCTCGGCGTCGATCCAGTCGGCGTGCTCATGCAGCGCGCCGAGCTGCCAGCCGCCGGTCACCGGCACGCCGTGCCGCCCGAGGTGGTTCAGGAACACCTGCTGGAGCGCCGTCTGCGGCCGCCTGATCCGGTCGGCCAGCGAGTGCCGGTCCGCCCGGTCGCCGGTGCCCCGGTCGGTGAAGGAAGGGCGCCGGTTCGGCACCAGTTCATGGCCGGTCAGCGACGTGATGAGCTTGATCCCGTGGACCCACTCCGGCGGGAACGTCCACTCGGTGCGGATCTCCTGCAGCACCCCCCAGCGGCGGAAGTGCTCCACGGTACGCGC
>PMST01000205.1 GCA_003168295.1 Actinomycetota bacterium
CGGCTACCGCGGGGGGCTCCGACGTCTCCGATCCGTTCAGCAAGAATCTCGCTGGAATCGGCCATGTCGACCATGTTGGGGAGGCCGCTGCCCAGAATTCCGGCTGTCTGCCGTACCACGCCGTCGCGGGCGAGCACGCTGAAAACCTTGGCAGCCCGGTCCTCGTNNCATGGCACAGCGAAGCCGGTCGCTACCATCCAGCCGGTTATCAAAGGCCATTTCCGCCATCAGATTCACGCCACGCGCCGGGTCGCGCTCTGCGATCGCTCTCGCGGCATAAAAGCAGAATTCTGGGACGGAATGGTCGCTGTCGGGACCGAATGTCACCAGAATCGCGTCAGAGAGCACGGCAACACGTTCATCCCCCAGACGGGCCAGGGAAAGGAGGGCTTGACCAGGCTCAGCAGAGGCTCCAAAGAATTCCCGCATCTCATCTGCTTCGCCACGCTGTTGGCACTGGCCGCGGACAACCGCGACGAGGTGATCAGCGCAACGTCCTGGCTCCAGTTCGGCCCACAGTTCCTCAGCCTCTCTGCGGAAAGTTCCCCAGCCTGGCTCGTGGATGATCTTATCCATCTCCGCCGCGCAGCGCACCGGGTCTGCCTTCCGGAGAAGCCCGGCCAGGTTATCGAAGGACCTGTGTGCCCGGGACAAATCTTTGATGCGCGGTCCCTTATCCATGGTGCGGAGGTAGGACGCCAGCGCGGGAACCCATCCCCGGGCGGAGGCCCTGGCCCATGCCGTGAACAAATCCGCCGCCAGAGGGGGATCGGCATCGCTGAGATCGCCCAGGTCTGCAATAGAAGGGGTGGCCTGCTCAGGGTGGAGACGGAGCAGCAGCGTCGCTGCCCGTACCCTGGTGGGCATATCCGCGCTGCGCTCTCTGACGAGGCTTTGAAGCAGCGGCAGAGAACTCGGCCGATCGACTTCGGCCAGCCCGGAGGCCGCTTCCAACCGATCTGCCGCTGTGACTGAGGAATCTGCGGCCAATGACTCAAGGATCATGCTCGGCTCGTCGTTCTCAGGCTGCAATCGCGCCCAACGCAGCGCAGCATGTACACGGCCGGGCACGGCGATGGAGGCGTCTTGGGCAAGTACGCCGAGGGCATCCGCCGCCGGATCGGGGGCAAATTCAGAAACTGCGAGGGCGGCACCAATGGCGAGCTCGGCGTCCTCTGCCAGCCTGTGGCCGACCTCAACGGCCTGAGCGGCTTCTGTCCGGGCTAGCTCGCGGAGGCTTTCGAGCCTGGTCTCTTTCGGTACGGACGGCGTATCGGCTAGCTTCTGGAGCGCGGCCGCGCTTCCTGCGGGATCGAACTGGTGGAGCCTGCGTGCGGCTTCGAGGCGGCGCTCTGGGGAGCGTGCAGTGTCGCCTGCCTGGACGACCAGCACATCACGGGCACTGCGGGGATCCTCCTGTATGAGGATTCTGGTCGCATCGACGTTCAAGAGATTTTCGTTGAACATGAACGTTCGAAAGCTGGCATCAGTGCGCGGATCAAGGGCAAGAACGCGAAGTCGCGGCAACGCCCGCGGGCGGTCAAGGCGAGTCAGGATGGCCGCGCTCACTACCCGCCCCTCGGGGTCTTTGATGGGGTTATTGGCCGCGGTGGCCAAACTGTCGGTAACCCTTCGCAGGATGTCCGGCGGCACCTCGACCCCATCCTCCACCAGGGTCGCGAGGAACTCCAGGTAGGGAGGCGAGCGCCGAGACAGGATCTCGCACAGAGAACGCGCACGGTCTGGATAGTGCCGGGCCCACCCGGCTGCAATGAAGCTCAGCAGGGAGCGGTTACTGAACAGGTAACTGAGCCGCGTGGCCTGTTCAGGGGTGATCCCATAAGCCTCCGGATCCTGCACGACTTTGCGTGCGGCTAGGAAGTCCCCGATGGTCCGATGCCAGAAGTCCTCTCCGGTTACCAGGCCGCTTTGCCGCAGGACATCAATGACAAGAGTTGTCCATTCCCGTTCCGGGAACAAACTCGGCTGGAGTGCCGCCGTCCACTCATGGACGAAATCGGTGAGCGCTGTAGCAGGGCCGTCTTCGGCCAGTTGCTTGAGAGCGAAGGCTGTAAGTAGCGCAAGGCGGTCATCCAGCAGGTCCTGGGCCACTCGCGGATCGCTGGAATAATTCTGTAGGAGGCTTCGGAGCCGTGGCAGTGCACCGAACTCGTCCAGTTGCTTGTGCAGTAGTACGTTGGTGAACTGCTCGTAGACGTCGTAGCGGTTCTGCGGAATCTCGTAGTTGCCTCTGGCCGCGCACAGGATGCAGAGCATCGTCGTGATAAGCGGGATACGTGCCAGCTCTTTGATCTGACCGTGTTCGATCCTGTCGATCAGGCTCTCAGCCCGCAGCGCAGCGTCACCCTCGCCGCTGAGCAGGCCGAACCATGTGGTCGCCAGGCGCCTTACCCCCTCAATATCGAAAGGGACAAGGAAGGATCGGAAGATTCCCTTCTCGGCGAGGGGCCTGAACTCCTTCTGCTCCAGCGGACGGCTGGTAATCAGCAGCCTGAGATGGGGCTGTCCGCTCCAGTAGGCGAACGGGTCGATAGCCTTATCCCGTTCGTCGGGCGTAAGGATTTCCTCGAATCCGTCAACGAGCAGGAGCCATGGCGTCCCCCGTAGGGGGTCCTCCATGAACATCTCGGCACGTGGCGAGGCAGGCAGCCACCGGCCGAGATCCTTGCGGACCGCGCTCGCGATTGCTTCAGGGAACGATTGCGGTTCCTGATCGATCAGGTCTCGGGCCCGCACGAGCACCGGCACGTAGCTGATCGTGTCTCCGGCGAGGAGCCGGTGAGCCGCTTGGTGCCGCACCCATCGCAGGAGGCTGGACTTCCCCGCGCCCGGGTCGCCGACTACCAGTAGGTCACGTTCCCCGATCCCGATACTGGTCACATCAACCAGACCGCCAGTGACGTCCGTGAACCGCGGGGGCTGGTAGACATCCAGCAGGGCAGGCGCGTCACCAGTACTGCCAAATGCGCGGCGCTGTTCATCGACATGGCAAATCGCCGTCAGGTATCCGCGGAGCCATGGACCCGGATAGCGGCTGCCTGCGGCTCGCAGCTGGCTATCCGTGAGCATGTTGAGCCAGCTGCCGTCGCCCTTGCCGCCCGC
>PMST01000070.1 GCA_003168295.1 Actinomycetota bacterium
CCGGTGACCCGGTCGCCGGGGGTGCCGGCGGCGGTGAGCATGAGGATCATGACCGGGTGGCCGGCTTCGGTGATCGTCCGGCAGATGGTGTCGCCGTGGATGCCGGGCAGGTCCCGGTCCAGGACGAGCACGTCGTAGGGGTTGAGGTCCAGCTTGACGGCTGCGTCGGCGCCGTCGTAGGCGACGTCGGCGGCGATTCCCTGGTCGCGCAGGCCCTCGGCGATGTCGTCGGCCAGCCGCCGGACGTCCTCGGCGACCAGGACCCTCACCGGGTGGCTCCGGCTGTGGCCAGCTGGGCTGGTGGGCTCGTGCTGGCTGGCAGGTCGATGACCGCGCGCAGGCCGCCCTCCCGGCGGGCGTGCAAGTGCAGGACCCCGCCGTGCGCGGCCGTGATCGCCTCGGTGATGGACAGTCCCAGGCCGGTACCGGTCGCTGACCCGGTGCGGTCGGTGCCCAGCCGCCGGAACGGCTGGGTCAAGGTGGTGACCGTGCCGGGGTCCAGGACGGGACCGCCGTTTTCCACCACCAGCCGAACGGTAGGCCCGGCGCGGGTGATCTGTGCGCGGATCCAGCCGCCCGGGTGGTTATGACGGACGGCGTTGTCGATGAGGTTGCCGGTCATCTGGGCCAGCAGCACGGGGTTCCCGGTGACCAGGGGGCGGTCGGCGGCGCACCGCACGTCCAGGCTCATGCTCGCGATCTGCCCGGCCCGGGCATCGATCGCGCTGGTGAGCAGCGGCCCCAGGGAGACGGTTTCCTGGTCGTCGCTGGCGCCGTGCTGGGCGCGGGCCAGCAGCAGCAGGTTCTCCACCAGCCGGTCGGCCTGGTCGAGCCCTTCGCGGAGTTTGCCCGCCAGCGCGGTCAGCTCATGGGGGGCCGGCCCTGGCTTGGCGATGGCCACGTCCAGGGAGGTACGCATCATCGCCAGCGGGGTGCGCAGTTCGTGCGAGGCGCTGGCGGCGAACCGGCGCTGGGCGCCGAAGGCGGTCTCCAGCCGGTGCAGCAGCCCGTCGATGGTGTCGCCGAGGTCTTTGAGCTCGTCACCGGGGCCGGGCACGGCCAGACGCCGGCTCAGGTCGTCCTCGGAGATCGCCCGGGCGGCGGTGGTCATCGCCCGCAGCGGGCGCAGCACCCGGCCGGCCACCAGCCAGCCCAGTGCGACCGAGGCCACCGTCATGACGCCCAGCGCGATGCCCGACTCACCCAGCAACTGGTTCAGCGCGGCCGCATGCCCGGCTGCGGCCTGAGCTAGCAACTCGGCCGGGGAGTAGCACACGGGCTTGGTGACCTCGCAGACCCGTCCGGTGCTGCTGCCAACGGGAGTCACGATGGCGGGCCGGGGCCAGGGCCAGCCGCGGGCCAGGATGTTGATGATCGTCAGCAGCCCGGCACCCGAGGCCAGGAACAGCGCGCCATACAGGGCGGTCAGCCGCAGCCGTACGGTACGGCGCGTCAGGGCCGCCCGCCGGGCCAGCCCGCAGAAATGGGGCAGCGCGCTCATTGGTACTCCCTGGCTGTGGTTCCGGCGCGGCCGGCCCCGGACGGGCCGCGGGCGCGGCGGTGCTTTCCACCAGGATGCCTTGCCGCGGGTAACAGGGTGTTAACAGCTCCTGTTTGACCCGTGTTACCGCATGCGTGCGAACGTGCGGGCAGGCTTCGCGTGCGGCCCGCGGCCAACCCCGGGGCCGGCTAAGGCGGAATCGGACGGGAGGGACCTGGCATGAACGGTGGGACCAGTGGCCGTCGCTCATCGGCTGGCGGCGGCAGCCGCGGTGACGGGCACGGGTGGCGGACAGGAGGTACGGCCGTGGAGTCGCTGATCGAGCTCAGCGAGGTAACCAAGCGGTATGCCGCTGGCGGGGTGCCGGCGCTGGACCGGGTCAGCATGCAGGTGGCGGCCGGGGAGGCGGTCGCGGTGATGGGGCCGTCGGGGAGCGGCAAGTCCACGCTGCTGAACCTGGTAGCCGGGCTGGACAAGCCGTCGGGCGGCACGGTCACCGTGGCCGGGCAGCGGATCGATGTGCTCGGCGAGGCCAGGACCGCCCGGTACCGCCGCTCCCAGGTGGGGATGATCTTCCAGTTCTTCAACCTGGTGGAGGACCTGACCGTGATCGGCAACGTGATGCTGCCGGCCCGGCTGGCCGGGGTGCGGCGCCGCGCTGCCCGGGCGCGGGCGGACAAGCTGCTGGCTCAGCTGGGCATCGACCGGTACCGGGACACCTATCCGGGGCGGCTGTCCGGTGGTGAGCGGCAGCGGGTGGCGATCGCCCGGGCGCTGGTCAACAACCCGGCGGTGCTGCTGGCCGATGAGCCGACCGGCGCGGTCGACACCGCGGCCGGCCGGGCGATCGGGCAGCTGCTGCTGGACCTGAACGCGGCCGGGCAGACCCTGGTCGTTGTCACGCACAACCCCGAGCTGGCCGAACGGTATGCCAGCCGGATGATCCAGCTCGCCGACGGGCGGGTCATCAGCGACACCGGCGCGGCGGTGCGCTCCGGGCAGCAGGAGCCGACGGTCCAGCCGGGGCGGAGAGCGCGGTCGTGAGGGCCGCACCGGTGCTCCAGGCGGCGTGGGCTGGGGCGGCCCGCAGGCTGGTGCAGTCCCTGGTAGTGCTCGCGGTGCTGGCCGCCTCGTCCGCGGCGGCATTGATCGGCCTGACCCTGACCGCCGCCGCGGACCAGGGATTTACCGGCGCGATCGCGATCACGCACGCCGCGGATCTGGCGCTGACCATCGACGCCTCCAAGGTCACCGCCGCTCAGCTGGCGGCGACCCGGCACCTGCCGGGGGTGACCCAAGATGCCGGGCCGTATCCGCAGACGATGATCACCGTCGCGGCGGGGGGCTTTGTGGTGGGCAAGCCCGGCGGCGTGCCACCGCAGCGGCTGACCGTAGTCGGCCGGGCTTCGCCGTCCGCGCCGCTCGATGACGTGATCGCCAACCCCTCGGTGATGGGCGGCGGGAGCCGGTGGCCAACGAGGTCGGGTGAGATCTCCCTGAGCATCAGTACGGTGATCCGGCTGCCGCTGGGCAGCAAGCTTACTGTGCTCAGCGCGGCAGGCCGGCCGGTGCTGACCGTGGTGGGGTACGGCGACCAGCGCACGTCTTTCGAAGATGCCTGGGTGACACCCGGCGAGATCGCCGCGCTGCGTGCGGCGGGCGGTCCGGCCCAGGAGCAGATGCTGTACACGTTCGCTAATGCCGGTACTCCGGCGCAGCTCGCCGCCGACCTGGGCGAGCTGAGGGCCGCGCTGCCGCCAGGCGCGCTAGCCGGCCCCGTGTCGCTGCCGCCCGTAGCGCTGCCCTCGGGGGCCACCCCGGGCACGCTCGGCGGGAACGTGAACACCCGGTTCGTGCTGGCGTTCGCGATCGTAGGCCTGGTACTGGCGGTGCTGATCACAGCCAACGTGGTGTCCGCCGCGGTGATCGCCTCCTACCGGCGGATCGGGGTGCTCAAGAGCATCGGGTTCACCCCCGGCCAGGTCACGGCCCTCTACCTGGCCCAGGTCAGCATCCCCGCGGCAGCCGGGGCGGTAGTCGGGACCGTGCTGGGGAACTGGTGGGTGCTGCCGGTGATCGACCTGTACCCGGTCCAGGGGGAACGCGTATTCGTGCCGCTGTGGATCAACCTCACCGTCCCGCTCGGCATGCTCGCGCTGGCCGGGGTGGCGGCGGCGGTGCCTGCGGTGCGGGCCGGGTGGCTGCCCGCGGTCGCAGCGATCACCGCCGGGCAGGCGCCCCGGGCCGGGCGCGGCGTGGTGGCGTACCGGCTGGCCGCGCAGCTGGGG
>PMST01000696.1 GCA_003168295.1 Actinomycetota bacterium
GAGCCGGAAGGCCGCGATGGCGGTAATTCCCGTAATGGCCGGCGGGCTAAGACAGTGCTGACCGATACGGGGCCGGTGGAGATCTCGGTGCCGCGGGACCGGGATTCCAGTTTCGAGCCGAAAATCGTCGCTAAAAGGCAGCGGCGGCTGACCGGGGTCGACGAGATGGTGATTTCCCTGTCGGCGAAAGGGCTGACGCACGGGGAAATCGCCGCGCACCTGGCCGAGGTCTACGGCGCCGAGGTATCCAAGCAGACCATCACCACGATCACCGACCGGGTGATGGAAGGACTGGCGGAATGGCAGAGCCGGCCTCTCGATGCGGTTTATGCCGTCGTGTTCATCGATGCGATTAACGTGAAGATCCGCGAGGGCCAGGTCGCGAACCGGCCGGTCTACCTGGCGCTGGGCGTCACCGTGGACGGCGAGCGTGACGTGCTGGGCCTGTGGGCCGGTGAGCACGGCGACGGCGAGGGAGCCAAGTTCTGGCTGCGGGTCCTGTCCGAGATCAAGAACCGCGGCACCAGGGACGTCCTGATGGTGGTCTGCGACGGGCTGAAAGGCCTGCCGGACGCAGTCAATGCCGTGTGGGATAAAACCATCGTGCAAACCTGTGTCGTGCATTTGCTGCGGAATTCGTTCAAGTACGCGTCGAAAAAGGACTGGGGCGTGATCGCGAAAGACCTCAAGCCCATTTACAATGCCGCGTCCGAATCCGAGGCGCTGGACCGGTTCGCCGAATTCTCCGGGAAATGGGAGAAACGCTATCCCGCTATTATACGGCTCTGGGAGAACGCGTGGGCGGAATTCGTGCCGTTCCTGCAGTTCGACCGGGAAATAAGGACGGTGATCTGCACGACCAACGCGATCGAGTCGATTAATGCCCGGCTACGCCGCGCGGTGAACGCCCGCGGCCACTTCCCGACCGAGGCGGCCGCGCTGAAGTGCCTGTACCTGGCGATCAGGAGCCTGGACCCGACCGGGAAGGGCCGGAAGCGGTGGACGAACCGGTGGAAGGCCGCCCTGAACGCCTTCGACATCACGTTTGACGGCCGCCTGAGCGCGGGACGCAAGTAACAAAAGTGAAAGAAGTTACACCGTTAAGTTGACAGACCCTCGCGCTGTGTCCGCCGTTGCCTGGAGTCGTTGTCACTTGGTTTGTCACTGGCTTTCGGAATCCCGGGAAGGTCAGCCGTTCGCCGTCGAGCCCGGATCGGGAATGGACTCGGAACCGAGGAAGCGCTCAAGGTAGTCGAGGTTCTCCCGGGCCTGCTGCAGCGCGCGGTGCGGCGCGGTGGTGAGCGGTCCGGTGCCTTCGGGGTAGGCGAGCATGTCGACGGCGTTCTGGGCGAGTTGGTCGGCTACCGGTTCGGCGGGATGGTCGGGACCTGGGTGGAACCACCAGGCGACCCAGTTGCACATGCCGATGACCGACAGTGCGGCCAGCCGCTCGTCCCGGGGACGGAACTCTCCCCTCGACACGCCGTCCTCGATGATCGTCCGCAGCTCGGCGAGGACCTCTCGGCGCGCCTTGAGGTGCAGGGTGGCTACTTCTTCCGGGAGCGCGGCCTCGGTGCGATCGAGAACCCGGAAGCGCTCCGGCGCTCCGGCGCGCTGGAGTACCAGCGCACGGACCACGGTCCGCAGCTTCTCGACCGAGCTTAGGTCGGTGCGGAGCCGGACCGCACGGACGATGTGCGCGGTGTTCTCGCTGACGTCCCTGACGAGCTCGGCGAGCAGCTGTTCTTTGCTGCTGATGTAGTGGTAGAGCCCTGGCCTGGTGATCCCGATAGCATCGGCGATGTCCTGCAGCGTGGTCCCGTCGTATCCGCGCTCGGCGAAGAGCCGGGTGGCGTGCTCGAGGATCTCCGACATCACCAGCTCGCGGCGCGAGGACGACGTGCGCGTCCGCGTGGCGCGAGCCGGGACGCCGTCGTGCGTTGCGCCGATGGCAGCGGTCACCGCGCGACGGCTTCGGGAAGGAGGAGTCGCCATGACTAGATGCTAGGCATCGCCGAGACCGCGTGTCAGGCCGGGACCGGCACCGGGGTGCAGGTCAGGGCGAAGGCGAGCTGCTGCAGTTGCAGGGCCCGGCCGAGGTGGTGGTGGTCGATGTTGTGCCCGACGCCGCGGGCCAGGGTGGCATCCACGCGGGGTGCGGAGGTGAACATCCCGGCGAACGCGTNNTCTGGCCGGCGTTCCAGAGGGCCTCGTGCTCGGCGAGCACGTACTGGACTGGTACCCGGACCTGTGCGGCGAGGTCCGCCGCGGTGCGCGGCCACTCGCCGACGATCTCGAGCAGTTCCTCGATCGGGCAGGCGGCCGCGGAGATCTCGGCGCGGTCGAGGGCGTCGGGGGCGAAGGTTCCGTCCGGTCCGTACATGAACATGCGGCGCTGCTCGGCGCTGAACTGGACCGGGACGCCGGGCGGCATCGAGTGCCAGGCACCGACCACATGGTCGGGGGAGACGGTGTTGATCCCGTGCAGCGCGATCCCGAGCAGCGGCCATCCGGGCTGCCGCGCGGCGATGTGGACCGTGATCGCCGAGCCGATGGAGTGGGAGATCACGACGACTCCCGGGTGGCCGGGCCCGTAGTCGGCCCACAGCACGGCGATGGCCTCCTCAAGGACCTCGGCGCTGCGGGCGAACGTCCGCTCGCCGGCGGGCAGGGGGTCGCTGCCGCCGTAGCCGGGCCGGTCGAGGGCGATCGCGGTGAACCCGTTCGCCTCGGCGGCGTCGAGGAGGGAGAAGCCGGGGACGTCGAAGTAGCGGGCAGTGTAGCTGCCGCCGGGCAGGCACAGCAGCAGCGGGGTGTCCGGGGTGCCGGGCCCGGTCGCGATCCCGGTGACCCGGAACCCGCCCGGGGTGCGGATGTCGATGTCGGTGCGCATCAGCTGCTCCTGCAGATGGTGGTGGCGTGTGTGGCGAGTCAGAGCCAGTCCAGGACCGCGGCCGCGGCCAGTTCGATGCCCGGGCGGTGGCCGGGCAGGGCGGCGCCGAAGTGGAGTCCGGGGATGATCCCGTGTTCCTTATCCGGGGCGCCGATCGCGTGGTAGAGCTGGTCGGCGTCGGCGGGCAGGAGTGTCTGGTCGCCGGAGAACTCCAGGTACAGCGTCGGCACCGTGACGTGCGGTGCGGCCTTGGCGAACGAGGCGTTGGCCGACAGGCCAGACCAGGTCGATAGCCATGCGTCCGGGCTGGCGATGCGGCCGAACCCGACGGTGCCGTAGTTGATCAGGTGCGGGTACAGGCCGTGCAGCGAGCCGTAGGGACGGTCGTTGGGGTCGAGGGAGAGATCCACGTAGCGCGGGTCGGCCTCGGTGCGGTGGACGATGAGGAAGCGCGGGGCCAGTGCCGCGCGCCTGTCGGCGACGTCACCGGTCTCCTTGAACCTGGCGCGGGCCTGTTCCCGGCGCGCGACCCAGTGGCGGGCGAGGTTGTCGAGGCGGACCATGCGCGCCCGCTGAGCCGCCCGGTACCGGGCCAGGAACTCCGGGGTGTAGCCCGAGCTTTCCGGCGGTTCGCGGAACCCGTTGCGGGGATCGAACAGGTCCAGCCCGGGATCGGCGGCCAGCGGATCCTCCTCGTCGATGACACTCGGGTCGATGCTGTGTAGCATCACCGCGCCCTGGCCCGGGTGGGCGGCCAGGAAGACCACGGCGTCGGGCACCGGCATCTTGGCCTCAGCGAGCCTGGTAGGCCGGCCCGCCGGGGTGCGCGCGATCCGGTCGTGCGGCGCGGCGGTGGCCTGCCAGAGGTAGAACGCGTTGAGGGTTCCTCCGCCGGAGTGCGCGAGCGGGACGAGNNACCGCGACGCCGGCCTTGAGCAGGAGGCCGATCATCGGGTGCCCGCTCATGTCGAGCCGCGGGTGGATCACGGTCACGCACGTGGTCGCGCCCGGCGGGTGGAACAGGGTGCCCTTGACGGTGGCGCCGTCGATCGTCGGGAAGCTGTGCAGGCTGATCTGGGTGCCGGCCGGGATCGGTGCCGGTTCTGGGTGCCGGTGGCCGCCGAGCCGCTCGGTGTCCGGTGCCGCCACGGTGGGAGTCACGGGGCCGGCTCCACCTTCAGGGCGTCCTTGTCGTACTGGACGACGTGGCCGTGGCCGACGGCGGCGAGCGCGCTGTACCAGACCGAGTGCCGGACCCCGGTGGCGCGGCGGTCGATGACGAGCGGGCCGTCCGAGGTGACCGCGACGTAGCCCGGGAGCCGCTGCACCCGGGCGCCGGGCTGGGCCGCGGCCACGGCGGAGACGTCGGTGAACTCGGCGGCGTCGAGGAAGTACAGGGTGGTCATGGTTCTCCTTGTCAGGCCGGGACGCGGGAGTCGATGAGCTCGGCCTTGCGGGCCCACAGCGCGTCGAGGGTCGGCTCGCCGTCACTGGCCAGGATGTCGAGCAGCGCCTGGGCGGTGACATCGGCGTCCACCGCGTCGGCCGCGGTCAGGTCCCGCAGCGGACGGGCGATCTCGATGAGGATGTCGTTGGGGTCGCGGACGTAGATCGACTCGACCGTCTCGTGCATGACGCGCATGTCGAGCTTGAGCCCGGCGTCCTGGATGCGCTGGGCGAACCCGTCGAGGTCCGCCAGGGTGTCCACGTGAAGTGCGACGTGCTTGCCGAGATCGAGCAGGGGCGGGAGGTTCTCGTCGCGGTAGGGCTCCTGGCCGAAGTAGTAGAAGAAGGCCAGGCAGTCGGCGTTGCCGATGTCGAAGAAGAAGTGCACGAAGTCGCGCTGGTACTCCGGCCCCCACGCCTTGACCTGCATCGTCTGCACGAGCGGCAAGCCGAGGACATCCCGGTAAAAGTGAATGGTGCCCGCCGGGTCGAACGTCGGGAACGCCATGTGGTTGATGCCGCGCACCGGGTGGCTGGGGGTGCCGCTCGGGGCGGCCTCCTGTGCGCGCACCTGCGCCGTGGGGGAAGTCACCAGTCGTTTCCTTCCTGTCTGCTGTGCTCCGAGTCTGCCTCCGCACCGCCCGCTTGTCAACAAGCAAGTCATAAACTTGACGAGTGAGTCACTCAATGCTTATCGTGCCTCTATGCGACTGAGACGTGTCGAGGTCGTCGGCGGGGGCCCGGCGGGCCTGTTCGCCGGCCGGCTGATCAAGGAGCGGATACCGCAGGCGAGCGTGCGCGTCAGCGAGCGGTCGGTGCCCGACGACACCTTCGGCTTCGGGGTCGCGTTCACCGCCCGCACGCTGCGCGCCGTGGCCGAGGCGGAACGGGCGA
>PMST01000382.1 GCA_003168295.1 Actinomycetota bacterium
CGCCGTGGTCCACCAGGCGGCCGCCACGATGACCACCGCCTCGCCGATGAGCTGCTCCGCCGGGCTGATGCCAAGGGCCGCGCAGGCTGCGCCGATCCCCGAGCCGACGGCGGCCCCGACCGACCAGGCGGCGTGCATCATCGGCATCAGGGTGCGCCCGGCGACCCGTTCGACGGCGGCGCCCTCCACGTTGATCAGCACGTCGAGAGCGCCGATACCCGTCCCCGCGGTCACGAAGCCGAAGGCGACGAGCGGCAGCGAGCGGGCGATGAGCGCGACGCCCAGCAGCGTCATCGCGGCGGCGATAAGCAGCAGCGCGGCCAGGATGGCCCGGCGCCCGCCCAGCCGATGCAGCAGCGGGGTGGAGCCGAGTAGCCCCAAGATGGACCCCACGGTCACGCCCGCCAGGAGCAGTCCGATGGTGCCGGTGCCGATGCCGAGGTCGGCCTTGATGCCCGGCAGCCGGGGACCCCAGGCCGAGATGGTGATCCCGCCGAGGCCGAACGCGACGGTGACCGCCCACCGCCAGCGGGCTGAGGATGCCGGCACGATCGCCTCCACGCGAAGAAACCTTCCAGTGGAAAGTATCATCCTCGGGGGACCGGCGGATACCTGGCCGAGGAAGGCTAGGCCGGCGTCCCCGGCTCGGCGCCGAGCGGGAACAGCCGCTCGAGGATGGACAGCGAGCGGCCGACGTCGACCGCGCCCGGATCGAGGAGCCACTGGACCTGCAAGCCGTCAGACGCGGCGATGACCAGCGCGGCGGCATCGGCCGGGTCGATGTCCGCCGCGATGCGGCCGGCTTGCTGCCCAGCCTCGATCCCGGCGGCCAGCAGCTCGCGCAGCGAGCCGAACCGGCCGCGAATGAACTCCCGGGTGACGACGTGCTGTTCCTGCAGGGCGTCGGTGCTGAGGGTCGCGTAGAGCTCGACCAGGCCGGGGATCGACCGGTTCCGCTCGGCGGCCTCGATTATCTGGCCGACGGCGGACTCGCTTACCGCGTGCGCCTCGCCGGCGGCCCGGGCCTCGTGCGCCCGGTAGGCCTCAACCAGGAGTTCGTCGCGCGACGCGAAGTAGTGCCGCAGCGCGGTGTGGGACACCCCGATCGCCTCGCCGATCGTCCGCAGCGACGCCCGGTCCACCCCGCGCTGCGCGAACAGCGCGATCGCGCTGTCCAGAATCTGCTGCCGGCGTCGCACGCCTTTCGGGTACGAGCGGTGCCCTGGCCGGCCTGCGTTGGTGTCGGTCACCTCGCCATCGTAAGAGCCGTCTGGGCCGCGCCGCCGCTGCCGGCGCTGGGCGAGGCTGACAAGGCAGCGCGTGGTCTTCGCTGCGGACTGGTCGGCGCTCCGGACAAGCGGTTCGGGTCACCGGGGTCTTGGCCCCGCTCGGCCCTCGCGGATCTTGTCGTAGTGCCGTGCGGCCCTGGCACGGTTGCCGCAGGCCACGGAGCACCATTCGCGACGCGGGTGGCTCTTGACGAAGTAGAGGACGCATCCGGGCGCGTGGCAGGCGCGAAGCTTGTCCCCGTGGTCGGCGAGAAGTGCCACGGCCTGCTGGGCGATGCCCGCAAGGCCGGTTGTCACGCCTGAGGCTGGCGCTTCCTTCCAGCCGTACGCCGACACCCTCGCCGACGCCGACCGGGGCCTGAGCCGGGGTGAGCTCGAGACCCGTAGCGGGGACCTGCGGAGACTGCTCGGCCAGCCCACCAACCCGCTCACCGAAGCGATCGCCGCCGCCGTGCTGTCCCGCTTATCGCCCGCCACACGAAAGGCAGAAGCCACATGGCCGCGCGGCGAGTACCCGAACCTGAAACTCGACATCAAACGAGTCATCGCTGAAGGCGACATGGTCGTCACCCGCTCCCACCTCGACCTCGAACCCGGTAATCCGGACAACCCGGGCCGGGCCCTGGCCGACTTCTTCCGCCTGGAGAACGGCAAGGTCGTCCAACACTGGGACGTAATCCAGGACGTGCCGAAGATCGCCGCCAACGACAACGGCATGTTCTGATCCCCGCCGCCGGTGATCAGCGCGCGGTCTCAGGCGCGCACGGGCGGCCTGTTGAGGTGACTGAGGAGCGCGGCAACCAGGTCTAGGGCGGTGTCTATCTCGGGCTCGGTCCCACCGAGCAGAGGGGCGTAGAGGTGGGCGTCGCACATTCGGACGATGGCTTGGCTGAGCGTGGTGGCAGGTAGCGATGCCTCGAACCGGCCGGCGGTGGCCTCGGTTTGCAGCATCTCAGCGATCAGTTTCGCCGCGATCTGCTCGACGGCGCCGGGCAGTAGCGCGAGCCGGACGAACACCAGGGGCTCGCGCTGGCACAGCGCCTGTAGCGGTTCGGCGTCGATGACGGCGTGCATGAACCGGTTGATGA
The DNA here is from genome assembly GCA_003168295.1 of Actinomycetota bacterium. The sequence continues at coordinate 2,378 of PMST01000382.1, forward strand.
CGTCGAGGACGAGGTCAACGCCGCCTTCGGCGGTTGCGCCAGCGGCCGCGCGGCGGAACGTGCGCTCGGTGGCCTCGGCCAGCACGATCCCCAGCAGATCGTCGCGATTGCCGACTAGCCGGTAGAGCGTCGAGCGCCCGATGCCGAGTTGGGCGGCCAGCGCGGACATGTCCACCGCTTCGCCGCGCAGGTAGGCCTGGTTTGCCGCGTTGATGGCAGCGCGGCGGGTCAGCGCCGTTCCCAGCCGCGCACCGTCGGCCGCGTGCGGCGGGGTTCCGGTATTCATTACCCCAGTATCACGCATGGGACATTGCCATCATGTGTCCTATAGTGGCACACTACAT
>PMST01000562.1 GCA_003168295.1 Actinomycetota bacterium
GTGGCGGCGTGCACCAAGGTGGCCAGGACCGGGCCCGGGTGCAGCTGGTGCGCGGTGCCGTCCTGGCCGAACCCGGCCCCGGAGATATCCTGCGCGGTCAGCTCCTCCCCCGCCGTGGCCGCGGCCATCAGCTCCCCGAGATAGGCCGCACCGTCCTCCTCATCGGACCACGAGGGCTCCGGGGCGCCGTCGTCCCCGCAGGCCGGGACCGGCCGCGACCCGGAGCCGGCTGACCCGGACCCGGAGCCGGAGGGCTCGGGGGCGTCCGGGTCGGGCGCGGGGGACGGGGCCGGGGGCATGAACCACCTCTCGTTCGGGAGAAAAGAGGAAGGGGGCTTGGGAACAAGAATACCATATCTTTGGTAACTATTCGAGTTTTAACGGATCTTTTTTCGACACTACGGCGGCTGGCGGTTCCGGATCCTGGCGGCACCGCCGGCGATGGTGAGCTGGCAAGGAAGCCGGGTAAGGCTGGAGTTGGCGGGTGCTTCCTGCTCACGGCAGTCTTCCGGTGCGGGTGGCCTGCACTTTCTGTCTGTTAGCTGGCGCGCCGGTCCTGGAAGGTGCGCCGGTAGGCCTGGGGGCTGGTGCGCACGGCCCGGCTGAAGTGCTTCCTGAGGTTGGCGGCCGTGGAGAAGCCGCTTTTTTCCGCGACGGAATCTATCGGCAGGTCGCTCATTTCGAGGAGCCGCTGGGCGAGCTGGACACGCTGGCGCACCAGCCACTGATACGGGGTCGTGCCGGTGCTGGCCAGGAACCGGCGGGCGAACGTGCGGGGGCTCATGGCGGAGCGAGCCGCCAGGTCTTCGACGGTTATCGGCTGGTCCAGATGCTCCTGGAGCCAGCTGACGGTGCCGGCGAACAGGCTGGCGCTGTCGAGTTCGGGCATCGGCGCCTCGATGTACTGGGCCTGGCCCCCGTCGCGCTGGGGCGGGACCACGAGCTGGCGGGCGAGCTGGGTGGCGATCTCGGTGCCGTGATCCTGGCGGACCACGTGCAGGCACAGGTCGATGCTGGCGGCGCTCCCGGCTGAGGTCAGGATGTCGCCCTCGTCGACGAACAGCACCCCCGGGTCGACCGTCACGTTCGGGTGCCGGCGGGCGAACTCGTCGCATTCCGCCCAGTGCGTGGTGGCCCGGCGGCCGTCGAGCAGCCCCGCGCCGGCCAGGGCGAATGCACCGGTGCACAGCGAGATGATGCGACTCCCTCGGGCGTGAGCCTGCCGCAGGACGTCCAGCAATTCCGCTGGGACGCACTTGAAGGACACCGTCGGCAGCACGATCACGGTGTCGGCAGTGCGGATTCGGTCCAGTCCGTGGGCAGGCAGGATCTGGAATCCGCTGCCGGTTGTCACCGGCCCCGGGGTGATGCCGCAGACGAAGGAGTGGTACCAGGGAACGCCGAACGTCGCCGCCCACTCCTCGCCGAAGACGTCGCAGGCGACACCCAGCTCGAAGACGGTGACCCCGTCGTAAACCACGATGGCGACGGCATGAGCGTCACGGCCCGGCCCGAGGGCCCGGCCTGCGGCGGTTCTGTCTTTCCGCCCGGCCAGGCCCAAGTTGGCAGGATAGTCGCGCATATTGTCAATCCTGCCACTTACCCGAGCCGATGTCGAGGTACACGATAGGGATATGACCACAGACCAGCTGCTTCGCGGGGTGGCACCGGTGAATCCCCTCATCATCGAGGTGCCATCTCCTCTTGGCCTCCGGCCGGACGGCGTGCAGAGCGCTCCCGGCGCGCTGCGGACGGCAGGGCTGCATGCGCGCCTCGGCTCGGCTGATGAAGTGCGCGTTGACGTACCGCCGTACTGCGATGTCCGCGATCCGGAGACAGGAGTCCTGAATCCGCAGGGGGTCGCGGAGGTCGCCCAGAGCCTGGCCGCTGCGGTGGATTCAGCGCTCGACGGCGGCCGGTTTCCGGTCGTGCTCGGCGGTGACTGCAGCATCGTGCTCGGGCCTATGCTCGCCCTGCGGCGGCGCGGCCGTTACGGCCTTGTCTACATCGACGGCCACGCCGACTTTCAGCACCCCAGCGACGAGCCGACCGGCGAGGTCGCATCGCTCGACCTCGCCCTGGTGACGGGGCGCGGCCCCGGGATCCTCACTGACCTGGACGGGCTGCGGCCACTCGTCCGGGACGAGGACGTCGCGCTGGTCGGCTACCGCGTGTTCGGCGACAACGACCACGTTCTCGCCGAGCACGTTCGCGACACGGCCATCACGGTCGTTGACGGCCCGGAAGTCCGCGCAGGCGGCGCGGCCAGCGCCCTGGGGAAAGCTCTGGCCGCGGTCACCCGTCCAGGTGTCGAGGGATTCTGGGTGCACCTCGACGTCGATGTTCTCGACGATGACCTGATGCCTGCCGTCGACTACCGCCACCCCGGCGGCCTCAGCTGGGAAGAAGTCGCGCAGATTCTCCGCGGCCTGCTGCACGCCGATGGCGCGCGCGGCCTTGAGGTCACCATCTTCAACCCGCGCCTCGACCCCGGCGGAAACCACGCCCGGCAGCTCCGCGACCTCATCACAACTGTCGTCCCCGGCCGTTAGGACGCACCTTCGAGGCCGGCTTACGCTGAGGCCGGGCTCCCGACCACCAGGCCCCAGGCTTTCGCCACTGGCGTGGTGGCACCATTGGCAAAGGTGAGGACATACGCCTGATTCGCCCCCGGCGCTATCTGGACGCTGACCTGGTAAACATTCACGTCGATGCCCGCCTTCACCGGGACGCCAGTCATGTCGACAGTCAGGTCGGGGTTCGGCGTGCCGGGCACGATCCCGGACAGCGGTGGCTGCTGCGGAGCGGCCTGGGTGAACCACTGCTTGACTTCCGGGTCGTAGTTAATGATGAGGTAATTCAGCGCGCTCACCTTGGTGGTTTTCAGGGTTGATTGCTGCAGCAGCTTGAGCTGGGCCGCGTTCTCCTGGGAGACATACATATCGATTTTCAGCGGGTCTCCGACGCCACCGTTCCACTCGAACTGCGCTATGACGCCGACCACGGTCATTTCGGCCCCGGTCTGCGGATTGGTGACGGTCAGGTCGGCGCTGAGAGCCTGGGGCAAACCCAGGCCGGCAAACGCTGTCACGTAGCCGACGCGCTGATGCTCGTTCGGATCCGGGATAAAGCCATCGGTCATGTCACACGCATAGTTGAACGGAACGCTCGCCATGATATGTCCTCCCCATCGGTTGCGGCTGCCACCGCTTTTGCCTCCCCTACGATCCAAACCGTACAAGCGGCACCCCGGCTCAGGAAGGCCCATCTTTCGCCGAATTAAGTATGTCGGGGACACCCGGTTATCGCCCGGTCAGGTGCTCCTGGTGTCGGATTGCCGCCAGCCAGTCACTGGACGGAAAGGGACGAGCGGGTCGGGCCAGCGAGGTGCCACACTGCTCCGGCAGCATGACAGGCTCGCTGCCCAGGCCGGACGTCACGCCTTAAGGAGCCACATTCAATGCGGAAGCTGGTACGGCATCGGAGCGCGGCCTACGTGGCCGCGGCGCTGTCCATCATTTTGGCCCTGGCGGTGTCCGTCGGGGTGGCCCAGGCGGGCCCCGCCCACGTGGGGCATGTCGCCGCGAACCGAGTCCAGACGTCCGATCGGGTGATTTCGAACGTCACGGCCGGTGCGGTGATCGCGCCCGCCGAGTCGTGCGCCACCATCGGGCAAGCCGACTTCAGCACCCTGGCCGGCGCATCCACCACCATTCTTTCCGCGACGCCCGTCTCGGCGAGCAACAATACGCTGGGGAACTACGCCGGGTGTGAGATCAGCGGCCTGATCGCACCGCAGATCCAGTTCCAGCTCATGCTGCCGACGCAGAGTTACCAGGGGAAGTACCTGCAGCTCGGCTGCGGCGGCTACTGCGGAACGGACACCTTGAGCACCCCGGCGGCCAGCTATGGCTGCGTACCCGTGACCACCGGCCAGTTCGCCGAGGCGACGGACAACGAGGGTCACGCGGGCGCCGTTTTCAGCGGGGCTTTCGCCGCGGACCTGAACTTGCGGGTGGACTTCGGTTACGCCTCCGAGCACGCGCTGGCGGTGGCCGCCAAGGCGATCATCGCGGCCTTCTACGGCCATAGGCCAGCCGAGTCGTACTTCGACGGCTGCTCGCAGGGCGGTCACGAAGGACTACTGGAAGCGCAGCGCTACCCGGCCGACTTCAACGGCATCATCGCCGGGGCTCCCGCCTCGATCCTCACCCCGCTCAACATCTTCTACCAAGGCTGGAATGCGCTCGCCAACACCGGGCCCGGCGGTCAGCCCATCCTGACCGCGGCCGATCTGGCCCCGCTGCACGCGGCGGTGGTCAAGGCCTGCGACACGCTGGACGGCACCAAAGACGGGCTGATCGCCGATCCGTTCGCCTGCCACTGGAAGCCGCAAAGCATCGAGTGCGCACCCGGACAGACGTCTACCTCGGCGAACTTCTGCCTGACGGCGGCGCAGGTGAGCACGGTCAACAAGCTCTACGACGGACCGACGACCAGCAGCGGCCAGCTGCTCTACCCGGGCTGGGAACTGCGCGGCTCAGAAGACAACTGGACGCCGTGGATCGTCCCAGCCAGCGGACCTGAGTCCGCTTCCGTCGACTGGGGCATCGCCACCCAGACCATCAAGTACCTGATGAACCCCAGCGCCGAGCCGGATCTGACCATCAACGACATCCAGTTCACCAGCGCCTACTTCGCCAAGCTGATGAAGGAAACCGCGGGCATCTACGACGCGACCGACCCTGACCTCACGGCCTTCCGTAACGACGGCGGGAAGCTGATCCTGTGGCAGGGCCTGGCCGACCCGGCCATCTCCCCGGTCGGCACCATCGCCTACTACCAGGCGGTGCAGAACTACATGGGCGGCCCGGCGCAGACGCAGGAATTCGCGCGGCTGTTCATGCTGCCCGGGGTCGCTCACTGCGGCGGCGGGGACGGGCCCGACTCCTTCAACGGCCTGGGCGCGCTGGTGAACTGGGTCGAGAAGGGACAGGCCCCGACCAGCTTCGTGACCAGCAAGGTGGTTAACGGCACTGTCACCCAGACCCGGCCGGTATACCAGTACCCGCTGATCGCCGTCGACACCACCGGCGGTCCGATCACCGAGGCGTCGAGCTACACGCCGCATCAGCCGCCGGTGTACTTCGACGCCAACGTCAAGTGGGCGGGCAGCTTCAGCCCCGGCTACGAGCAGGTCTGCGGCTGGTCCGACGGCGCGTGGGTCTGCCGGCCGGGCAAGGCCGGGCCGCCCTAGCCGGGGCGACTGGCACGCTGCTTCGCCATCGCAGGCCGGCGAAGCGGCGCGGGAGTCGATCGTCTGCTAAGTCACTGAACGGAAGACCGCATGCGTGCGGCCGGCGGGCCGGCTGACACTGGGCTGATGAGCGAGCAGTGGCTGGATGAGATCTCGGTTGACCAGCTCGAGAACGATCCCTATCCCGTGTTCGAACGGCTCCGCCGGGAAGCCCCGATCGCGTGGATCCCGTCGGTGCAAGCCAACATCGCCAGCACCTGGCAGGAATGCTGGCAGATCGCCAGCGACTTCGATAACTTCGGCGGCACCACCGACCCGGCCAACGAGCACGTATTCGGCCAGCCCAACATCCTGTCCGTCGACGGCGAGCTGCACGCCGGCCTGCGCGCGATGATCGATCCGCAGCTGCGTCCCCGTGCGGTCCGGCAGTACATCGAAGACCTGGCCCGGCCCATCGTCCGCGAGGTGGTGGCCGGCCTGCCCGAGACTGGCCCGGCCGAGCTGATGGCTCAGTACTTCGAGCCGATCAGCGTGCGCGCCCTCGGCGACCTGCTGGGCTTTAAGGACGTCGACTCCGGCACCCTGCGGCACTGGTTCCACGACCTCAGCACCGGCTTCGCCAACAAGGCGCTGCACCCGGAGGGATTCGCCGTCTCCGACGCCGTCAGCGCGGAGATCAGGGCGATCGTGGACCCGAAGCTGGCCCGGCTCAGCCGCGAGCCGGACGACAGCAGCCTGTCCCACTGGCTGCACGACGGCATGCCCGAGGGCCAGACCCGCCCGCCCGAGTACATCTACCCGACGCTTTTCGTCATCCTCCTCGGCGGCCAGCAGGAGCCGGGGCACGGGGCCGGGTCCACCCTGCTTGGCCTGCTGTCCAATCCGGACCAGTTGCGCCGCGTGGGACAGGAGCCGAACCTCATCCCCAAGGCCATCAACGAAGGGCTCCGCTGGTGCGCCCCGATCTGGACCACGCTCGGGCGCAGCCCCTACCGTGACGTCGAGCGGGCCGGCACCAAGATCGCGGCGGGCAGCCACATCCTGCTGGCGTACGGCTCGGCCAACTGGGACGAGACCGAGTTCGAGCGGCCCGACGTGTTCGACATCGACCGCGCTCAGCATCCGCACATGGCGTTCGGTACCGGCCAGCACGCCTGCGCGGGCAGTTCCTTCGCCCCGAACCTGATGCGGATCGCGCTCGAAGAACTCCTGCAGGCCTATCCCCGGATCGAGCTCGACCCCGGCCAGGAGTCATCCATGTGGGGCTGGATCTTCCGCGGACCGCGCGAGCTGCACGTCAGGCTGACCGTCCGGGGCTGACCGTCGGAGACTGACCGCCCGGGGCTGACCGCCCGGGACTGACCGCGAAGGAGCTGCCTGATGGCCGGTGATGCGGTCTACCGGGAACACGAGGCGCACCTGGTGGTGGTCCGCCGGGAGACGGTGGCCACCGATGTCGTCGCGCTGACCCTGGCCGATCCGGCCGGCGACACGCTGCCGGCCTGGACGCCCGGCGCGCACATCGACGTGGTGCTGGAGGCGGGGCTGACCCGCCAGTATTCGCTGTGCGGCGCGCTGCGGGACCGGACCAGCTTCCGCATCGGCGTGCTGCGGGCCCCGGGCAGCAGCGGCGGATCACGGTTCGTCCACGATGCCCTGCGGGAGGGCTCGCCGGTGCGGGTGCGCGGTCCGCGTAACCACTTCGCGCTCGTCGACGCGCCCCGCTACATCTTCGTGGCCGGCGGCATCGGCATCACCCCGCTGCTGCCGATGATCGAGTCCGTGCAGCAGCGCGGGGTGCCGTGGACCCTCGCCTACGGGGGGCGGCAGCGGGCGTCGATGGCGTTCGGTGATGAGCTGGCCCGGCACGGCGACCGGGTGCGGATGTGGCCGCAGGACGAGGAGGGCCTGCTGGACCTGCCGACGATCCTGGGCGACCCGCGGCCGGGCACCGTGGTCTACTGCTGCGGCCCGGAGCAACTGCTGGCCGCGGTCGAGAGCCAGTGCGCGGGCTGGCCGCCGGGGGCATTGCACGTGGAGCGGTTCGCACCCAAGCCCACCGAGCCCGCGGCCGCCGCGGATTCGTCGTTCGAGCTGGTGCTGCAGCGCTCGGGCGTTACCACCGTGGTACCCGCGGACCAGACTATTCTCGAGGTGGTCGAGCGGGCTGGGATCAGCCTGCTGTCCTCCTGCCGCATCGGCACCTGCGGCACCTGCGAGCAGGAGGTGATCGCCGGCGACATCGACCATCGCGATTCCGTCCTGAGCGAGGAAGACCGCGAGGCCGGCGAGTACATGATGATCTGCGTTTCCCGTTGCCGTTCCGAGCGGCTCGTGCTCGACCTCTGATTGGAGCCGCGGTGTCCGGTCTGGCAGGTAATTACCCGCTGAACTGCTGGTATGTGGCGGCCACCAGTGACGAGGTCGGCCGCGGGCTGGTGGGACGGACGGTGCTCGGCCAGCCGGTGCTGTTCTACCGGCTCCGCTCCGGCGCGGTGGCCGCGCTGGAAGACCGGTGCCCGCACCGGTCGCTGCCGTTGTCCTACGGCACCTTGTCCGACGATGAGGTGGTGTGCGGATACCACGGCATGGCGTTCGGGCCGGACGGCCGGTGCGTGCGGGTGCCGTCACAGGAGAACGTGCCGTACGGGGCGCGGGCGAGATCGTTTCCCGTGACCGAGGAACCACCGTTCGTTTGGGTATGGATGGGTGATCCCGCCACATCGACGCTGTCCGACCCGCCGACCCTGCCCTGGCTGCAAGACACGGGCTGGGCCACGTTCGGCGAGACGCTGCTGGTCGAGGCGAATTTCCTGCTGCTGCACGAGAATGCCCTCGACCTCACGCATTTCCCGCACGTGCATCCGGGACTGTCACCGAGCCCTTACCTGGGGACCCCGCCCCGGCTCGAGATAGAGGTGACGGAGACGACCGTGTCGTACTACCGCGACTTTCCCCCTTCGCCGCTGGTCGACTGGCAGGCGCGGACCACCGGCCTGCCGCGGGACCGCGACTACGCCCAGCGGGAATCGGGGGAATTCGTCTCCCCCGGCTTGCACGTCGACCGGATGCACGTGTTCGCCGCGGCTGAGGGAGCCGGGTCCTACGACAAGATACTGACCCGCGCCTTCACCCCGCTCGGCCCGCGCAGCACGCTGGTGCACTGGCAGGTGTCCCGCAACTACCTGACCGGCCGGCCGGAGGTTTCCGATCAGCTCCGTGACGTGCACCTCGCGACGCTGACCGCCGACAAGCGGCTGCTTGAGGCGATCCAGGCGCGCGCTGACCGTTTCGGCGCCGAGGAGGAGTTCAACGTCTCGGCGGACGTGGCCGGGCTGCGCGCGCACCGCATCATCGAGGACCTGCTCGCAGCCGAACGCGGCGGGCCGCCGGCCCGCCGGACCTGATGGCCGTCACGCGCTTACGAGCATCCCGTCAGTTCTCCGGGGCGTCAGGAGGCCGGGGACCGGACCGCCAGGTCTTGAGTACGGCGCTCACCGGCCACCGCACGATATGAGCCAGCTCCTCCGGTACCCGGATCAGCCGGCGGAACAGGACGGGGACACTGACGATGTCGCCACGCGCCGCCGCGGTCAGCAGATCAAGGAGGTCCAGATGCGATGGGCGGGACGGTTCGGCGAGTTCCACCCGGGCGGTGACCACCGGACCGCGCGATTCGGTCTCCACCTGGCCGAGGTCGGGGAGCAGCGCGAGCATGGTCCGGTTCTCGGCGAGGATTTCGGCGGTGAAGTACTCGATCCCGGCCGCCGCGGCGCACTCGCTCAGCCGCGCGAGCAGCGTGGGGCCGAGGCCGCGGCCCTGCCAGCCGTCGACCACGGTCACCCCGACCTCCGCGGTGTCGGGCTGGTCCGGCAGCCGGATGAACCGGCACTCCCCGACGATCTCGGTCGACAGCAGCGGCACCGCGACCAGCGCCTCTTGGTCCACGTGATCGACGTCGACCGCCGTCTTGAGGGTGGCGTCGGGAAGCTCGGGCATGACCGTGAAGAATCGCCGGTAGCGGGATTGCTCGCCCAGGTTCGCGTAGGCCCGGGCCAGGGCCGGCCCGTCATCCGGCCGTACCGGCCGGACCCGCACCACGTCACCGGAACGGAGCGTGACAAGCTGCGGCTGCCTGCCTGCGGTCATGGCCAGCCCCTCTGCCATCGATAAGGACATAGCCTGCAGTTCCAGCTCGACCTGCCGGGCTGGGCGAGCCGGGTCGGGGGACATGATGCTCTCCGCGGTGTCGAAGAGGATCTGCTGGAGGGTCCGGGGCAGGTCGCCACTCCACACCAGGGCTGCCGTCGCCGCCAGCGGACGGTGCTCGAGAATCACCCGGACCATCTCGTGGGTGACCGCCGACTGGGGTAGCCGGATCAGCCTGGGCCGGCTTCCGGCGATAACGCTGGGGCCGGTCAGCACCGCTGTGGGCCGGTCCGCGGTCGCGGCGAAGGCCAGGTTCATCTGCAGCGAGTGCCGGAGGGGCGGATCGCTGAATTCGAAGCGCGAATCGACGGTTCGCAGGACCTGCGTCCAGGCGTCGTAGATCCCCGGCTCGGCGCGGCGCGGACCGTGGATGACGTCTATCCGGGCCAGCTCGATCAGGCTGATCGTGCCGCGGCGCGCCGCGACGTGTGACGTAGGGAGCCACACGTCGGGTTCGAATTCCGCGAGGCCCATGACGTCGAGCGGGGACGGCAGCGTCTCGGGGCCGGCCGTCAGCCAGCCCAGGCCGGCGTCGGCCCGGTGCTGCCGGATCAGGGTGAACTCGGCGTCGAGCGGGGTTTCAATCCAGGCGATCTCCACGTCCGCGGCGGCGGCGATCGCTTTCAGCCTCGAGGCGGCCTCGACCGCGAGGGTATCCGGCAGCCCAGGCGGCACGACCACGCGCAGCCGCTGCCGTCCCAGGCCTGCCGCCTGCCGGGTCCGGTTCACCTCCTGGTCTACCAGCGACAGCACGGCGCGGGATGCGTCCAGCAGCACCACGCCAGCCTCGGTGAGCCGCACGCCGTCACGGCGACGCTGCAGCAACGGCGCGCCTACGATCTCTTCCAGCCGCCGGATCTGCTGGCTCAGGGTCGGCTGGGCGATAAACATGCGCTCCGCGGCCCGGGTGAAGCTCCCCGCGTCGGCGAGCGCCACGAAGTAACGCAGGTGCCGCAGCTCAATGGCCAGCGCCGGGCCGATAGAACCGGACAGTTTCACCGGCTCCGGCTGGCGGTCCAAGGGGCTGCCCTCATCTCTGCTTGATCAGGAGTCTGACGCTACCGCCACGCCCAGGGCCAGGCATTGGGCGAGCGACACGATGTCGCGGATGGCCGTCGTCCCGCGCGCACAACCCACCGAGGATCAGGGACAAGGTCAGGGTGATGCCGTCGGCGACGCCTCGTCAGCCGGTGATGTCGAGGTAGTCGCGGACCTCCAGGACGCCTGGGGCCATCCAGGTGGCGCCGACCACCGCGTCGTGTTCGACCCAGGTGCGGACGTGCCCGTCGAGAGTCACCGTGTTGCCGCTGGTGCCGACGTGGACGTCGCTGTCGTCCTCGACCAGCGCGCTGCGGTCCAGCGCGTCTTGCACGAGCCCGGTGACGTCGACCGGGTCGGCGTCGTAGCTGATCTCGATCTCGTCCTTGACGTTGCGGACGCCGGTGATCCCGGCGACCGCCAGTTCGGCCGCCTCGCACTGCCTGCCGAACTCGACCAGTCCGGTCAGGGTCAGGTTGCCGTCCCGCGCGGTGGCTGCTACGCCGTCCGGGACGGTGACGTTCAGCGTCAGCGCGTTGCTGGCCGCGGTCGTCAGCCACGCGTCGTCGCGGTAGTCGTCATCCGGCAGCACGACGGCCAGGTGGTTGTGCACGTTCTTCACCCCGGAGACACGCTGCGCGGCGGCGGCGGCCGCCAGGTACTGGGGATAGCTCGGCACAGTGCCGTTCAGCCCCACCTCCCCGTTCATGTTCCTGATGGTGATGCCCGTGGCGTCGACGAGCGGGTCGAAGCTGAGCTCGGCTTGAACCGCCGCACGGATGTCCTTGGTGGCGCCCATACGGTCTTCCTCTCGGGTGCGATTGGGGTGCGCTATTGCGGCCGTGCACTGGCGTGCCATAGCTCCCGGGTGATCACCTGCAGGGCGCCGGCCGCCGGGATGGACAGCAGGGCCCCCACGAAGCTGCCGAAGAAGCCGCCGACCCAGTCGCCGATCGACGTCCCGACTAGGAGTGAGAGCAGGACGAGCAGCGGGTTAACGTTGGCCGTGCGGCTCATGACCACGGGGTTCAGTACGTGGTTCTCGATCTCCTGGTAGATGATGAACGCGGCCGCGGTGACGATGCCCGCGGTGAGGGAATGGCCGAGGGCGAACAAGACCGTGGGGATGCCGGCCAGCNNCGGCCAGCGCGCCGCCGATCATGGGCAGAAAATCGACCAGGGTGACCCACAGCGCCCACAGCAGCGGGAACGGGACCCCGAGGATGGTAAGCGTGACGAAGACGACCGCACCGGCGATCAGCGACGTCAGCAGATTGCCCAGCGCGTAGCCGGTCGCCGACTGGCAGATCTCGCGCGCCACCCGCGTGTAGTAATCCGCCCGCTCCGGCGGCATCAACCCCAGCAGTCCCTGGCGCATCTTGGGGCCCTCGAGCAGGAAAAGCACGATCAAGGCGAAGATCGTCGCTAGCGTGGCCAGCAACGACGCCGCCCCCTTCCCGACGGTCAAGGCCGGCCTGGCCAGGGTCGTCCCGAGGCTCTGCAGCTTGGGGGCGTTGCGGGTGACCCAGGCCTGCAGGTGAAAGCGGGTGACCAGGTGGCCGATCCAGCCGCGGCCGTGCTCGGCGGCCAGTACGTAGGACGGCAGTCCCTGCGAGAAGTGGGTCACGCCGTGCGCCAGCGGCAGGCCGAAGGCCGCCAGCAGGCCGATGAAGACCGCCACCGTCCAGATGGTCACGATCGCCACCGCCCCGCCGCGGCGCCGGATCCCCCACCGCTGCAGCGCCACCACCAGGGGATTCAGGATCAGGCAGACGAAGCCAGCGACCGCGATCATCAACAGGACATCGCGGATCCGGTACGCGAGCTTGCCCGCGAGATACACCAGGGCCACGACCGCGACGGTCACCAGGATGGTGGCCAGCGGGACGCCGCGCTTGGCTGCGGCATCCCGCAGGCGCGCGTGCCGGACATGCGCGGCCGTCACGGTGTCGACCGGGGCAGGCGCGGCGGTCGCGGTGTCTGCCCGGGCGGGCCTGGCGGGCCTGGCGGCACTCATGCGATGTTCGCCCTCCTGCGACGAGGCGGGCGCCCGTACCGGCAGGTGGGAAGCCGGTGCGGACGCCCGCGGCCTGAACCGGGCGCTCAGGCTGCGTGGTGCAGTTCCGAATGCGACCTAACGTCGCCGCCCAGGTGGCGGACCTGGATGCCGGCCGTGATCTGCGAGAACCCGTAGATCAGGGTGTACAGGCCGAACAGCAGCGCCAGGGTGACCGCGCCCACGCCGGGACGGGCGAACAGCAGCACGCCGAACGCCACCGACACCAGCCCGGCCAAGATGAACGCCGCGCGGGTGCCCGCGGTCTCCCCCAGCTGGAAACCGGCGGCGACCTCGGCGACACCGCCGGCCAGCGCCCACGCGGCCACGACGATGACCAGCACGAACGCGGTAGGCGCGGGCCAGGCCAGCGCGAACACCCCGGCCGCCAGGTCGATCAGCCCGAGCAGCAGGTGACCGACGACCGGGCCGGCCGCCCGGCTGCCGAAGGCCCGCGCGCCCTGCAGCCCCGCGTCGGCGAACGCGTAGACCGCGAACAAGATGACCAGCGCGAGAATCGTGACGCCCGGCCAGGCGATGAACAAGACCCCGGCAATGACGGCCAGGATGCCGAGCAGGATCAGGGAGGCGGATGACGACTTGAACATGACGGGCATTCCTTCCACTGGCCTCAGCCGGACCACGTCCTGCGGGAAGTCCGTGGTACGTGTCCCGTCCAGCAGACCCGATGGCCGGCGATGGCGGCCAATATCTGCCGTCTATAGCGGCATAGCTGACGGCTAAGCAACGGTCTGCGTTTCCAGATCGAGAGTGGGAAACAGGCCGGTGAAGGTTATTGATTAGCCCCATTGGCATTCTCCCTTTCCCCGCCCGCTGGGCTATCGACGGCTCCTATCGCCGGCGAGCGGCAAGCGAGGCCACGGTCAAGACCCACGTGGCCAGGATCCTGACCAAGCTGAGACTGCGGGACCGGGTCCAAGCCGTCGTCCTCGCCTACGAGACCGACTCTGGCTAGCTCGCTGCGCTGAGCGGGCGGATGCCGTCGAGCTCGTCACCCAGCCGGTCCTTTTCGATCTCCAGGTCATAGCGGGCCTGCAGGTTCAGCCAGAACCGCTCGGAGGTGCCGAAGTACCGGGACAGCCGCAGCGCGGTGTCCGCAGTGATGCGACGCTGGGGGTGCACCGGAGGCATGACCGTATCCGCTGCCACAGGCTTCTCCTTAGTGGTCATCAACACGTTACTAGTGGCAAGGAGATCGTCGGCCGGTCGCCGCTCGCGCTGGCTGGGCTAGCGGACGCCCGTCGGGGCTGCTGACCGTTCCCGGGGCGGCTGCAGCACGGCCGGGCCGAGCCAGCGGCTGGCCTGCAGCGCGAGTTCCACGTCCTGGCGGTTCCCGGCGGCGGGCCGGCCCAGGCTCTCCTCGGCCTTGCGGATCCGGTACTGCACCGTGTTCTTATGCAGCACCATCTGCTCCGCGGTCGCCTTGTAGCTGCCCCCGGACTGCAGGAAGACCAGCAGCGTGTCACGCAGCCGGGCGTGCGGCTCATCGTCGGTGGCCAGGCCACCCAGCGTGGCCAGCACCCAGGCCCGGAGCAAGTCCGGTGCGCCGAGCATCATGGCCACCGGGGCGACCTCGGTGAACGTCACCACCTGCGGCGCGGAGGATCCCGCGGCGAGGGTGACGGCCTGGGCGGCGAGGGCCTGCCGGTGGGTCAGCCGGAACCCCGTGACGCCCTTGACCGCGTCACCGAAGGCGAAATAGATATCCGGATCCGCGCCGACCGTACTGGCCGCCGCGGCGTCGAAGGAGTCCCGGATCCCCAGCGGCAGCCACGCCCACGCGCTGGACTCATCGCGGGGCAGGAACACCGGGTCGCCGGAGCCGGCCACCTTGGTCGCGACGAGGCTGATCGCGTGCTCCAGCCGGGTGACGTTGTCGACGGCGGCCGTCTCGTCGCCCGCCCAGCACACCAGGCCCACGTGGTACTGGCGCAGCCGGTAGCCCAGGGTGGCCTCGGTCGCGCTCACGTTGACGCGTCCGCCCGACAGCAGATCCCGGATCCGGGCGGCCCGCGCGGCACTGCGGTTCCGCAGCCAGCGCTCCCGTTCGTGCGTGTAGGCCGCGACGATCTCCTCGGAGGTCTGGTCGACGTACCCGGCGACGGTCCTGGACATGCTCAGCGTGGCGGCGGTTATCATCCCCGCGTCATCGGCCTGCCGGGCCAGCTCCTTCAGGAGCCAGTCGGAGAAGCACGTGTGCCCGAGCCGGTAGGCGCGCAGCAGCGCGGTCAGCGGCGTGCCGCGCTGGGCCCGCCTGCGCGCGTACTCCAGGGAAGCGGCCGGGGCATAGACGGCGCTCAGCTCTATCTGGTGCTGCAGGATCTGCAGGCAGGTGCCGACGTTGCTGTGGACGCTCGAGGAAAGCAGGGCGAGTACCGGCTTGTCGTCGCGCAGCTCCGGGATTTCCCGCAGCACGACCTCGTAGACATCCTCGGAGACCACGGCGGCCTGGCGGCTTACCGCCGCCGCGACGTCGGCCACCAGCTCCGTGACGGCGGGACCATCGATGTCCACCTGCGGATTCTTACACATTCCGGGCGAGCACGCTCCAGATGCAGCGGGGGGCGAGCCGTCGATGAGGCGAGGGCAGCACCAGATCACGGTGATTCACGCGGGCCTGCGCATGGCGAGAAGGCGCCAGGACTGCGACACTGGCGCAAGGTGTCGGCGTAGATATCGAGGCAGGCCTTTGACGGTGGCCCAGGCAACTCTCCGGCTGATCGACCGGGGTGATCTTCTCGCCGCCCTGGATCGCGCGGCGGCCAAGAAGGTGACGGTCATCTCGGCTCCGGCCGGCAGCGGGAAGACATCGCTGCTGCGCGCCTGGGCAGGCCGGCCCGATCAGCGGCACCGGCTCGCGGTCATCCAGGTGCAGCGCGACCAGCACGACGCCCAGCAGTTCTGGCTGGCCGTACTGCACGCGGTCCGTCATGCGGGCGGTACGGCCGGCGCGGAACCGTCAGTGGCGACACCGGAGTTCAGCGGGCGGGCGATGGCCGGCCGGGTGGTCTCGGAGCTCGAAACCCTTCCCGGCCGGGTCGTCCTGGTCATCGATGATCTGCACGAGCTGCGCTCCCCGGAGGCTCTGGCCCAGCTCACCTGGCTGCTGGCCAGCCTTCCCGCCCACGCGCGCGCGGTGCTGGCCACGCGCCGTGATCAGCGGCTGCAGCTGCATCAGCTGCGCCTGGCCGGCGAGCTGGCCGAGATCCGCGGGCAAGACCTGCAGTTCACCGCGCGCGAGACCCGCGAGCTGCTCACCGCCTCGGGCATCACCTTGTCCGAGGCCGGCGCGGCGCTGCTGCACCAGCGGACCGAGGGATGGGCGGCGGGCCTGCGGCTCGCGGCGCTCTCGCTGGCCGGCCACCCCGACCCGGAGCGGTTCGTGGCGGAGTTCTCCGGCAGCGAGCGCACGGTCGCGGAGTACCTGATCGCCGAAATGCTCGAGCGCCAGCCCGGCGAGGTCCAGGACCTGCTCTTGCGCACCTCACTGCCGGACCGGGTGAACGGTGACCTGGCCGACCTGCTGACCGGCCGGCCGGGCTCGGAGCGGATCCTGCTGGACCTGGAGGAGGCGAACGCCTTTGTCGTATCGCTTGGCCCTGGGCGGACCTGGTTCCGGTACCACCGCCTGTTCGGGGATCTGCTCCGGCTGGAGCTGCGCCGCAGGCGGCCCGAACAGGTGCCGGTGCTGCACCGCCGGGCGGCCGGGTGGTTCATCCGGCAGGGCCAGGTGGNNCATTCGTTCAGCCTGACGCTCGACGGGCAAGCTCAGACCATCCAGGCGCTGCTGCGCGCCTTCCCGCCGGGCACGGACCATTCCGAGCTGGCCCTGGTGCGCGCAGGCTGTGCCCTGGTCACCGGGCGCCTGGACCAGGCGGCCGGCCACCTGGCGGTGGCCGAGACGCGCGCTGAGACGGCGCCCCCCGATGGCCAGCACCGTCGGCAGGTGGCGATCGCGTCGCTGAAGCTGTCGCTGGCCGCGCGGCGCGGTGACCTGGCCGGCGTGACCGAGCAGGTCAAATTCCTCAGCTCCCCGGTCACCGGGCCGTCGGATGAGGACATCGCGCTGGACAGTGACCTGCGGGCGGTGGCACTGATGAATCTGGGCACCGTCGAGGCGTGGTCGCTCGGGGTCCCAGACGCTGAACGCCACCTTCGGGAGGGCGCCGCGGCGGCCCGGAAGATCGGCCGGCCCTACCTCGAGGTCAGCTGCCTCGCGCAGCTCGGTTTCGCGTCGAAGATCCGCTCGCTCGCCATTACCAAGGCGCGTTGCCGCGAGGCGATAACGGCGGCCGAACGACACGGCTGGGGCGCGGAACCGCTGATCACGCCCGCCCTGGTCACGCTGGCCGGCGCGATGTTCTGGACGGGTGACCTGGACGAAGGCGAGCGCTGGCTGCAGCGCGCCGCGCGAGCCCTGCAGGCCGACGCCGGGCCTGGTATCAGGGTTCTCGTGCACATCGCGACCGGCATGCTGCAGACCGGCCGCGGTCGCCTGCAGGAAGCGCTCGAGGAGTTCCGCGCGGTCGAACGCCTGCGCTCGCAGCTCGTGGGCCCGCAGGCCCTGGCGAGCCAGGTGACCGGCTGGAGGCTGGCCATCCAGGCCCGTCTCGGCAGGCCCGGCGAGGCCCGCGCCTTCCTCGCGACGCTCGACGCCGAGCGGGCCAGGTCGGGCGAAATCGGTAACGCCCGCGCGGCGATTGCCCTGGCCGAAGGCGATCCGGCCGGGGCGCTGTCCGCGCTGCGGGATGTGCTGGACGGCACCGCGCCGGTTATCGGCTACTTCACGGTCACCGAGACGCAGCTACTGGCCGGGCTCGCTCACCGCGAGCTCGGCGACGAGCGAGCGGCGCACCAGGCCGCCGAACGAGCGCTCGCCCTCGCCGAGCCGGACCGGCCGGTCCTGCCGTTCTTGATGACGGACTCCCGGGAACTGCTGGAGACCCTGCCGCCGCGCCAGACAGCGCACGCCGCGCTGCTCACCGACATCCTCGACATCATGCACGACTCGTCGGTAGCGCCCGGAAATCCGCCGCCGCCACGGCCCGATGTCGAAGGGCTCAGCCCAGGCGAGCTCAGGGTGCTGCGATATCTTCCGACGAACCTGTCCCGGCCCGAAATCGCTACCGAACTGTCGGTGTCGCCGAACACGGTCAGCACCCAGATCCGCGGCATCTACGCCAAGTTGGGAGTCCGCGGCCGTTCCGCGGCGGTACAGCGCGCCCGCGAGTTGCGGCTGCTATCGGCGGACCACCCTCGTTAGCCGGCGATCACCTTATCCAGGTGATGCGGGTTCACCTGCCGGCCCCTGACGATAGCCTCATGGACCCAGCATCGGCCCGGTACATGATCCGGATCAAGGGCCACCTCGGCGCCACGATGCTGTCCGCGTTCCCGCGGCTGGAATCGCAGCTGCACGGCGCGGAAACCGTACTCACCGGGTGCCTGGACCGGTCGGCCCTCTACGGCGTACTGGCTGAGATCGAGGCGCTAGGCCTGGACCTCCTCGAGGTCCGCCAGCTGGAACCGCCGCGCAAACTAGGTGACGGCCGGCGATGACCGGCCTGCCCCGGTCGTCCTGGGCGCTCCGGTCGGTCAAGGATTGTGGATCGCTACTACCCGTGGAGGGGAGGTGGTGATCCACGATCACCACCTCACGCCTAGAGGCCGCCGCGTTTGCCATGGCGGGTCAGTTACGGGAGCGCGTCTGGCGATAGCGAGAGCTTGGACAGCCCGGTCTCGATGTCGGCCGTGACGGAGTCCGGTGGCTGGTCGGCGTCGACCGGGACCAGGATGCCCCGCTCGGTGTAGTAGGGGACGAGCAGGCCCGTCGTCTCGGCGAACACCTGGAGCCGGTGCCGGATCACGTCGGCCCGGTCGTCGGAGCGCCCGCTTTGGCTGGCGCGGTCGAGCAACCGCTGGGTCAGCACCTCCTCGGGCGCGTGCAGGTAGACCGCCGCGTCCAGGGTCACGTCGAGCCGGACCGCGAGTTCCGCGGCGGCGATGGCCTGCGGGAGGGTCCGCGGGAAACCGTCCAGGATGTACCCGCCGTGGGCGGCCGCCTCGGTGACGGCCGGGGTCAGCACGTCGAGCACGATCTGGTCGGGGACGAGATCGCCGCGGGCTTGGTACGCGGCGATCCCGCGGCCCAGCGGGCTCTCGGCGCGGGCTTGCTCCCGGAGCAGGTCACCAGCGGCGATGTGCCGGGCGCCGGACCAGGCCGCCAGCCGCTCGCCCTGGGTGCCCTTGCCCGCGCCCGGCGGAGCGAGCAGCAGCAGCCTCACGGGCGCAGCCTCACAGTCCGGAGCCTCACGGGCCCAGCCTCACAGCTCGCGCAGGTCGGCCGGGATGACGATATCCCGTTTCTGGATCTTGCCGGTCGCGCCCTTGGGCAGCGCGTCCATGATCCAGACGTGCCGCGGGTACTTGTACGCCGCGACCTGGCCCTTGACGTAGTCGCGCAGTTCCTCGGGGGTGGCGGCGGCCCCGGGCTTGAGGGCCACCGCGGCGCCGACCTCCTCGCCCAGGGAGGAGTGCGGCAGGCCGATGACGGCGGCCTCGGCGACCGCGGGATGCTCGTAGAGCACCTCCTCGATCTCCCGCGGGTAGATGTTGTAGCCGCCGCGGATGATCAGGTCCTTTTTCCTGTCGACGATGTAGAAGTAGCCGTCCTCGTCGACCCGGGCCAGGTCACCGGTGTGGAACCAGCCNNTCATCACGTTCGGCCCGCGGATCACGATCTCGCCGACCTCGCCGTCCGGGACCTGGTGGTCTTCCTTGTCCACCACGCGCATCTGGACGTCCCTGATGGGCGTGCCGATCGAGCCGGGCTTGCGCTCCCGGTGGGGGAGGTTGAACGAGGCGACCGGCGAGGTCTCCGACAGGCCGTACCCCTCCAGCACCGGGACGCCGAACGCCTCCTCGAAGCCGCGCAGCACCTCGACCGGCAGGGCCGCGCCGCCGGAGATGCACTCCCGCAGCGAAGAGGTGTCGTAGTCCGCGCGGTTGGGCTGGTGGATCAGCGCCACGTACATGGTCGGCACGCCTTCGAAGACGGTGACCTTGTGGCCGGCGATGATCCGCAGGGCGTGCTCGGGGTCGAACCGCGGCAGCAGGGTCAGGCAGGCCCCGGCCGCCACCGCGACGTTGAGCGCGACCGTCTGCCCGAACACGTGGAAGAGCGGAAGCCCGCCGAAGATCACGTCGTCGGGGCCGGCCCCGACGATGTCGGTGCGCGTCACCTCGGTGTTGCTGATGAGGTTGCCGTGGGTGAGCTCGGCGCCCTTCGGGTGACCGGTCGTGCCCGAGGTGTACAGGATCACCGCGGTGTCGTCGTTGGCGACGTCCGCGACCTGGTAATCCGGGGTGGCGGAGGCCAGCAGGTCGGGGAAGCCGACCTCGTCCACCACGATGGATTCCGCCTCGGCCTGCTCGGCGCCGCTGCGGGCCGCCTCGGCGAACGTGTGCCAGGCGAAGATCAGCCCGGCCCCGGAGTCGCCCAGGTAATAGGCGACCTCCCGGGCCTTCAGCAGCGGGTTCATCGGGACGACGACGCCGCCCGCCCGGAGCACGCCGTAGTACACCACGGGAACCTCGGCGACGTTCGGCATCATGATGCCGACCCGGTCGCCGGGTTTGAGGCCGCGGTCGTGCAGTAGCCCGGCCACCCGGGCGCTCGCATCGTCTAGGGCCCGGTAGGTCATCGCCGCGTTGTCCACCCGCACGGCCACCCGGCCGGCGTGAGAGCGGGTGGTGTCCGTCAGGTTCTTAGCCAGGTTCGTCACGGTGCTCATTGTCCGACGCGCGGCCGGGGCGGTCGTCGGTCCGCGGTATCAAGCCTGGCGCCGGGCGTTGGTACGGCGGCACAACGGTTGTGCCGCCGGGCCTAGGAATCGGCCCATCCTCGTGTTGCCAGCACGTTAACCGAGGGCGGCCTCCGGCTTAGCGTCATGGGTCAAACCGCGAAAGGGGACTGGTATGGATACCGTCCGGCGTTACGCCATGCTCATCGACGGCGACTGGGTTGAGGCCGACGACCGGTTCGAGATCCGCAGTCCGGCCACCGAGGAACTGGTGGCCAGCGTGGCCAAGGGCGGCATCGAGGAGACCGACCGGGCGATCGCCGCGGCCAAGGCCGCGCACGCCGACGGCCGCTGGCGCCTGACGCCGCCCGCCGAGCGGGCGGCCGTGCTCGACGCGATCGCGGACAAGCTCACCGAGCAGCTGAACGACATGGCCGTGCTCGAGGCGCTGGAGAACGGCTCGCCGGTCCGCCAGGCCGGGGCCTTCCAGATCGGCTTCTCCATCGCCCACCTGCGTTACTTCGCCGGCCAGGCCCGCAGCTACGCCTTCGAGCACACCGGGCCGCTGATGCGGGTCCCGACGCTGGCCACCGGCATCGTCCGCCGCGAGCCGATCGGCGTGTGCGCGGCCATCGTGCCCTGGAACTTCCCGCTGCTGCTGGCCATGTGGAAGATCGGCCCGGCGCTGGCCGCGGGCAACACCATGGTGGTCAAGCCCGACGAGCACACCCCGCTGACGCTGCTCGAGTTCGCCCGGATCGCGCTGGAGTGCGGGCTGCCGCCGGGGGTGCTGAACGTGGTGCCCGGCGAGGGCACCGTGGTCGGAGCCCGGCTGGCCAGCCACCCGG
>PMST01000570.1 GCA_003168295.1 Actinomycetota bacterium
CGGCCGCCACCCAGTAGACGTCACCGTCTTCCGGGCCGACCTGCCAGCGCACGTTGGCCCAGGTCCCGATCAGGAACCCGGCCACGCTGTGCACGACCCCCTTCGGCCGGGCCTCGGTGCCGCTGGTGAAGATCAGGAAGGCCGGGTCGTTCGCCTCGAGCGGGACCGCCGGGATGCCTTCGGGGGCGAGGTTGAGCGCGTCGGCGTAGGACATCTCGCCGTCCTCCAGCGGCAGGCCGCGCCCGGTCCGGTCCACCACGATCGTGTGCTGCACCGTGCCGACCTGGGTGCGGGCGGCGCGCAGCGTCTCGAGCAGCGGGGTGAGCTTGCCCCGCCGGTAGGACGCGTCCAGGACGATGACCGCTTTGGCCCGGGACGCCTCAAGCCGGGACCGCACGGCATCCGGGCCGAACCCGGAGAACAGGATCGTGTAGATGGCGCCGATCCGGTTGCACGCGTGCACCGCGGTGAACGCCTCGATCGCGTTGGGCATGTAGATCGCGACCACGTCCCCCTTGGCCACGCCGAGCGAGGCGAGGGCGCCGGCCAGCCGGCTGACCTCGTCCGCGAGCTCGGCGTAGCTGACCGTACGGACGTCGCCCGGTTCGCCTTCCCAGATGACGGCGGTCTTGTCCGCGGTCGCCGGGTCTTCCGCCCAGCGGTCCACGCAGTTGTCCGCGACGTTCATCTGGCCGCCGGCGAAGTAGGTGAAGCCGCCCAGCCCGCCGGTCCGGACCGTATCCCACGGCCGCATCCAGCGCTGCTGTCCGGCGACCCAGGTCCAGTAGGCGTCCGGGCTCTGCTCATGCCAGGCGCGGGCGGTGCGCAGCAGCTCGGCCTGCGCGGGCGAGCGCGACGGCTCGGCCAGTGGTTGCAGCGGAGTAGCCAGCAGCTGGCTCAGGTTGTCTGCCATAGACATCCTTCCGGAATTGGCACGCAATGAGATCCGGCCACGGCTGCGTGATCAGACCGGGCTGATGTGATGATGCCGTCGCCTTGGTCCGCGCGTCCATCCTTGCGCATCGGCCAGGCGTGCGATGAGCTCGGCCCGCAGGTCCGCCGGTTCGACGATGGCGTCGACAACAAGCTCGCTGGCCAGGTGCAGCAGGTTGATGTCGGCGAGCTGTTCGGCGGTACGGGCGGCGATGAAGGCGGCGCGCTGCCCCTCCTCGTCGATCTCGGCGATTTTCTTGGCGTACATCGCGTTGACCGAGGCTTCGGGCGCCATCGGCCCGATGGACGCGGCCGGCAGCGCGATCGACGCGCGGGGCTCGAAGCCGGGGGCGCACATCGCGTAGTAGCCGGCCGCGTAGCTCTTGCGCAAGATGACGGAGAACTTCGGCACCTCGGCGCTGGCCATGGCCGTGATCATCTTGGCGCCATGACGGATGATGCCCTGCCGCTCGACGGCCGCGCCCACCATGAAGCCGGGCACGTCGTGCAGGAAGATCAGCGGGATGTTGAAGGCGTCGCACATGGTGATGAAACGGGCCGCCTTATCGGCCGAGTCCACGAAGATCGCCCCGCTGCGGACCTGGGACTGGTTGGCCACCAGGCCCACCACCGCCCCGTCCAAGCGGCCGAGCCCGACCACGATCTCCTCCGCCCAGCGCGCCTTGATCTCGAAGAATGAGCCCTCGTCGACCAGGCCTTCGATGACCTCGCCGACGTCGTAGCCGGCGGATTCGCTGGCCGGTATAACCCCGGCCCAGTCCCGGCGGGCCGGGTCCGCCGGGAAAGCGGCGGGGGGCCGCTGCTCCCAGCTGTCGGGCAGGTAGGACAGCAGCAGCCGGGCCGCGGCGATGGCCTCCCAGTCCGAGCCGAACACTTCGTCGGCGCAGCCGGACACGGTGGCGTGCATCATCGCGCCGCCCATCTCCTCCAGCGTGGTCAGCTCGCCGGTGACCTTCTCCGCCACCCGCGGCGAGGCCAGGTACATCGAGGCGTTGCCCTCGACCATGCCGACCCAGTCGGTGAAGGCAGGCATGTACGCGCCGCCCGCAGCGGATGGGCCGAGCAGGCAGCAGATCTGCGGCACCCGCCCGGACAAGGCCACCTGCAGCTGGAAAATGCGCGAGGCACCGCGGCGGTCGGAGAAGAAGCCGAGCTGGTCGGTGAGGCGGCCGCCCGCGGAATCGACGAGGTAGATCACCGGAAGCAGGTCGCGGTCCGCCCGTTCCAGGATCCGGACCTGCTTCTCGCAGGTCAGCTTGCCCCACGAGCCCGCCTTGACCGCGAAGTCGTGCGCGATGACGGCCACCGTCCGGCCGCCGACGCGGCCGACCCCGGTCCGCACGCCGTCGGCCGGCAGGCCGCCGGCCTCGGCGTTGGCCAGCAGGCCATCCTCACGCCAGCTGCCCGGGTCAAGGAGCACAGCCAGGCGTTCGGCCACGGGGAGCTTGTCCGGCCAGCGACCCGGGTCATTTCCCTGCCGGGCGGCCACGATAGCGCCCCGGACCGCGTCGGCGCCGTCCGTCACTGCGGTATCCGGCGTCGTCACGCAGGCAGTCCCTTGGCCAGAATCTCGAGCTGGATCTCGTCCGTGCCGCCGCCGATGCGCAGCACGCGGGCGTCCCGGAAGTGACGCGCGACGGGGGTCTCCTCGAGGAACCCGCTGCCGCCGAAGAGCTGGAGGCACTCGTCCACGATGTGGTTGGCGGCGATCGCAGCGTGGTACTTGGCCATGGCGACCGAGCGGTCCGCCTCCGGGTGACCGGCGTCCAGCCGGGCCGCGGCCCGGTAGGTGAGCACGCGGGCCGCTTCCAGCTCGACCGACATGGCGGCGAGCCGGTGCCGGGTCGCCTGCAAGCTGATCAGCGGCGCACCGAACACCTCGCGGTCGCGCGCGTAGGTGGTCGCGGCCTGCAGGCACTCTTCCGCGTGGCCGACCCCCATCGCGGCCAGGGTCAGCCGTTCCAGCTGGAAGGCCGACATGATCTGGTGGAAGCCGCGGTCCTGCTCGCCGAGCACGGCATCGGCGGCGAGGCGGCAATCCGCCAGGATCACCTCGCGGGTGTCGGAGGCGTGCCAGCCCATCTTGCGCAGCGGCTGGCCCAGGGACAGGCCCGGGTGGCCGGCCTCCACGATGAACGTGGTGATGCCGCGGTGCCCGTCCGGCGAGGTGCGGGCCGCGACCACGAACACGTCGGCGATGCCGGCGTTGGTGATGAACATCTTGGTGCCGTCGAGGCGGAACCCCCCACCCTCCACCGGGGTAGCCCGGGTGGTGATGCCGCCCACGTTGGACCCGGTGGCTGGTTCGGTCACCGCGATCGAAGCGATCTTCTCGCCGGAAATCAGGCCAGGCAGGTAGCGGGCGCGCTGCTCGGCGGTGCCGAAATGCGCGATGTGCGGCGTCGACATGTAGCCGGTCACCAGCGCGGTGACGGCGATGCCGCCGCTGGCCCTGGCCAGCTCCTCGGCGAGCACCACGATGGCGAGCGTGTCACCCCCGCCGCCTCCGTCCGCTTCGCCGATCGCCAGCCCGAGCAGCCCGGCGCTGCCCATCTCCTTCAGCAGCGCCGCCGGAGGATGGCCCGCCGCCTCGGACTCCTCGACCACCGGCCGCACCTGACGGTCCACGAAGGCCCGCACGCTGGCCCGGAACTCCTCGTGCTCACCGTCAAGGTCCCAGCTCGTAGCAACGGTCATCAGCGGACTCCTCGGGTGAGACGGCAGTAATCGTTTCGCGGTCAGCATACTAACGAACATTCATTAGTACCGTAGGCTGCTGCCGTGGACAGGTCAACCGCGACGACCCGCGGCACCGTGCTCGACGCGGCCTGCGTGCTCTTCGCCGCTCACGGCTACCGCGGTACCTCGATGAAGGACATCGCCGCCGAGCTCGGGGTGCGCGCGCCGAGCCTGTACAACCACGTGACGTCCAAGCAGGACATCCTGTTCGCGATCATGGACAAGGCGATGGACCGCGCCATCNNCTCGTGCTGGACTTCCTGCGCTATCCGGCCGAGGTGACGGTCTGCAATAACGAGGTCCGCAGCCTTGATCCCGGCCACCGGCTCGCGATCGTGGCCAAGCGGGACCGGTACGCGGCGCGGGTGCGCCGCATCATCGAGCAGGGCTGCCGGGCCGGCCGGTTCCGCACCCGGACGCCGCAGATCGCGGCCTTCGCGGTGCTCGAGATGGGCAATGGCGCCAAGTCCTGGTTCAAGCCCAGCGGTCGTTACCCGGACAGCTACGTGGCTAGCGAGTACGGCGAATTCGCGCTGCGCGTCGTCGGATACCCAGGCTGAGCCGGTACGGTGAAACCGTGATCAGGCCCTCCCTACGCGTGCCGGCCGCCGGGCGATGACCACCGCGGCGACCGGCTCGGCCCCGATGCCGGCCACCTGGCGCGGCCTGCCCGCGGATCAGCAACCGCGGTGGCCCGACCGCGGCCGGCTGGACGCGGTCACCCGCGAGCTGGCCACGCTGCCGCCGCTCGTCTTCGCCGGGGAGTGCGAGCTGCTGCGCGAACGCCTGGCCGCGGTGACACGGGGCGAGGCGTTCGTGCTGCAGGGCGGTGACTGCGCGGAGACCTTCGAGGGCGCGACCGACGCGGCCATCCGGGCCAAGCTGCAGACGCTGCTGCAGATGGCGTTGGTTCTCACCTACGGGGCGAGCGTGCCCGTGGTCAAGATCGCGCGGCTGGCGGGCCAGTTCGCCAAGCCGCGGTCCCGGCCCGAGGAAAGGCGCGAGGGCATCGAACTGCCCGCCTACCGCGGCGACGCGGTCAACGGCTTCGGGTTCACCCCCGAGGCCAGGACGCCTGACCCGGGACGGCTGCTTCGCGCCTACCATTGCTCCGCGGCCACGCTCAACCTGTGCCGTGCCTTCACCGCCGGAGGTTACGCGGACCTGAACCAGGCCCACGGCTGGAACCAGGACTTCGTCCGGCAAAGCCCGTCCGGCCAGCACTACGAACGGCTGGCCGACGAGATAGACCACGCCCTGGCGTTCATGCGCGCCTGCGGCGCCAGTCCGGCTGAGCTGCGCTCGGTCGAGCTCTACACCAGCCACGAGGCCCTGCTCCTGGATTACGAGCAGGCCCTGACCAGGTCCGACCCTGACACCGGGCGGCGGTACGACGCATCCGCGCACTTCCTGTGGATCGGCGAGCGCACCCGCGCGGCCGACAGCGCGCACGTCGAATTCGCCCGGGGGATCCGCAACCCCATCGGGGTCAAGCTGGGCCCTTCCACTACCGAAGAAGAGGTCCTGGCGCTCGCGGCGGCGCTCAACCCCGCCCGGGAGCCCGGGCGCCTCACGTTCATCAGCCGGATGGGCGCGGCCCGGGTCCGTGACCTCCTGCCCCCGCTGATCCAGGCGGTCTCCCGGGCCGGAACGCCGGTCGCCTGGGTCTGCGATCCGATGCACGGCAACACCTTCGAGGCTCCCAGCGGCCACAAGACGCGGCGGTTCGATGACGTCCTGGCGGAGGTGCACGGGTTCTTCGACGTGCACCGGATGCTCGGCACCCATCCCGGCGGCATCCATATCGAGTTCACCGGCGACAACGTGACCGAATGCGTCGGCGGCAGTCACCAGATCGCCGAAGACGACCTGTACCAGCGGTACGAGACCGTCTGTGACCCGCGGCTCAACCGCAGCCAGTCCCTCGACCTCGCCTTCACCGTGGCCGAAAGTTACCTTAAGTCCCCGGCCGNNCTAGGTACCGGCCACGATGGCCCGGCGATCACTCTTGGCGGTGGGCGGCCCCTGTGTGAGCCGTGGTGCACGAGCGCGCTGTGGTGCGTCTTATCGGGGATGATTTGGGCTCCGGGGAGTTCTTTGGGCATCCGAGTGCACCAAATCCTCCCGTGAGCCCGAATACTCCCCGGGAGAGGCCAGTCACCTGGAATACATGAGGTAGTGGGTGCGGGTGAGGTTGATGAATCCCGCCAGCCTGTGCGCCTGAGTAGCTGGACACCAGTCGGCGGGCTACTCGTGGGAATTCTGTCAACCAGGGGCTCTCCTGATTAACGTGTTCATGGTGTGACTAGACGTAAACAAATAGTGATATGATGGTCCTGAAACAGAACTTACGGAAACGAGCACGTTAACGCGGCCCGACGTTTCGCACTGCGGGGGCGGTGTGGGTCGGGCCGGACCGATCGAGGGGGGACGTGCCAACGGTGGCTCAAACGTCAGGGCCGCAGGACATGCGACTGGCCGATTACACCGGTGCGCTCAGGCGCCGCTGGTGGCTGATCGTCGTGGTTGCCATCATCGCGACGGTGGGCGCGGCCGGCTACTTCAAGACCGCACACAAGGTTTATACCGCGACCGCGTCGGTGTACGTGACCGCGTCAAGCAGCGGCACCGCCGGCCAAGTGGCCAATTCGCGCACCACGACCACGGTCAACCTCGACACCGAAGCGCAGGTCGTGCAGTCGGCGACGGTCGCGCAGGCCGCGGACAAACTGATGCACAGTACCGATAACGTGCAGAGTCTCCTGCGCCGGGTGAGCGTGACGGTCCCGGCGAACTCTCAGGTACTGTCCATCAGCTGCGAAGCCTCGTCCCCCGATGCTGCCGCGAGCTGCGCGCAGGCATTCGCGCAGGCGTACCTGAACTACAGCAGCAACAGCACTACGGCTTCGATCAAGAGCCAGGTCACGACCCTGCAGGCCAATATCAGCACCCTGGAGTCAGACTCGGCGAAGCTGAAGGTTGCCATCGCCAACCTGCCGGCCAACTCACCGCAGCGCGCCAGCGACAACGAAGAGCTCACGTCCCAGCACAGCCAGCTGGGCTCACTGAACGGCCAGATCGGGACGCTGACCGCCAACCTGGCCGATCCTTCGGGCGGATCGATCATCAGCAACGCCACTCCTCCGCTGACCGCGACGAGCCCGAAGGCGCTGCTCATCATCCCGAGCGGGCTGCTGGGCGGGCTGCTGATCGGCTTCGTTCTGGCCTACCTGGTGGACCGCAGGGACCGGCGGATCCGCGGGCCGCACGATGTCACCCGGCTCAACGTGCCGGTGCTGATGAGCCTGCCGCTGCGGAAGTTCACGCCCGAGCTGGCAATCGCCGACCACCGTTCGCCGACCGGCCGGAGCTTCTCCGAACTCGCCCACATGCTCACCGGTTCGCTCGGGGCCGGAAGCCATGTCGTTCTCGTCACCGGTTCGGTGCCCGGCCACGGGGCCAGCATGGTGGCGGCCAACCTCGCCGCCGCCCTGTCCCGCCACCAGCCCGACGTCACGCTGGTGTGCGGCGACCTCGAGGGCTCCGCTATCCCCCAGATGGCCGGGATGCGGTCCGGACGGGGCCTCACCGACGTGCTGGCTGGCGATGTGCCGGCCGAGGCGGTCGGACGGCACCCGGCCGCGGCGTCGCGGCTGACCGTGATCACGCCCGGTACGGCCGGGACGGAGGCCGGAGACCTCCGGCAGGATGCGGTGGAAGAGCTGCTGCGCGGCCTGCGGGGCGACGACCGGTGGATCGTCATCGAGGCGGCTCCGGTCACCTCCGGCCCCGACGTCTTCACCTTGGCGCTGACCGCCGACGCGGCCATCCTGGTCGCCGAGACCCCCGGGACACACAGTGACCAGGTGCTGGACAGCGTGGAGCACCTAGACAAGATGGGCGCGACCGTGCTCGGCGTCGTGCTCCTGCCCTCGCCGCGGTTCTCCGGCCAGCGAACCCCGTCGATCGTCGCCGCTGAGGGCAAGATCCAGCTGGAACGCCGGTCGGCGGCCGCGCTGACGGCTGGCGATACCCCCCCGCAGACCGATCCGGAGGCCGACGCGGACGCCGAGCGGCCCGAGGCCGGGGTCAGCGACCGGTCAGCCGGTGAAGAGGCGTCCCGCTCCATGCCCGGCCGCTGAGCGCATGGCCAGATGGGGGATCTGGGCGCGATGTGCGGTCGCCGGATCCTCGTGCGGAATGCTCACGGCCCTGGCCGGGTGTTCCGCGGCCACTGATGCCGCACCGGCGCCGGCGCAGACCAGGCCGCCTTCGGCGACCGCCTCCGCCGGTGACGGGGCGGGCGCCACGGCCACCGGTTCCGGCGGGTCCGCCGCGGTCTCTGGGTCGGTGGCGCCGCTGACCGGGCTCAGCGTGACGGCCGCCATCGCGCAGCGGCCGGCCGTCGCCGTCGCCGTCGCGGGCTCGGCTCCGGTCGGCCTCGGCTCCGCCGACCTCGTCTTTGCGGAGCTGGCGGGACCGGTCAGGTACCTGGCCATCTTCCAGTCCGCCGAGGCGAGCACCGTGGGCCCGGTGACCAGCACCAGGCCAACAGACGGCCAGGCGCTGTCGGTGCTGCACCCGCTGACCAGCTACGACGGGGGCACCACCTCGTTCGTCTCGGTCCTGGACGCCACCAAGATCATCGACGACGGATACGCCCGGCATGCGTCCCTGTATTCCGGCGGGTCGGGCGACCCCACGGTCTCGACGGCGGCGCTGGCCGCCACCGGACGCTCCGACGGGCCACCGCCTGAGCTGTTCGGCTACCGGCAGCCCGGCGATTCGCTCGCCTCGGCGGGCGAGACCCATCCGACGTCGGTGCGGGTGGAGGCGCCCGGAGAGCCGGCCGAGCAGTGGAACTTCGACGCCGGCACCGACCGCTGGGTGCAGACGGCAGGCGGCCCCCGGGTCAGCGCGGCCAACCTGGTGGTGCAGATCGTCTCGTTCAAGACCGTCTATATCAGCCGCAAACTTAACCAGACCGCCCATAGCGCCCTGTTTACCGGCAAGGGCGCGGTGACCGTCTTCTCCGGTACGGCAGCCGGCGGCAGCGGTGGGACCGGGGCCGCGGGCAGCTGGTCCAAGCCCGGCATCGCGGCGGTCACCAATTACTTCGACGCGGCCGGCCAGCCCATGAGCTTCGAGCCGGGACCGACGTGGGTCGTGCTGGCCCCCGCGGGCACGCACCTGGCCGGAGGCTGAACCG
Source organism: Actinomycetota bacterium (assembly GCA_003168295.1). Next base: position 8,903 of record PMST01000570.1, read on the forward strand.
GGCATGACGTTCACCACCTCGCCGATCACGACCGGCACCCCGATCACGACGGAGGGCGGGCCGCCGCCGCGCGGTAGACGTACGCAGAGCCCCCAGAGGCACTGGTTCGCCAGCCATCCGGCCTGGCCGGTTACCGCGTTGCTGGCCGGCTACCCGCTCTGGTGGGCCTGCGGCCTGGCCGACGAGTCGGTCATCATCCTGGCCATCCCGATGCTGCTGCGGATGCGGTCCTGGCGCCGGAGCGGCCGCTCCATCAAGGTTCCCCCCGCGTTCGGCCTGTGGCTGCTGTTCCTGGTGTGCGTGACCGCGGGGATCGCGACCCTCGGCCTGGCGGCACCGGACACCGTGGTCAGCGCGCTGTCCAACCGGGTCCTGTCCTTCACGGACCGGGGGCTGACGTACCTGGGCCTCACCGCCATCTTGCTGTACGCGGGCAACCTGACCGAAGCCGAACTGCCTCGCCGCCGGCTGGCGTGGCTGCTCGGCCTGGTCGGGATCTACGCGACGATCGGCGGCCTGGGTGGGGTGCTCGTGCCCACTTTCCAGTTCACCTCCCCGCTGGCCTACGTGCTGCCGCACAGCNNGAGTACACCAACACCTGGGGTGACTGCCTGACCATCCTGCTGCCGTGGCTGCTGGTGGCCTGGTGGTCCTACGGCAGCAGAAGGCAGCGCAGGTTCGTGCTCGCCACGGCGGGCGTCGCCCTGATACCGCTGGTCTACTCGCTCAACCGGGGGGTCTGGGTCGGTGCCGGGCTGACCGTGGCCTACCTCGCGGTGCGGCTAGCGGCCAGGGGCAAGATCGCCATGCTCGGCCTGCTCTGCGCCGCGCTGGCGGTCGTCGCGGTGGCGGTCGTGGCGACCCCGCTGCAGGGCCTGATCACGTCGCGGCTGCAGCATCAGCAGAGCAATTCCATCCGCGGATCGCTGTCGGCCACCGCCATCCAGGACGCGAACGCGGCCCCGATCATCGGATACGGGGACACCCGGCACCAGCAGGGCAGCGCGAGTTCGATCACGGTCGGCCCGACCGCCGCCTGCCCGTCCTGCGGCGAGTTCCCGGTCGGCAGCAACGGCCAGCTTTACCTGCTCCTGGTCTGCACCGGCTGGGTCGGGACAGGCCTATTTCTCGCCTTCTTCGCGTACCTGGCCTGGCGTTACCGGCGGGACAAGTCGCCGTACGGGATGGCGGGCGTGCTGGTCATCTTGCTGTCGTTCTTCTACATGTTCGCGTACGTGTCGGTGACCGCGCCGCTTGAATTCACCATGCTCGCGGTGGCCCTGCTGTGGCGTAACGACCAGTGGCTGCGCAGCCCAGACCGCGAGGCGGATCCCGCGGATCCGCCGCGGCGCGCGGCTTGGCGACGGCCGGGCGCACGCCCGGTGAACCTGCTGGCCAGGCGGACATGACCCAGTCCGCGAGCCGTCCCGCGACGGCCGCCGTCGCGGGACGCCCGCGAACCGACGGACGGCTGGCCGAGGTGGCCAGGGGCGGCCTGCTCAACCTGGTCGGGGCCGCGGTGGCCGGCCTGGGCACGGTCGCGCTGACGCTGATCATCACCAGAAGCTTCAGCGAGGCCGCCGCGGGCGCCTTCTTCACGGCCATGTCGCTGTTCCTGATCATCGAGGCGGTGGCCAGCCTCGGCGCCGCCACCGGAACCGTGTACTTCATCGCCCGGCTGCGTTCCCTCGGGCAGGACCACCGTGTCCCCGAGGTAGTGCGCACGGCGGTCAGGCCGGTGGCCGTCGTCTCCGTGGTGGCCGCGGTGGCGCTCGTGGTGCTCGCCGGGCCGGCGGCGCGGCTGCTGGTCCATGGTCAGCTCGGCCACGCGGGCGCGCGCCCCGCGGAGATCGCGGCGGAGCTGCGGGCCCTCGCGCTCGCGTTGCCGTTCGCGGCGATGCTCGACACGGTGCTGGGCGCCAGCCGCGGCTACCGCTCTATGGGCCCGACGGTGATGGTGGACCGGATCGGCCGCCCGATCCTGCAGCTCGCCGGGATCGGCGTGGCCGCGGCCGCCGGAAGCACCGCGCTGCTCGCGCCGCTGTGGGCGCTGCCCTACGTGCCCGCCGCATGCGCCGTGTGGCTGTGGTTTCACCGCATCCAGCGCCGGGCCCAACCCGCCAGACCCGCCGCCTTGGTCAGCCCCGTCAAGGTCATTCCCACCGCGGTCCCGGTCCCGGTTCCGGCCCCGCCCGCACGCTGGGCGCCGGGCCAAGCCGCCTCGGCGGCCACGCCGGAGCCGCTGCGGTTCTGGCGCTTCACCGGGCCGCGGGGCCTGGCGGCGCTCGCGCAGATCACCATTCAGCGCATCGACATCGTCCTGGTGGCCATCATGCGCGGCCCGGCGGAAGCGGCGGTCTACACCGCCGCGACGCGGTTCCTGGTGGCCGGCCAGTTCGGCAACCAGGCCATCAGCATGGCCGCCCAGCCGAGATTCACCGAGATGTTCGCCCAGGGCGACCACCGGGGCGCCAACCGCATCTACCAGGCCACGACCGCCTGGCTCATCCTGCTGACCTGGCCGCTGTACCTGCTCGCGGTCAGTTTCGGGCCGCAGATCATCACGGTGTTCGGTCACTCCTACCGGGCCGGGGCCGCCGTCATGGTGATACTCGGCCTGACCATGCTCCTGGCGACCGGCTGCGGACAGGTGGATATGGTGCTGGTGACCACGGGCCGCAGCAGCTGGAGCCTGGTCAACGGGCTGCTCGCCGTCGTGGTCAACGTCGGGCTGGACGTGGCGCTGATCCCCCGCTACGGAATCACCGGCGCGGCCATCGGCTGGTCCGCCGCGATCGCCATCACCAACCTCATGCCGCTGGCCCAGGTGGCCGCGGCCATGCGGCTGCATCCTTTCGGCCGCGGCACCTTCGTCAGCGCCGCCTTGTGTGCTGTTTCCTTCGGCGTCCTGCCGTTGGCGGCCCGCGACCTTATCGGGCCCGGTGCCGTCCCCTCGCTGGCCGCTATCGGGTGCGGCTGCGCCGTTATGGCCGCCGGCATATGGCATTTTCGCGACGACCTGCATGTGGCGGCCATGCCGGGCGGCGCACAGCTCGCGGCCGTGGTCAGGCGGCGCCATCACAAACGGCTGGCCGGGTAGCCGGCCCCCGAAATCCACAAGATCCAACTAAATCAATTAAAAGCAAAAGTCGATCGACGACCTCCCGACATTTTACGGTTAAGAGGAAAAAATGCTCAAGGTACTAGTGGTGCTGGTGTGGCCGGTAGGGATAGCCGTAATCCTGGTGATGACAGCGTTCGCGGCTAAGCGGTCAATCCGGCGTTCTCCCGTCGCCACCGCGTCCTTGAACGGACACCACGGCAGCGACCAGCCGGTCAGTTTGCGGGCCACGCGATCCTCGATCGTGGGGCTGCTGCTGATCCTGGCCGTCGGCGCGGTCGCGGTCTACGCGCTGACCTGCCTGCTCGGCGTGCTGGTCGTGCACGCGGGGCCGCACATCGACCAGCCGATCTACACCTGGATGGGGCAGCACCGGGTGCACTTCTGGAAGTCGGCCATGAACCGCGCGACCAAGGTCGGCGATACCTGGACCACCTGGGGCGCGGCGGTGACCGCGGCGGTCTGCCTGGCGGCGTTCTACCGCAGCCACAAGTGGCTTCCGCCGGTGGCGCTCGGCGCGGCCATCGTCTTCGATCACTACCTGACGCTAGCGCTCCGGCATACCTTCCACCGTCTCGGTCCCCCGGACAGCCCGCTTGGCACGTTCCCGTCGGGTGGATGCGATCGCATCATCGTCTTCTACGGCCTCATCGCCTACCTCATCTGGCGCGAGATCAGCGGGAGCAGGCGAGCGGCGATCTGGTCGACGGGCGTGGTCGCCGCGCTGGCCTTCAGCGAGGGGTACAGCCGCTTTTACCTGACCCTGCACTGGTTCTCCGACATCATCAGCGGACTCATCTACGGCTGCCTCATCCTGGCCGTGTTCATCATCACGATCCGAGTGGTGGTAGGACCCGCGCGGCAGAAGACGGCGGACACGCTGCCCGGCGTGCCGGCCGCGCTGGCCGGCCAGCAAGCGCCGACACCTCAGTGACCGCAGCCGGCCGCTCCAGCCTCGGCGATGTCTGCGCCGTGCTGTGGCCACCGCCGGCCACCGCGACGCTCAGCCGCAGCTCGCGGGGCCTCCAGATGCTGCGGGACCGGCCCGTTCGCGGGCGCGACTTCGTCGTGCTGCCGTCCGCGCGCCGCCCGCGGCTGCTCGTGCCG
>PMST01000513.1 GCA_003168295.1 Actinomycetota bacterium
CCTTCACCCAGGCTGGCGACGAGGACAGTGTCTTCCCCATCCGCCACTTCTACCAACGCTGGGGCGCCGCCATCGCCATCGAGCGGCGGCCCTCTGTCGCCGCCCGGCTCCACGCCGCCGAACGGGCCCTTGCCGACCCCGACCCCGCTGTCCGGGACCAGGCAGTCCGGGAAGCCGCTGAGATCGTCCAGGCGGCCTACCGCGAGGTCGCGGGTGGCTGACTGGCACTGGGAGCCTGTCACCGATGACCTGCTCGACGAACTGCCGCCTGCCGTCCTAGCAGCGGTCCGTCAGGTAGCCGAGGAACTGACCGTCCGCGAATCGATGATCTTCCTCGATGGACGGGAGTTCACAGGCGAGCCGCCGGGGCTGCGGACAGTCCAGCAAGGCCCGTTGATGCTCGTCTACCTGACCGACGTCCGCGGCGAACGCGTGGTCATCATCCAGGTGAACTGGATCAGCTAACCGAAGCAGCCGCAGAGGCCCCTCGTCAGCGCCGCCGGCCGCTGTGCGGCTGCATGACACGGACTGACCTCCGCCTCTGGCATGGTCGCATCATCTACCGGTGAAACCCTCTCGCAGGATTCCTCGACGCAGGAGTCTGGAAATTCTCGAACCATCCCTCAAGATCGCCAGGCTTCACGATGCTGCGGTTTCTGAGGTAGGCATACTCGTAGTCCTTGTCCTGGTAATGGACATCCTGCAGCAAGCCGAAGCCGAAGCGCGACTTGGGCATCTCGCCCGTGAAAAGCTTCAGCTCAGGCGTTTCGTCTGCGACGATCCCAGCTGCGGTGCACCCATTCTCGGCAGCGACTCGGTCCACGGCTCACCGCGGCCATTGCCTCATGCCGCCCCTGGGACCCTCAGCTCGCATCGCTAATGACCGCTCGCGCCCGCGCCGTCATGGTAGAACGCCTGATCATCATACTGATCACCGATCTGAGAGCGTGATCTTTCGACATCACCTTCTATGGCCGCCTGTGCGGGGACGCAGGTAACAACAAGGGAAAGTTACGAAAGTTGACGGACCCGTGACCCCTGTCAACGCAGCAGGCCGAAGTGCCGGGACAGGCAGTGCTCGACCTGCGTCATGTCATCGCGGGACAGGTAGTCCACGAGTTCTCCGGAGACATACCGGGTGTCGATGGTGCGGATCTGGTCGATCAAGATCTTGGTGTCCCGCCCCGCGATGACCACGTCCGGCCTGAAGATGGCCGCCTGAGCGCTGGTCGAGGTGGGGAGGATGGTCACCGTGGACCAGGCGTTCTGCTCGATGCTGATGACCAGGCCAAGGCGCCGACCTCGCTGCTCGTGCCCGCGCTTGGCGTCGCCCAGATCCACCGGGTAGACGGCGCCGCGGATCATACGGGATCGGCCGGGCGCGGCGGAACGGTGAGACTTGTGCCGGTGATCCGGATGTTGCCGTCGGCGTCGTACTCCCAAGCGTCCGCCGCGGCAGACAGGTCCTCGTCCCTCAGCCGGTGCATGTCGGCGCGCGCGCGCTCTTCCCATGCTTCGCGGTCAAGCAGTCGCAGCGCGCGGCGGATGACGTCGCTGGTCTTCTCGTCCTCGCGGCGGTTGGCTTCGATGACGCGGAGATCCTCTTCGGTGGGACGGAATCCAACGCTCATAGATCTATCGTATAACAATTGTTGGACACCTCGGCTCGCCGGGTGGTCTCCCTCGGTTTCCGGGCTACCCGGGTCACTTCCTGCGGCAGACGTGCCTACCGGCTTGGCGACCAGAGGTCACAGCGGTCAGCACGGGCGCGGCGGGCGTACCCCGGCACCTGTGAGGTTAGGCTGGGACAGTGAGCAACCTGGACCGGTCCCCCACCGAGTTCACGTGCGAACGGCATGAGGATGGTTCAGCCGGGCCTGTCGTGCTGCCCTACCGGAACGTGCCGCTCGGCGGTCCGCGGGCGATGACGGTGCGGCGCAGTCTGCCGCAAAGGGCGCAGTCGCTCATCGGGGCATGGTGCTTCGTGGACCACTACGGGCCCGACGACGTGTCCCTGACCGGCGGGATGGCGGTGCCCGGCCATCCGCACACCGAGCTGCAGACCGCCTCTTGGCTGTTTACCGGCGAGGTCGAGCACCGCGACACGACCGGCACCCAAGCGCTGGTCCGCCCGGGGCAGCTGAACCTTATGACCGCCGGTTCCGGCATCGCTCACTCGGAGTACTCCACACCGACGACGACTGTGCTCCACGGCGCGCAGCTGTGGATCGCGCTGCCCGAAGCGGACCGGTTCGCCGCTCCGGGGTTCGCGCACTATGAGCCGCCGGTCACTGACGTCGACGGAGCGAAGGTTCTGGTCTTCCTCGGCAGCCTTTTCGGGCAGACGTCGCCGGTGCCGATGTATTCGGCTCTCGTCGGGGCGGAGGTGACCCTGGCGGCCGGGCATTCGCTTGACGTCAAGCTCGACGTGGGCCACGAGCACGGATTCCTCTGCGACACCGGCAGCCTGGCCGTGGGCGGCGCCGTGGCTCGGCCGGGTGAGATCCTGTTCCAGCCTGCCGGTGCCTCGGCGATTACGCTTGAGGCGAGTCCGTCGGAGCCGACGCGGGTCCTCGTCCTGGGGGGTAAGCCGTTCGGTGAGCAGATCGTCATGTGGTGGAACTTCATCGGCCGCAGCCACGAGGAGGTAGTCGCCTTCCGCAAGGAATGGCAGCGCCAGCGCGCCGACCGGACGCCCGGCGCTCCGGGGCGTTACGGCGCGTTCCCGGACGTGTGGGAGCACACGCTTCCCGCACCCGAGCTGCCCAACGTCCGCCTGCGTTCCCGCGGCTGAGGGCGTCGTAGCAGATAGTTCAGACGGGCTTAGATCTCGGCGGTAGTGGACTCAGAGAGCTGGCCGGCGCCCACCTCGACGAGAATCCTCCGCAGATACGCGGAGGCATCGAGGGGTCGACGGGCGCAAGTCACCATCAGCCAGGACTGTTGGGAACAACGACTCCACGATCCGGTCCATGGCTTGACCGATGCTACTAGTAAAACGGCTGGTGGGGCGGGTGGGGCTCGAACCCACGACCGGCGGATTATGAGGAGCCTGATCTGGTGCGACGTATGCGCTAACTGCACCGATAGCACGAACACTTGCTCTGACGGCACTCGTCGCGCCGAGGTTACCTGGCGACCCGGTCCACGAACCGGTCCATGCATCGAGGCCCTGTGTTCCGTCTCCTGCTACTGAACGTAACGATGATCTGCGATGCTCACGGCCCGACATAGAGACGGAGGCTGCGAGCTGCATCCGTTAGACGGGCGAATGTACCCTTACTTAACAGAGGGAGGAAATGACGATGAGCGAGCTTGCAATCGACGGCACGCCAGAGCCGGACGACGTCGCCGCCGCGGCACGCGATGCGGCCCGTGGCCACGTCGTTTACCTGACGGAGCACGGCGAGCGCGTTGCCGTTATTGTCCCGGCGGAGCTCGGGCCCCAGCTGGAGCGTTTGTCATCGGAAGAGCTGGCCGGGCTCCTGGAGGACTTCGCTGACGCAGCCACTGCGCGCGAGGCCCGCGCAAGCATCGAGGCGGGCGAGCCGCTGATCCCATGGGAACAGGTCAAGGCCGAAGCTGGCCTGTGACCGATGACCTACGAGGTCGTATTTCGGGAACACGCCAGCCAGGCATTCCAAAAGCTTGACAAGGCGGTCCAGCGCCGGATCCAGTCAGTCCTTGACCGGCTCGCGGACAACCCGCGACCGGGCCAGGCAACCCAGCTCGTTGGTGACCAAGGAACGTGGCGAGTACGAGCGGGAGACTGGCGCATACTCTACGAGATCCACGACGACCGTCTGATCGTGCTGGTGCTCGACGTACAGCACCGGAGCACCGCCTACCGCAACCGCTGACCGCTGTCCTCCGGACACGGATGCAGCCCGTTCGGCATATTAATCGGCGCGGTCGCCAGCTCGGCAGAACAGGGATGGGTGGGGCGGGTGGGGCTCGAACCCACGACCGGCGGATTATGAGAAGCCCGGCGCGACGCTCCAGACGCACTACCTGCACGGATAGCACGGAGTCCTGCCCCCGATAGCCCTGATTGCACCGATTGCCCAGATGGCTCGGTCCACGAACCGGTCCACGGTCGCAGCGCCCGTGCCGCTTATCCTGTTACTTTGCGTAATGTCGCCAAGAGCGCCGGGCTTACGTCCGCGGCGAACGGCGATACACTCTGCTGCGCCTTGATACACGTATTGCGTGTGATGCACCTAAGGCGCCTAACATAAGAGGGTAGGCAGCGCTTAGGAGAGTGGTACCAGTGAGCACATCAAGCGCAGACAGCAATGCAGGTAAGGCGGCCGCCCGTCCGGGCCTGTCGGTCACGCAGTTGCTTGCCGCGAAGGGTACCCGGCCGATCCGTTCTCTCGATGAGCTTGCCGCGGATACCTTCGAGTCCGACGAGGAACTAGAGGAGTTCCTGGCCTTCACCTACGCCGAGCGTCACCGCGACTTGGCCTGATCCCAGCCGTGGACCCAGTCGTCCTGGATACCGATGTCGCCTCCTTGCTGCACAAGGGAACACTCGCCGGACCGCTTGCCACTCGCCTGATCGGCCGCGAGCCGCTGATCACCTTCGTGACCTTTGGAGAGCTGGCCAAGTGGGCGGAGATCCGCAACTGGGGCCAGCACCGCCGCGATGAACTCACCAGCTGGCTGTCCCACATCGCGGTACTGCCCGGTGATGAGGCAGTAGCCGCCACCTGGGGCCGACTGTCCGCGGCAGCCGTCCAGCGTGGACGACCGCGGCCGGTCAACGACATGTGGGTCGCGGCCTGCTGCCTCACCCATGGCATCCCGCTCGCCACCTTGAACCTTAAGGACTACGAGGACTTCGAGCAGTACCACGGCTTGCGCATCCTCGGCCGGGAGTAGCCGAAACTCGGCGTAGCCGGGAGAGTTCCGGGCTGAGCATCAGGCGGCCGACGGACAGCAGTTAGCAGATCTGGAGGAACGATGATGCGCATCGCTGGCAGGTGGCGGATCACGCAGGCAGACCTGTGGAACTGCGGCGCCCTGAACCTCGTGGCACCCGCGTTCATTGAGTTCGCCGAGGACAGGTCGGGCAGCTTCGGCTTCATCGCCGTCCAGGGAGAGATGGGCTACCGCGAGATGGAGCGGGACGGGCGGCCCGGTGTGGAGTTCTCCTGGGAGGGCAACGATGAGGCAGCCATGGCTGAGCCTGGTGAAGACATCCCGGCCGAAGGGTCTGGGCCGAGCTAGGCATCGCCGACGACCAGATTGGTCACCGCAGCGAGGTACGACCGCTAGCCAGCGGCGCGCTTCTGACTAGCGATGGCCGCGCAGGTCGTCCCAGAAGCTGCGGGCGGCGGAGACGGCGCCGACCGTGCGGTTGACGGCCTCAGCGGCGGCGCGAGCCGCGGTTCCCTTCACGCCGGGTATGGCCGCGACGGCGTCGGTGATCACATTGCCGGTCGCCTCGACGATGCGGGTACCGGGCGGGACGTGCACCTGGAACTCGTCCGGGTCGATGGGCTCGGTGCTGATGTCGTCCAGCTCCGACCAGATCGCCAGCGTGTCGTCGGTGTAGCAGAGCAGGCGGAGCAGGCAGCCGGTCTCGGCGTCCACGATCGCGTCGGCGGGGAAACTCATCAGCAGCCCCAGGACCTGCTCGCCACCTGAGGATGTCACGCGGAGTTGGCGGGCGGGCCGACCCCGGTAGGTGAGCTCCGCGCCGCCGGATAGCCCGAGGCGAAGCAGCCAGGACGACTCGGCCAGGGACACAATCGGCTCCCGTAGCGAAGTGGCCGGACCTACCGCGATCCAGTCCTGGAAGACCCGCCAGCAGCGCTCGCCGTCGCAGGAGATCGTCGTCGCATCTACGGGGCGCGGGCGGGCGGAATAGTCCAGGCGGTACCGGTCCGGGCCGCTGACGCGCAGCCGGGCTTCGGTGCGGGTCACGTTCATGACGCTGGTCACCGTATCGAGGAGGGAAGCGAAGCCGCCTCCCCCGGCGCGCATTTCTTCTGACATCGGCCTGGCGACGGCGGCGAAGTCGAGCCACTGCCGCGCCGTAGCGCTGAGGACCTTGGGCTCGCCGCTGCGGTACAGCAGCTCAAGGACCTCGCCGGGCGGCGGTGCGCCGCCGGCCGGCTCAAGTGGGGCCGGATCGGGCGATGGCATCGCCTCCGGCTGCTCGGCGGGCGCAGCGCGATCGGGCTTGCTGAGCTGACACCTGGCCAGCGCACTGAGGCCACTCGCCGCCAGGTTCGCGGCCGCCCAGCCAGGCCCGCTGACCGCTGGCTTCTCCCCCTTGGGATCGCCGAGGTGGCTGCCCGGTCGCGGAGCGAACCGGGCCGGGTCGGCGGCCTCCGGCGGGTCCATCGTCACGTCGGTCAGCTCGGTGAGGGTGACCAGCTCGCCCGCGGACGTCTCGATCCGGCGGAGCAGGATGCCGAGCTCGGCGTCCACAGCAACCTCAATGCGGTCGTCGGCCTGCTGGGCGGGACGGGATCCGAGCGCATCACGGCGCGGCGTGGCCGCGACCGCGATCGCGTCGCGCCCGGCGACGGTCACCGGACCCAGCTCCTCCAGCGTGTACCCGCCGAGCAGGCGGGAGGGGCAGAGCAGCTCCGGAACCGGCAGATAGGCGCCGTTCTCCCTGACCGGGAGCGGCGCAGGACCTTCCGTCTCCAGCGGCCGCCACGACCAGAGGTGCTCCCCGTCGTTGCCCTCGGCGGCCTCTCCCCCGGCGCCCCGGCCGGGGTCCGGGCACACCAGGCGCCACCGGCCGCCGGGACCGATCAGGAGCGCTCCGTGTGCCACGTAGCGGCCGTTATCCTGCTTCTGCCCCGGCCAGTCGCGGTACCAGCGGGACCGGTATTTGCGCGGTGAGCGCGGGAGCGGAGGCGGAGGCGGAGGCGGGAGTGGCTCCTCGCCATATTCGGCGCGCAGCTCGGCCGACAGGGACAGGCGGGTCCAGTCGGCCCGGTAGAGCAGCGCTATCAAGTCTGGCAGGCCGGCCATGGCGACACCATCCGGGGCAATTCAGCTGGGGGGAGGCGGGAACGCCACCCCGTTTGGGCAGATTATGCCCTGTGCCGGCTTGAGAGCTGCACGGGTGGTGGTGACGTGGACTTACCTGGGGAGGCCGAATAGTGCCGCCGCGTCGCCGTAGCAGATTTTGCGGCGGTCGTTTTCACTGAAACGTGACCGGGCCTGCCGCCGGGCCGAAATGCAGTGAGCGCAGCGGCACAGTGACTTCATCACGCTCGTCGCGGCGGCGCTGGTACTGCACCGGATCCACGATCACGACTGCGTCCATGAATGCCGCTAGGGATGCTCGCGCGGCCGGAGGCAGGTCGGCGAACTCCTGCTGAGCCGGGGGCCACGTCCCGAGAGATGGTGTATGAAATGGCCACCTCGCAACCTATGTCGATTTAAGCAGGAATGGCCTCTATCGTCAATCCAGCCTCACTAGTGCCATTCTTTCCCACGCCGGGCTGCATCGCTTTACGGCAGGCGGCGAGGATTTCCAGTCCCATATAGCGGCGGGACTCGGTCCATTCGTCGTTCTGCTCGGCCAGCACCGCGCCGACCAGGCGGATGATGGCGTCGCGGCCAGGGAAGATGCCCACCACGTCGGTCCGTCTCCTGACCTCTTTGTTCAGCCGCTCTTGAGGGTTGCTGGACCAGACCTGGCGCCACACCTCGCGGGGGAACGCGGTGAACGCCAGGATGTCGTCGCGGGCCTCGTCGAGATGGGCGGCGGCGGCCGGCAGCTTGGCATCGAGCGCGGCGACGACCTGGCGGTGCTGGGCCCGGACCGAGGCCGGATCGGGCTGCTCGAAGATGGTGCGGACCAGGGTGGACACCCACGGCTGGGCGGTCTTGGGCACCCGGGTGAGCAGGTTGCGATGGTAGTGAAAGCGTAAAGAATCAACACGATGGTTCTGTGGCTGCATTCGGAGTGGTGTTATTCGTCACCGAGGCGAGGATGTCGGCTGCGGTGGCGTATCTGGTGCCGGCGGCTTCAATGACGGGGCCGTGTTGTTCGAGCAGCGGGGTGATGTCCGCGATGACCGTGCCGATGGTCCTGCGGCTGACGCGGAAGAGGTCGGCGAGGACCTCGCCGGTGCAGAGCTTGCGGTGGTAGAGGATCGTGGCCAGGATCCGGTCGGTGTCGGTGATCTTCTGACGGAAGATGCCGCCGCGGGTTCCGGGTAGGCGGTCAGCACCGCGCTGCCGGTAGCGGCGGCGTTCGATCGTGGCGGCGTGTGGGATAGCCAGGCGGCTGGCGAGCCGCTGGAATTCGTGGCGGCTCATCCCGGTCAGCGCCGGGTCGGACAGCTCGCCGTGCGGCGGCTGGGGGATGCGGGCCTGCCCGTGGGCAAGGTAGTCGAGCAGGTCCTGGGCGCGGGTGAAGCGCAAGCTGGTGGGCGTGATCGTGACCTGGCGCTGTTCCAGGAGCTGCCGGGTGTCCTTGATGGCCTGACCGATGGAGGCCGGGTTGATGCAGAGCAGCTCGGACAGGACCTTTTGTGAGCTGACGTGCCGCAGGTAGATGATGGTGATCAGGACACGGTCAGCGTCTGTGAGCAGGGGGCGGCCGTGGTCTCCCCTGGCTTTGCGGCGCCGGCCGCCGCGATCTTCATAGCGGCGCTGCTCGGCCTGGGCTGCCTGGGCCGGGGCCAGGTCAGCGGCCAACTGGCCAAGCTCTGACCGGTGCATCGCGGTCAGCCGGGTATCGGTGAGCATATCCAGGGCCTGTCTTCTTGCCGTGGCCCGGCCGGGAGAGAGGCCAGCGGCAGTGCTCGCGGTCTGCGGGCAGATGGTGTAGTTCCAGGAGCCGTGGCTGGCGTGGTGCTGGATCGGCAGGGCGTCCAGGTGCGCCTTGGTCACCGATACCCCGGTGGGATAGGTGCCGGTGTCCAGTTCTGCTTCCACCCGCAGCCCGCTGCTGGTGCGGGTGGACGCGATGGTCTTAACGACCACGTCGTGGCTGGTCAGCGGCCTTCCCCGCCAGTTCATAGTGATGTGGGAGAACAGCCGGTGCTCGATCTTGTTCCACTTGGACGTGCCCGGAGGGAAATGGCAGACGGTGATCACCAGCCCGGCCTCGGCGGCCAGGACGGCCAGTTCGGCCTTCCAGACGCGGTAACGGTAGCTGTTGGATCCGCCGGCATCCGCCGTGATCAGCAGCCGCCTGGCCTGCGGGTAGTCTGTTCGGCCGCGAGCCAGCCACCAGCGGCGGACCGAGGCGACCGCGAAAGCCGCAGTGTCGTGATCGATGCCGACGTTGACCCATCCGGTGTTCGCGGTGATGTCGTAGATCCCGTAGGGGATGGCCTGCTCGACCTCGGGACCGGTGAAGAAGAAACTGTGGTCCTCGACCTGGACCGGATCGCCTTTCGGCCGCCATTCCCGGCCCGGGATCGGCAGCCGTCCCAGCTGCTCGCGCTTCTTGGTATCGACGCTGATGACCGGCTCGCCGCCGTTCTGGTGCTCGCGGACCTGCTGACTGATGTAACGGAACTGCGCGTCCCGGTCCGGGTGCTGGGCTCCCTCGAGCGTCTTGGCGGTGCCCTACAGGCTGAAACCCGCCTGGCGCAGCAGCCGGCCCACCGTCGGCGCCGATACCCGGTGTCCCTGCCGGGCCAGCTCCTCAGCGAGATGCCGCAGCGACTTAGTTGTCCACCGCAGCGGCGACTCCGGATCACCCCGCTCGTCCGGCTCGACCAGGGCCAGCAGCGCCGGGACCAGCCGCCCGTCCCGTTCATCAGCGCTCTTACGACCCCCGCCAGGCCGCCGGACCCGCCCATCCGGTAGCGGGCCCTGGTCATCCTCGAGCTCGAACACGCCCTTGCGGACCGTGGTCTCGCTGACCCCGGCCAGCCGCGCGACTATCCGCACGCCGCCGTGGCCGAGCAGCCGCGCCTCCGCGCCGAGCAGCAGCCTGCGCTGACGCTCGTTCAGATGCGGCAGTAATACCTCCAGCCGCAAGCCGAGCTGGTCCAGAACATCACCCGGAACGCTCATAGCACTGCATCAAACCAGGAACCACGAAACGCCGTGTTATTTCCTTACGCTTTCAGTGCGTACGACAGCGCTGCCACGCGGCTCCGGGCAGCACCGCGGCGATCGCGTTCACCAGCCCGGCGTGGTCGTCGCTGGTCACCAGCTGCACGCCGGCCAGGCCGCGGGCGGTCAGGCCGCGCAGGAACGCCAGCCAGCCCGCGCCGTCCTCGGAGCTGGTCACGTCGATGCCGAGGATCTCGCGGCACCCGTCGGCGTTGACGCCGGTCGCGATCAGGCAGTGCACGTTGACGGTGCGGCCGCCCTCGCCGACCTTCCAATTCAGCGCGTCGATCCAGCAGAACGTGTACGGCCCGCGGTCCAGCGGCCGGTTCCGGAAGCCATCGACGAGATCATCCAGCTCGCTGGCCATCGCGCTGACCTGCGACTTCGACAGCCCCGACGACGCCGAGGGCGGCGGCGAGCTTCTCCACCCGCCGGGTCGAGACCCCCAGCAGGTACGACGTGGCCACCACCGAGGCCAGCGCCCGCTCGGCCCGCCGCCGGTGCTCCAGGAAACCGGGGAAGTACGACCCGGCCCGCAGCTTCGGGATCGCCAGCTCGATCGTCCCGGCCCGGGTGTCCCACTCCCG
>PMST01000376.1 GCA_003168295.1 Actinomycetota bacterium
TACAGCATGTTCGGGTTCAGCGCGATCACGGTCGCGGTGACCGCGGCGGCGGTGGCCGTGGTCGCCGGGATCGCCGCGGTCATCGTCACGGTGGTCGGCTCCGGCACCAACCCGAACGTGACGGGCTTCACGCCGACCGGAAGCACGCCCGCCCAAGACGCCGGACAGATCACCACCGCGTTCCTCCAGGCGTGGCAGACCGGTGACCTCCGGCAGGCCGCCCGCTACACCAATCACCCCGCCGTCGCCCAGGCCGCGCTGGCCGCCTACGGCAAAGACCTCGGCCTGCAGAAGCTGATGGCCACGGCCCAAGCGAGCACCGTGGCCCCGGCGGGCACGTCATCAGCGGGCACGTCGTCGACGCCGCGTGAATCGGTCGGGTACGCGATCAACGCCACGGTGTCCGCCACCGACGGCACCAAGACGCTGCGCGGCGCCTGGAAGTACAGCGCGTCGCTGGTCACCTACCAGCAGCGGAACTCATCGCTGTGGTACATCGCCTGGGTGCCCGATGTCCTCGCGCCGAACCTGACCGCGTCCACCCACCTGGCCGCGGTCGTGGTGGCTCCCCAGGTCGCCTCGGTCAACGACGCCAGCGGGAACGAACTCACCTCGTACAAGGATCCCGGGCTGACGACGATCGCGGGACTGCTGCAGAGCAAGGCACCGCCGGGACGGGGGAGTCCCGGCCTGTACGTCGAGATCCAGACCGCCGCGAACCACCTGGTGCCGAACAGCCAGGCGGTCGTCATCCCGCCGAACAACATAGCGGCCCTGAACACCACGATCAGCCCGCAGGCTGAGGCCGCCGCGCGTTCCGCCGTGGCCGCGCACGGCAGCAGTTCGATGGTCGTCATCCAGCCCTCCACCGGCAAGATCCTGGCCATCGCCAACAATGACGGCTTCAACGATTTCGCCCTCACCGCTAAGGTCGCGCCGGGCTCGACGATGAAGATCATTACCTCCACCGCCCTGATCAACACCGGGGTGCTCACCGCGTCCAGCGATGTCGCCTGCCCCCAGGCGTACACGGTGCAGGGGATCACCTACCACAACGATGACAACGAGTCCGAGCCGGCCTCGACCCCGTTCATCACCGACTTCGCCCAGTCCTGCAACAACGCCTTCACCACGCAGTGGCCGCACCTGACTGGTGCCCTGGCTCGCACCGCGAAGGACTACTACGGCCTCGACCAGAACTGGGACATCGGCATTACCGGCGCGTCGGCCAGCTACTTCAACGCCCCGGCCAGCGCCAGCGGCTCCGAGCTAGCCGAGGAGGCGTTCGGCCAAGGGGAACTGGTCGCATCCCCGCTGGCGATGGCCTCGGTCGCGGCCACCGTGGACGCCGGGACGTTCAGGCAGCCGATCCTGCTGTCCGGAACCAAGCGGGTCACCGCGACCGCGCTTCCGCCCAGCACCGACGCGCAGCTGAAGGAGATGATGCAGGCCGTGGTCACCAGCGGGACCGCCGCGCCGATCGGGTTCGGCCCGGGCGTCTACGCCAAGACCGGGACCGCCGACGTCCAGGGCGAGGAGCAGCCCAACAGCTGGCTCGTCGCCTTCGACCCGAGCCAGGACGTCGCGGTCGCCTGCCTGGTGCTCAACTCCGGCTACGGCGCCCAGGTCGCCGGCCCGGAGGTCAAGTCCTTCCTCGGCCAGTACTAGCCGACCCGGCGCACCTGGAGGTCGTCGGGGTGTTAGCGGCGCACCGGTACTGTCCAGGATCCTTACTGGCCTAGGCGTCCGTCGATCCGCTCGCGCAGCAGGTCGGCGTGACCCATGTGACGGGCGTACTCCTCGATCATTCCGACCAGCGCCTCGCGCAGCGACATCGGCCCTCCGCCGCTGCCATGCTGATTCTCGGGATCGTCGCCGGTGGTGTCGAGACTGGGCGCCCCGGCTACGAACCGCGTGGCGAAGTCCGCCTCCGCCCGCCATGCGTCCCACGCCTCCGCCACCACCCGGGGGTCGGGAACGGCACCATCGAAATCACCGTCACCGGAGCCGAACAGCCGGGGCACGTCCTGGCCCGCCATCATCACCCGGAACGTCGCACGCTCTCCCTCGGCCAGGTGCCGCACCAGCCCCAGGAGCGACATCGTCGACGGCTCGACCGAACGCCGCGCCATAGCCTCCGCATCAAGACCTGAGCACTTCATCTCCAGGGTGAGGCGCTGGCGGCGCAGGGATTCGATCAGCGTGACGCGCTCGTCGCCCAGCCTGGGCCCGTTCTCACGCGGGTCGTCGTCAGACGGCTTGCCGTCCGCGGTGAACATATCGGCTCGCCGGGTCATGGCCATGGCCGCAATCATCGGCGATGCGCACGCCGGCCGGCAAACGATTAACGACACCTGCACTCATGGTCAGCGGGTTCGGGACAGCCTGACGGAAGAGGCCTTGAGACAGGCGGCTGACCTGCTCGTCGCTAGGCACGGCCGACGGCGGTGCGGCGGTGGGCAGGGAGCGTGATGCTAGCGGCGATGAGCCAGACCAGCCCGAGGAAGCGCCCGATCGGGAAGGTGAAGTCGAGTGCGGACGTCAGCAACGCGAACGTGGAGATGACGCTGATGGCCGCGATCACCAGGCCGGCCCAGGCGAGCGGTCGGGGCAGCAGGCGCAGGATGAGGCCGGGGACGGCGATGCCTGGCCTCGACGCCGACGAGCGGGCGCAACTGCGCGAGCTACTGGAACGGCTCGCCGTCCGCCACGGGCTCGCCACCGGCGTCCACCCCGGCTACCGCCCGCCCGCCGCCAGGCTCTGATCCCCCACCGGGCACTAGTTGGTAGTAATCTGTCTAGACAGGACTAGATGGATCTAGGAAGGTGCTCATGACGTCGCCGACTCCGGATCACTGGCAGATCCAAGACGCCAAGCAGCGCTTCAGTGAGATGATCCGTGCGGTTACGAGCGATGGGCCGCAGGTCATCACCCGGCACGGTGAGGATGTCGCGGTAGTCGTCGATATCGGTGAGTATCGCAGGCTGATCCGGCCTGCGGTGGACTTGGCGGGCATCTTGCTCGGCGGTCCGAAGTTCGACGAGGGGACCGTCGGTGTCTTCGCGGAGATCGAGGCCGAGCGCAAGGCCGACTTCGGACGTGCGGTCGATCTTGAGGCCGGCACGTGACCTACCTGCTCGACACCAACGTGCTGTCGGAGACGCGCAAGCGCCAGCCGGCGGCGGGCGTAGCCGACTGGATCGCGGCCACGCCGCCGGACCGGCTGCACGTCTCCGTGCTGACCCTGGGCGAGATCGAGCAGGGGATCGCGAGAGTTCGCGGCCGGGGAGACCGGCACCAGGCTTCCGCCCTCGAGCGCTGGCTTCGGGATGTGGAGACCGGGTTCGAGGACCGGGTTCTCCCGGTCACCCTCCCGGTCGCCGCTGCCTGGGGCCGGCAGCAGTACGCGCAGCCCATCCCAGTGATCGACGCCCTCATCGCAGCAACGGCGCGGGTGCACGGCATGATCGTGGTCACCCGCAATGTCAAGGACTTTGAGCTGGCCGGAGTCCAGGTGCTCGACCCCTTCGCGGAGTAAGCCCGGGCCAGCGTCATTCGCAGGGACTCACCGGGATCGGCGCGCCTCAAGGTGAACCGCGCCGTGAGCCGTCTCAGACTTGCTCGATGACGATGTCGGCGTGGTCGAGGGTAGCAGCGTAGGCGGTGATGTCGCCCGGGTTGCTGGTGAGGATCTGGGCGGGATCGTGGAGCGCGGCTGCTATCACGACCAGGGCGTCGATGACGTCCGGCCGCTTTGTGGCGGGAAGCTTGGCCTCGGCGAGCATGACCCCCGCCCGCTTGTAGGAGTCAAGGGTGAAAGTCCTGGCGCATGCGACACAGCCGGCCGGGACGCTGGAGCTTGCGCGCATCCGGCTCGGCGCAGTCTGCGTTGCCCAGCGCGAGTATGCCGAGTATTATGCTCAGCATGATGCTTAGCATGGTGATGTCGTGAGTATCCCGCACGTTCTCCTGGCGCTGCTCGCCGAAGGAC
>PMST01000577.1 GCA_003168295.1 Actinomycetota bacterium
GCGAACGGGGTGACCCGGCCGGTCCGCCCGACGTTGACCCGGATGTCGAGCAGCCTGGTGGTGACCTCCTCCGGCGGGTACTTGTACGCGATGGCCCACCGCGGCGCGCGGCTGGTCGAGCCGAGCTGGCGCTGCAGCGCGAGCTGGTCGATCTTCACCACCACGCCGTCGATCTCGTACGGCGGGTCGTGCCGGTGCTCGGCGTAGTAGGCGATGTACGCACGAACCCCGGCCATGTCGGGCACGACCTTGTACAGGCCGCTGACCGGAAGGCCCCAGCCGCGCAGCCGTTCGTACCAGCCGGACTGGGTGTCGGGCGCCCCCTCCAGGTGCCCTGCCTCGCCCGGTCCGGCGGCGGTACCGCTGATGCCCGCCTCGTCGGCCTGGCCGGCTTCGTTCGCTTCGCCACCCGAGCCCTCGACCCGGCCGATGCCGTGGATGATCGCATCGAGCGGGCGGCTCGCGGTGACCCGCGGGTCCTTCTGCCGGAGCGATCCGGCCGCCGAGTTCCGCGGGTTGGCGAACGCGGGCTTGCCCGCGTCGAGCAGGGACTCGTTCAGCTTCCCGAACGCCTCGACCGGCAGGAAGACCTCGCCCCTGACCTCGAGCGTTTCCGGCCAGTCCGAGCCTTTCAGTCGCGCGGGGATGGAGGCGATCGTCCGGATGTTCGGCGTGACGTCCTCACCGGTGCGGCCGTCGCCCCGGGTGGCCGCCTTGACCAGCGCGCCGTCGCGGTAGACGAGGTCGATCGCGAGCCCGTCGATCTTCAGCTCGCACAGATAGGGCCCCTCGCCGCCGAGCTTCGTCGCGCGGTCGGACCAGCTGCCGAGGTCCTCGTCGGTGAAGACGTTGTCCAGGCTGAGCAGCCGCTCCAGGTGCTCGACCGGGGTGAACAGCGTCGAGATCGAGCCGTGCACGGTCTGGGTCGGCGAGTCCGGCGTGCGCAGGTCGGGGTACTGCTCCTCGAGCGCGCGCAGCTCGCGCATCTTGGTGTCGTAGTCGATGTCGGAAATGGTCGGCGAGTCCAGCACGTAGTACCGGTGATCAGCCTCGGTGATGTCCAGGCTCAGGTCGGCATGCCGCCGCCTGGCCTCGGCCGGCGCCGCCTGGACCTCCGCCCCGTCTGCCCCGCCCGCGTCGTGCTCGCTCATCTGGTCTCGCCCCCGGTCTCTTCGATCAGCTCCGGCAACATGCTGGCGGCCTCCCGGCACCGGGTCAACACGTCCCGCGCCTGGGCCATCGACGTCCCGGGCAGCCCGCAGGCCGGCGTGATGACCACCTGCTCCGCGAGCGTCGCCAGCGGCAGCCCCAGCCGCCGCCAGAACCGGATCACCCGCTCCGCCGTCTCACGAGCCTCGTCACGCTCGCGAGCCTCATCACCCTGGCCGCGAGCCCGGTCGCCCCGGCCGGACCTATCATTACGTCCGGACCTATCACCCCGGCCCGTCTCGCCGACCCCGTCGGGGATGGTCGCGACCGCGCCCGTCAGCAGTCCCATCCCTGCCTCCGCGGCCTCGGCGACCGCGTCTTCCTCACCCCGCCGCAGCTGGCTGAGGTCGAAGGAGACCGCATTCGTCCCCGCCGCCCGGATGATTCCGAACGGGACCGTAGTGGCACAGCAGTGCACAACCGTGTAGCCGCGAATGCTCGCGAGTACCTCGGCCAGGCCGTCCCGCAACGTATCCGTCTCGACCGCGGCGAGCCGCGACAGCCCGCTCGCGGTCGGCACCTCGCCCTCGGCCACGGCGGGAAGCGACGGCTCGTCGAGCTGGACCACCAGCTTCGCCCCGGGCACGCGCTTGAGGATCTCGGCCACGTAGGCGGCTGCGCCTTCGGCCAGGGAGGCGGTCAGGTCGGCGACCGCGCCCGGGTCGGCCACGGCCACGTTCATCGTGCGCGGCAACTCAAGCGCCGCGGCCAGGGTCCACGGGCCGCAGAGCTGGATCTTGACCAGACCATGGTAACCGTCGAGCACCTCGGCCAGGACGTCCAGGTCCGAGGAGAGCATCGACCTGGCCCGCCCCAGGTCCCGCCCGGGCCGTTCGGCCAGCCGCCAGCCGCGGGGGGTGACCTCGACCGGAATGTCGATCAGCAGCCCGGCGGTACGCCCGACCACGTCCGCTCCCGGCCCCCGGTCCGGCAACTCCGGCAGGAACGGGAAGTCGGGCAGCTCGCCCGCGACCACCCGCGTCGCCTCCGCCGGATCGGTCCCCGGCATCGACCCGATGCCGGTCGCGCTGCCCTGCGCCCACGGAAAGCCCGGGTCGTTCTGCTCGTCGCTCACATGCTGAGCTTAGGACGGCCTGGTGACAATCCTCGACCCGCGCGGTGCGGACCCGCCGGCCCTCAGTCGTCGCCGCGCGTCTGCCACCACGGCGGCTGGTCGTCTGGCTCGTCTGGCTCGTCGTCGTCGGAGTAGCCGGAGGGGGCCGCGGGCGTTCCCTGACGGCGGCTCCAGCGATCCACCTGATCCGCCCGGCGGGCGGACAAGGCGATCACCACGACGACTCCGACGGCGACTCCCACCGTGAAGAAGAGGAACAGCACGACGGCCATCACGTCCGCGGTGACGCTCATCGCGGCACCTGCCCGTCGTCCGGCGAGATTATGTCGCGGAGCCCGACGCCGGCCAGCCGCCGCACCCCGCGGGCGGCAGCGTCCGGCGCATTGCCGGTCAGTGTGTACCGTCTGTCTTCTCGGCGCACCGCCATTGCGATCATGGCGACGACCCCGACCATCATCCCGGTGCCGAATACCAGGCCCATCCCGATTGCCACTGCCACCAAAATGCGGTCCATCATGGCCTCCCGCACTTGCGTCGGCGGTGCTGACACCGCCGGGCCCCGCCGCCTGCGGCTCAGCGAGATCCGCAGGCCCTGGTGCCGCCGGGCTTACCTCTTTGTAACCCCCACGAGCCGGTCATGCCGTCTGCGCCTACCGCCTGCTGGACCGTGATTGGCCCGGTAGGGGCCGTACGACATGTTCTTCTGTGACCAAGGAGCTGAACAGCTAGTATGTTTCTTATCATTCTAGCCATCCCAACCTTTGGTACCTATGAGCCGAATACCCGTCGGCAAGTGACGTAAAACCATTTCATGCCAAATATTCCTACCGTAAGAACAGTTCTACTATGTGGGGCAAGCCCAGCAGTTGGGATGGCTGGCATGGCAGCTCTTCGCGACCTCGAGCTGACAAAAGCACGCTATGCCGCACGATCCAACGAGGATGCGGCAGATGACGCAGCCCGCCCGGCTCATCTGAGCCAAATCTGGACGAAGCCAGCCGGGTACCCCCGGCCGAAGCCACCGGGGCCGCCCAGACTAACGGTGACACCCGGTCACGAGCGCAGGCGAGGGCCCCAGGGCCCCCGGCCCGGGGCCCTCGCCGGTTCAGCCGCGAGGACCGTGATTCGAGTAAGAGCGCTGGTCAGTACGCTGATGTCTAGTGAACAAGCTCGCGGGCCGACCGGAAGAATTCCGGGTCCAGGTCCCTGCGGCCCAGCCCGGTAAGCCTGCGGGCGCTCTTGGACATCCGGTTGGGCGCATCGCCCACGAGGGTGTAGGCCCGGTCTTCGCGGCGCACCGCGACGGCAACCACGGCGATTACCCCGACCACGACCCCGCCGAAGAACAGAGCGATTGTTACTGCGACTACGACACCGGCCATGATGGCCTCCCGCACTTCCGGCCCGCGGCGTTCGTTCCGCAGGTTCCGCTTCCTGTGGCCCCGGCCTGGCGAGGTGCTCTCGCGCGCCTGGTGCGTGTGGACGACGATGTGCCCCCGTGTCCACGATCTGGATGTACTGTCCCCCACGTCCGGTTGAGACTGCCCGTTCGACTCGCTGGAGCCATCTGGCAGGTTCTAGTGCATCCAAGCAGACCTACTGCTAGGATGGATCCCATGTTCCGTGTCATCCAGGTCATCCCAACCTTTGGTACTTACCCTGGTGTTACCACCACCAGGCGGGGTATAAACCAGCCGGGATAAAAACATTCCGGTGAGCCGGATGGCAGGGATGGCCTGGATAGGCAGGATCACCCCGTCATCGGGGCACCCCGAGCGTCGAGGAGGGTCGATGGCGAATCCCATGTACCGGCAGATCGCCGAAGATCTGCGTGAGCAGATCGAGTCAGGCCGACTCGAGCCAGGCCAGCAGCTGCTGACCGAGATCGAGTTGCGCGAGCGCTACGGGGCGTCGAGAAACACCGTTCGCGATGCGATCAAACTGCTCACCGCCCTGGGACTGGTCGAGACGCGCCCGGGCCAGGGCACCTTCGTCCCGAAGAAGATCGATTCCTTCGTCTCCACACTGTCCGGCGATCCCGAGACCGGTGTAGGCGGCGACGAAGGTGCCAGCTACCTGTCGGAGGTGAGCCAGCGGGCCAGGAAAGCCTCGACCAGCCCACTGCAGGTCGAGATCCAGGAAGCCTCCGATGATGTCTCCTCCGGGCTGGGGATAACCCAAGGCACCGAGGTCATCAGCAGGCATGCGCGGCGCTTCATCGACGGCATCCCCTGGTCGATGCAGACGTCGTATTACCCGATGGAGTTCGCGGACCGCGGTGCCGAGCGGCTCAGGAGCGCCCGCAACATCGACGAAGGAACCGTACGATACCTGGCCGATGCACTCCGCATCCACCAGGTCGGTTATCGCGACTGGATCACTGTGCGCGCACCCAACCCGACCGAGGAAGACTTCTTCAAGCTCCCTTCGGATGGCCGGATTGCGATGTACGAAATATTCAGGACCGCCTTCGACGGGAACGGCGTACCCATGCGTCTTACCGTGACCGTCTACCCGACGGACCGCAATCAGTTCATTGTGAACGTAGGGAAGGTCCCGGAATATGGTACCGAAGTCAACTCCGGGCCAGGCAAACGTAATTTGTTAGCTATCGATACTCGGCTTTTATAGGATTTTGACCGTTTTACGTCCGCGTTAGAGAAAAGGTTCTTGATATACTTAGAATTTGCTTTGTAAGCACGGTTCATATTTCTGGATAACATAGGTTTCTGTTCCTGGATCGCTCCGGTAGAGCAGGAATCGGCCCCCGCACAGGCTCCTGTCGGCGCCCCGACGCACTGGGACGGCGACCGGACAGGGCATTCTGGCCCTGGGCACGAGGAAGAACCCTCGTGCCGGTACGGATACAAAGGTTAAATCACCTAAACCGAACAGGTACACTCCAGCAGGAGTGTGAGAACGAGAAAGGGGGAGGGTGCAATGGCGAAACTACATGCACGGCCCTCCAACCAATATCGGTACGAGCACTACGATCCCCGTTTCTAGCGGGGATCGGTAAGAGCGCTGTATTCGGCGCGACCCGCTATTGGGGCCGTCCGCGCATTTTGCAAACCGTCGGCGCTGGTTGCGGAGAACCTACGCGCAGTTGCGCCGACGACGATTGAATTGCACCATATTTTCAGCAAAATCAGTACACCCCACCCTATTGGGTGAGAAAGGAGGCAAGTGCGATGGCTAAGATGCATGCACGTCCCTCCAATCAGTACCGGTATGAACACTACGATCCCTTTGGCAGGGTCAAGATCATCTAGCGGACCGTTAGCACACTACGCGTTCGGCCGACCCTTACTTTACGGGTCGGCCGAACCATTCGTTGAGCTGCCAGCTCGCCGTCACGAAGAGCGCTGACTGCTGATAAGCCTGATCCACGCGATACCTAAGTCACAAGAGATGACTGTGAGACACGATCAGCAGATGCGAACTGTGAAGAGGAAGGAGACCAAGAGGCTACTGCAGTCAAACCTATTACTCTCGCTCGGCAAATATTTCACCCAGCCGAAGCCTGGAAACGCCAAAGTCCGGCTAGGCCTAAAGTCCGCCTGATCGGTGTTTAGCCAGGCCAACGGTTTCTGCAGGTCGATACCCTCCTGCTGGCGGAGGCCGGGCTTGGCTTACGCACGCTCTCAGCGGTACCGCGTGAGCTGGATAAGGGTGACTATGTATCGGTGAGAAGTTACCCGTTTGCCCTACGTCTAGCCGCGGCAGGCGACCTGTTCAGGGTGCACAAGCTTGTCAGCGAAGCCGCGGAATGGCTCCGAACGAGCAAGGACACCGATCAATGGGCTAAACCGTGGCCAGACCGGGCCAGGCGAAATGAACGTATGCTAAATGACCTGCTGAAGGGCAAGACGTGGCTCCTGTGGGATGACAGCACCCCGGCTGGAACCATTACCCTCGATACCGAGGAGCCCGTAGCGGAAGGTTACCAACCGGTCTGGCCGGCGCATGCGCGTAATGAGCCAGCGCTCTACGTACGGCGTGTTATCGTGAATAGAAGATACGCTGGCTACGGCCTAGGTGCCGGACTTCTGGACTGGGCCGCTCACGTCGCGAAAGAAAACTACGGGGCCACCTCGATCCGTGTCGACGTATGGACCACCAACGTGCAACTCCACGCCTATTATGAAGGACAACGGTTTATACGTGTGGCGGGCAGGGATCCACGAGAACTTGCCGGCTACCCGTCACAGGCGCTCTTCGAGCGGAAAGTAGACCAGTCCGGATCGGGCTACGAAAGACTTTTCATCGGAGGCGATGGGTCGAGCGAGCGCAGCGCCCGCTTGTGGCGTCACTAGCGTAGCTGGTCGCAGGGAGCCGGGAAACTCGCGACCGCGGGCGGCCTGCACCTGACTTCGCTTGTCCATTGTCTTTGACGAACCTACGCTGTACGTCGTTCGCCTAACCATACGGGAAGCATCATGAAGGCGTTCTTCTCTTACTCAAGCCATGATGAGGCCATTGTCAACGCGGTCGCCCGCCAACTCGGGAGACCTTTCGTAACCATAGATAAGAACGCGTTCAGAACTGGCGATGACCTGCTCCAGTCGATCGAATCGGCGGTCAGGAATTCCGCCATCTTCGTTTACTTCGCAAGTGAAGCGGGATTCGATTCTGACTGGGTAAAGCATGAACTTAAAGAGGCTAAGTACCATCACTCCATGAATAAGCTCCGCAAGTTCATAGTGGTACTTCTAGATGACCGGCTGGGGGAAAGCGACTTCCCAGAGTGGATGCGTCGATTTGTCTTCCTACCCTCGCATGCAGCCGGACCCATCGCAAGGAAAATCCGCAGCGCAATAGACGATATGGTGGGCGAGGAACAGAGCGGCTTCTTCGTCGGCCGGGCCACCGAACAAGCAAACCTGCAAGCAGCCCTGGTTCCTCCTGACAATTCGGCTAGCGTAGCGATAGTGACGATCCGGGGACTGCCAGGAATTGGTCGGCGCACTCTGCTGAAGCGGGTTGCGCAGGATTCGCTGGACATCGAGCGGCTTCTCACGATCCGTATTGAGGCAGGAGATAAAACTAACTCAATTGCGGCCAAGTTGGCCGACTTGGTGGAACCGGTCATAACCCCAGATGAAACCCTGGCGATGGCGCGGCGAATACAATCAATGCCGTCGTCTGATGCGTGTTCCAATTTTGTCCAGAGCGTGACCAAAGCGCTTGAAATGCATGAGCTCGTAGTTCTTTACGATGAAGGCGGCATCCTAGATAACAATGGTTCCCCGACTGTGGACATAATAGAGCTACTCCAAGCGACGGCCAGAAAACCTGGATTGCTGGTTGCCTTGGTTACGAACAGGCGCCCCAGACTCCAAGGCATTCCCGCACTTGAAGATTCGGCGATTGTGGACGTAGGCCCTCTGTACGAGTCCGAAGTTCGCCAGCTAATCGCTTTGAAGGCTAGGGCCAAAAATATTAACTTTACCCCCGGTATAGCCAGCGCGCTCGTTGAAAGAGCCAAAGGCTATCCGCCCGCTGTTACTGCTCTCGTTCAACGGGCAGAAGTCTACGGACCTGAGCTTGCACCGACGGCCGCTAGCAGCGGAGCCGAATATCGTCCCCGCCCGCTGACGCGGTACCTGGCTGGACTTAAGCTTTCGCGCGCGGAACGAAAGATGCTCTCGATACTTGCCAGAAACAGCCCTCTCCCCCTAGAGATCCTCTCGCTATTCGCACAGAACAGCCGGGAGACCGGTGATGCGCTGACCAAGTTGATCGACGCGTCGTTGGTCATGCCCCAATCTGGAACTGCGTGGTACCGAATCAGCGATCCCGTGATCGACTATATAGACCGAGGTTTTCCCGTCTGCAGCGCGGCAGACTACGCGACGGTGGCAAATGCGCTCGGCAGGTTCCTCGACACGGACCGCGAGACGGGTGCCTATCTCGAGCTGTCCCGGGTTTTTTATCGCGCGCTGGTACATGCCGGCAAGGATTTGCAGCCGAAGGCCTATGCCCTGATGGCTGACTGGCTGCGCCTGGCGGCAGATTTCTATCATCAGCGAAATTACCAGAAAGCACAGGAGCTCGCATTTACAGCGTACCGGGAGACACCGAGCGCCGAGGCCCTGTCCTGGATTATTCGTTCTAATGTCAAGCTAGGTAAGATGAGCCAGGCCCTGGAGGACGTTGACGAAATGCGGAGTCTAGGCCATGTTCGAGATGCCTACTTCCTGCGCGGATTCCTGGAGCGGAACAGCGGAAATTACAAGGAAGCGATCAAATATTATGAACGAGCTAAGCACGCTGGCTGGACAGGTCTAGCGCTAGAAAGAGACTTGGCGGAGTGTTACTTCGAGGCTGACGAATTCGAACGAGCAACGGAATACATCGATGCAGCTCAGTCGCGCCAGCCGGACAATCCCTATGTCCTCAGCTTGCGGATCAAAATTGCCTGCCGTCAGTTCGACGAAGAGACAGCGCGCCGCCTATTGCCACTTCTCAAACAAGCCGACCGCCCTAATTTTGGAGCGCATCGCAGGTCGCTGGTGGAACTGACCTTCGGCAACATAAGCGCGGCATACGAGTACGCACTGGAGGCGGTCGGCTCCGAGGATCGCCCGCCCGCAGAAGCCCTGGCCAACCTGGCATATTGCCAGATCCTGGTAAATCAGACGAGCGCGGCAATCGATACGATCGAGAGGCTCGAATCGCTATACGGGAGTCGCTGGAGCGATGCGCTAGCCAGTTTGAAGGCCAGAGCTGCCATCGCGGAAGGGCGATACGAAAACGCTCTTAACTTCCTCAACCTGGCCGCAAGAGACAGCGTCACCAAGATGAAGCTGGAAAGAGACGCATTGAAGGGATCGCTCGAGCATGACTATCTAGCTCCAGAAGTCCGGCAGGAGCGGGAGCACCGGCTTACTGAACTGGAACATCGCCTGAGTACGACCGAACCTGACGGCGACGCCGACGAGCACTACTGGGACATTCTGGACGACTGATGAACCTGCTGCCCGGATGCCGGGCGTGGGCGTACGGCGGCCGAATCGATGAGAGCTTGCCGCGCCCATCAGGCAGGTCGGCTCATCTCCCGGCTGGAAGTGAGGAGTGTCGCGC
Source organism: Actinomycetota bacterium (assembly GCA_003168295.1). Next base: position 9,371 of record PMST01000577.1, read on the forward strand.
CGATGGTGGCGCTGCCGAGGACGGCGTCGCCGTCGTAGAGGACGGCCGCCTGGCCCTTGGCCACACCGCGGACGGGGCGGTGCAGGCGGATGCGCAGCGTGCCTTCCTCCAACCAGGCGGTGCAGGCGTGCACGTCGCCGTGGGCGCGGAGCTGAACGAGGGCATCGCGCGGCGCCAGCGGCGGAGCACAGCCGGTCCAGACCGGACGGTCCGCGGTGATCTCGGTGATGTCAAGCCCCTCGGCCGACCCCACGGTCACCGTCCTGGTCACCGGCTCGATGCCGAGCACGTAGCGGGGCTTGCCATCCTCGGCGGGCGTGCCGAGACGCAAGCCCTTGCGCTGGCCCACGGTGAAGGCGTAGGCGCCGTCGTGCTCGCCCAGCACGGCGCCGGTGGCGTCGACGATCTGGCCCGGCGCCTGGCCCAGGTGCTTGGCGAGGAATCCCTTGGTGTCGCCGTCGGCGATGAAGCAGACGTCGTGGCTGTCCGGCTTGTCCGCGACGGCCAGGCCGCGTCGGGCCGCCTCGGCGCGGACCTGGACCTTGGGCGTGTCGCCGAGCGGGAAGATGGCGTGGCTGAGCTGATCGGAGGTGAGCACCGCCAGCACGTAGGACTGGTCCTTGCCAGCGTCCACGGCCCGGCGCAGGATGCCATCCGAGATCTGGGCGTAGTGGCCGGTGCACACCGCGTCGAAACCGAGCGCCAGCGCGCGGTCGAGGACCGCGGCGAACTTGATTTTCTCGTTGCAGCGCAGGCACGGGTTGGGGGTACGCCCCGCGGCGTACTCGGCGACGAAGTCCGCCACCACGTCGCGGTGGAAACGCTCGGCCATGTCCCACACGTAGAACGGGATGCCGATCACGTCGGCGGCCCGGCGGGCGTCCCGCGCGTCCTCCAGCGTGCAGCAGCCGCGAGCCCCCGTCCGGTAAGACGACGGATTCGACGACAACGCCAGATGGACACCGGTCACCTCATGACCCGCGTCCACCGCACGAGCCGCGGCCGTCGCCGAATCCACCCCACCCGACATCGCCGCGAGCACCCTAAGCCCACTCACCCCAAAACCCTACCCGCCCCCTTCCACCCCTCCCGCCGTGACTGGATAGTGGGTCGGTGGCCCACAGAGCATGCTCTTGCGTGTACGGGGGGCCACCGACTCAATTACCGAGCGCGCCAGGGGCAGGCAGAAGAGGCAGGTGGGGCGGGCTCGCGGGCGGGCGGGTTAGCGGCGGGCGGGCGGGCTCGCGGCGGGCTAGCGGGCGGCGGCGCGGCGGGCGCGGGTTACGGCTTCGCCGATGACCAGGGCTAGGGCGTCGATGTCGGTCTTGGTGGAGGTGTGGCCGAGGGAGAAGCGGAGCGAGCCGCGGGCGCGGGAGTCGTCGGCGCCCATGGCGAGTAGGACGTGGCTGGGCTCGGCCACGCCTGCGGTGCAGGCTGACCCGGTGGAGCAGGCGATTCCGTTCGCGTCCAGGAGCATGAGCAGGGCGTCGCCCTCACAGCCGGGGAAGGAAAAGTGCGCGTTCCCGGGCAGCCGGCCGGGGCCGGGAGGCGGGCCGTTGAGCATAGCGTCGGGCACGGCGGCCAGGACCTGGTGGATCAGGTCATCGCGCAGCTCGGCCAGCCGCGCGGCCTCATCCACCCGGCAGCGCGCGCACTCCGCGGCGGCCACGGCGAACGCCCGGATGGCCGCCGTGTCGAGGGTGCCCGAGCGGATGTCGCGTTCCTGCCCGCCGCCGTGCAGCACCGGTACCGGTGTCACCCCGCGACCCAGGATGAGGGCGCCGACGCCGACCGGGCCGCCGAGTTTGTGACCGGTGACGGTGAGCGCGTCTGCTCCGCTGGCCGCGAAGTCGACGGGCAGCTGGGCGGCCGCCTGGACCGCGTCGGTGTGAAACGGCACGCCGTATTCGTGCGCCACCGCCGCGAGCTCGGTGACCGGGTTCACGGTGCCGACCTCGTTGTTCGCCCACATCACGCTGACCATGGCGACCTGCACGGGCGCCTCGCGGATAGCGGCACGAAGCGCCTCGGGGCGCACCACGCCGGCCACGTCGACACCGAGCCAGACGGCATCGGCCCCCTGGGCTTGGGAGAGCCAGCGGACCGAGTCGAGCACCGCGTGATGTTCCACCGAGGTGGTCAGCACCCGGCGGCGGGAACCCTGGTGCCGCGCCCAGTACAGCCCCTTGACGGCCAGGTTGTCCGCCTCGGTCCCGCCGCTGGTGAAGACGATCTCGCTCGGCCGCGCCCCGAACACCTCGGCGAGCTGTTCTCTGGATTCTTCCACCACCCGGCGGGCGCGCCGGCCCGCGGCGTGCAGCGACGAGGGATTGCCGAGCCGGGCCAGCTCCTCGGTCATCGCAACGATCGCTTCGGGCCGCATCGGCGTCGTCGCCGCGTGGTCCAGGTACACGGGACTTGCATCGTGCGAACTCATGGCTGCGTACAGCCTAGCCGTCGCGAAGATACGGTAGATACCGATGTAACGGGCAAACTACGAGCTACTTGCGCTTTTCGATCTCCTCGAGGAGCTGCGGGACGACCTTGAACAGGTCACCGACGACCCCGAAGTCGGCCAGCTCGAAGATCGGGGCCTCCGGGTCCTTGTTGACCGCGATGATCGTCTTGGAGGTCTGCATGCCGGCCCGGTGCTGGATGGCACCGGAAATGCCGATCGCCATGTACAGCTGCGGCGAGACGGTCTTGCCGGTCTGGCCGACCTGGAACTGGTGCGGGTACCAGCCGGCGTCGGTCACGGCCCGGGACGCGCCGACGGCCGCGTTGAGCGAGTCCGCCAGCGTCTCGATGATCTGGAAACCCTCGGCCCCGCCGGTGCCGCGCCCGCCGGAGACCACGATGGACGCCTCGGTCAGGTCGGGACGCTCGCCGCGGTCGGCCACCACCCGGTTGGTGACCCGGGCGCCGGTGGCCTCGCTGGCCAGTGATACCTGGGAAAGCTCCGCGGCACCTGGCGACGGCTCGGGCGCCACCGCGTTGGGGCGCATCGCGACGATCGGCGTTCCGCGCCGGACCCGCGAGTGGACGATCGTCGCGCCGCCGAAGGCCGACTGCTCGGCCACCGGCCCGTCGTCGCCGGGCTGCAGGTCCACTGCGTCGGTGAGCACGCCGGAGTCGATCTTGACCGCGAGCCGACCCGCGACCTCCTTGCCCTGTGCCGTGCCGGCCAGCAGCACGAGCGCAGGCGACTTCTCCCTGACCAGCTGGGCCAGCAACTCCGCGGCGGGCGCCACCACGTAGTCGTCGAAGGCCGCATCGGCAGCCACGTAAACCTTGGCCGCGCCGTACTCGGCGCACCGCGCCTGGGCCTGCTCCGCACCCGGCCCGGTCCATACCACCGAAGGCTCGCCGAACCTGCGGGCCAGCGTGATCAGCTCGAGCGTGACCTTCTTGACGTCGTCGTCCACGTGCTCCGCGAGCACCAGGATCTCAGCCATGCCGTTTCCCCTCCGGGCCGTTAGATGAACTTGCGCGCGGCGAGGAACCCGGCGACCTTGACGCCGCCGTCGCCTTCGTCCTTGACGATCGTGCCGGCCTCCCGCGGCGGCCGCTGGGTGTGATCGACCACCTCGGTGGCCGCGCCGCCCAAGCCCACCAAGGCAGGATCGATGCCCGCGTCGGCCAGGGACATCGTCTGCACCGGCTTCTTCTTCGCGGCCATGATGCCCTTGAACGACGGGTAACGCGGCTCGTTGATCTTCTCCACCACGCTGACCACGGCGGGCAGCGTGGACTCGACCTCGAAGTACCCGTCCTCGGAAACCCGGCGGATGCGGATCGCCGAGCCGTCGATCTCCACCTTGTTCGCCAGCGAGACCTGCGGCACGCCGAGCCGCTCGGCCAGCATCGCAGCCATCACGCCCATCCGGGCATCGGTGGACTCCGAGCCGCAGATGACCAGGTCGAAACCGGTCTGGCCGAGAACCTGGGCGAGCGCGTAGGAAGTCGACAGGGCATCGGAGCCGGCCAGGCCGTCGTCCAGCAGGTGCACGGCCTTGTCCGCGCCCATGGACAGCGCCTTGCGGATCGATTCGGCGGCCTTTTCCGGGCCCATGGTCACGATGGTGACCTCGGCCTCACCGCCCGCTGCCCGCTGCGCCTCGGCGATCTGCAGGCCCTCCTCGATGGCGTACTCGTCAAGCTCGTTGATGAGGCCGTCCACCGACGCGCGGTCCAGCGTGCCGTCCGCGGTGAGCTTGCGTTCGGCCCAGGTATCTGGCACCTGCTTGACCAACACGACGATGTTCATTGACTACACCGACCTCCTTCGTTGCTGACCTACAGCCTGCCAAACCGACAACCGCCGCCCGGCACCGGGCCACGCCCTACATGTTACTTGCCGGTAATTCGCGCCCCGTCCCCTGCACCCCAGGACGGGTTGGTGTGTTGCCACAGCGTGCATGCCCTTTTTGTGCCCGCCCTTTTGTGCAGGATGCCACAATCAGTACCATTCCCTGGCACCTTGGGCGCCGTCGACCCGGGGCGAGCATCGACCCGGCAGCCCTCGGCGGCGATTACGGCTGTTTCATCTGACGGCAAGGTGGCGGCCACGATCGCGTCGGCGGCCAGCGGCCGTCATGGGTAAGAATCATGAGGGGAACAACCACCGGCAGGAGGGACGATTTGGCTCGGGTCACCGTAATCGGGACCGGATACCTCGGCCTCACCCATGCCGTCTGCATGGCGGACCTCGGGCACGAGGTGCTGGCGATCGACGTCGACGAAGAGAAGGTGGCCAAGGCCGCGAAGGGCGAGGTCCCGTTCTTCGAGCCTGGCCTAGAACCGCTGCTGCGGAAGAACACCGATTCCGGGCGGCTCCGGTTCACGATGTCGTTTGCCGAGGTCGGCGGCTTCGGTGAGGTGCACTTCCTGTGCGTGGGAACGCCTGAGGGCGAGGGTGGCCAGGCCGACCTCAGCTCCGTCTACGCCGCGGCCGGTGCGCTCGCGCCGCACCTTGAGTCGCCGTGCCTGGTCGTGGGGAAGTCGACCGTCCCGGTCGGGACGGCCCGGCAGGTGCGCAGTCTCCTGCAGGCGGCGGCTCCGGCCGGGGATCAGGTCGAGCTGGCCTGGAATCCGGAGTTCCTGCGGGAGGGGTTCGCGGTGCAGGACAGCCTCGCTCCTGACCGCATCGTGCTCGGCGTGACCTCGCCGCGAGCCGAGCCCCGGCTCCGCCAGGTGTACGCCGCGCCGCTGGAAGCGGGTACACCGTTGCTGGTGATGGACCTGGAGACGGCCGAGCTGGTCAAGGTGGCGGCGAACGCGTTCCTGGCGACCAAGATCTCCTTCATCAACGCCATGGCCGAGGTCTGCGAGGCGACAGGCGCCGACGTGATACCGCTGGCCGAGGCGCTCGGATACGACGCCCGGATCGGCCGCAGGTTCCTGTCGCCCGGGCTCGGCTTCGGCGGCGGCTGCCTGCCCAAGGACGTCCGTGCGTTCCGCGCTACCGCGTCCGCCCTGGGCGTCGACTCGGTCGTCAGCCTGCTGACCAGCGTGGACGCCATCAACCAGGGGCGGCGGGATCAGGTCGTCGCGCTGGCCAGGGACGCCGCGGGCGGCACCCTGGACGGCACCCGGGTGGCGGTGCTCGGCGTGGCGTTCAAGCCCAACAGCGACGACGTGCGGGACTCGCCCAGCCTGGCCGTGTGCGACCGGCTGCGGGCCGAGGGGGCGATCGTGTCCGTCCACGACCCGGTGGCGATGCCCAACGCCGCGAAGAAGCGGCCCGACCTGGTGTACGCGCGGTCGGTCTCGGAGGCGGCCCAGGGGGCCGAACTCGTGCTGCACCTCACCGAGTGGGCCGACTACCAGGCTATTGACCCAGCCGCGCTGGCCCGTGTGGTGGCCCGGCCGGTCATCATCGACGCCCGGTGCTGCCTAGACGCCGAACTGTGGCGCGACGCCGGCTGGACGGTGCGCGTCCTGGGGCGGCCCTAGGGCCTAGCTCAGTGGTAGAAGTGGCGGACGCCGGTGAAGTAGAGGGTGACGCCGGCGGCTTGCGCGGCGGTGACGGTCAGGTGGTCGCGGATCGAGCCGCCCGGCTCGGCGACCGCGCTTATCCCGGCTTCGGCCAGGATCTCGAAGCCGTCGGCGAAGGGGAAATACGCGTCGCTGGCGGCCACCGAGCCCGCCGCCCGGTCCCCCGCCCGCAGCACGGCCAGGCGGGCCGAATCCACCCGGTTGACCTGGCCCATGCCGATGCCGACCGAGGCGCCGGCGGAGGCGAGCAAGATGGCGTTCGACTTGACCGCACGGCAGGCTTTCCAGGCGAAGGCCAGGTCGNNTCGTCGCCCGGCTCGGCGACCCGGTCCGCGGACTGGAGCAGGATCCCCCCGCTCACCGGCCGCCACTCCCCAGGCAGGCCTAGGGGAGCAGATCCCCCCCGGGCCGAGGCGGCCGCGGTGGCCTCGGGGGGAGCGCAGCGCAGCAGGCGGACGTTCTTGCTCGCGGACAGGATGTCCAGCGCCTCGTCGTCGAAGCCGGGCGCGACCACCGCCTCGGTGAACACGTCGGCGATCTGCCGGGCCAGGTCCGCGGTCACCGGCCCGTTGGCCGCGATGACCCCGCCGAAGGCCGAGACCGGATCGCAGGCGTGCGCCTTGGCGTGGGCGTCGGCCAGGTCGGCGCCGATCGCGATGCCGCACGGGTTGGAGTGCTTGATGATGGCCACGCACGGCGCGGTGAAGTCGTAGGCGGCGCGCCGGGCCGCGTCGGCGTCGACGTAGTTGTTATACGACATGGCCTTGCCGTGCAGCAGTTCGGCGGACGCGATGCCGGACCGGGCGCTCGCACCCGCGGGCCGTTCGGCTACATAAAGAGCCGCCCGCTGGTGCGGGTTCTCGCCGTAGCGCAGGACATCAGCCCGCTGCCACAGGGCACCGGCCACCGCCGGCCAGCCGCTGTCGCGGGCGACCTCGTCGGGGGCGTAGGCGGACGCGAACCAGGACGCGACGGCGATGTCGTACCGGGCGGTGCGGGCGAACGCCTCGGCGGCCAGGCCGCGGCGCTGATCCAGGGTGAAGCCGCCCTCGGCCAGTGCGGCGAGTATGTCGGCGTACCGGGCCGGGTCGATGATCACGGCCACCGAGCCGTGGTTCTTGGCCGCGGCGCGGATCATCGACGGACCGCCGATGTCGATCTGCTCCACGCACTGCTCCGGCGAGGCACCGGACGCGACGGTGACCTCGAACGGGTAGAGGTTCGAGACCAGCAGCTGGAACGGCTCGATGCCGAGCCCGGCCAGCTCGGCCTCGTGCCGGGGGTTGGCGGTGTCCGCGAGCAGGCCGGCGTGCACCCGTGGGTGCAGGGTCTTCACCCGGCCGTCCAGGCACTCGGGAAAGCCGGTGAGCTCCTCGACGGGCGTGACCGGCACCCCGGCCGCGCCGATCCGGGCCGCCGTGCTGCCGGTGGAGATGATCTCGACGCCGGCCGCGTGCAGCCCGGACGCCAGCTCCTCCAGGCCGGTCTTGTCGTAGACGCTGATGAGCGCCCGTCTGATCGGGATCCTGGTCAACTGCCGATCCTCACCTTCCTGCCTTGGACGGACCAGCCCTCGCGGACCATCCGGCCGACCGTGCCAACGAGCAGCGCTCGTTCGGTCACCTTGATGCGCTCATGCAGCGTCGCCTCGTCGTCGTCGTCCGCGACGGGGACCGGGACCTGGGCCAGGATCGGCCCGGAGTCCACTCCGTCGTCCACCATCAGGACGGTGCACCCGGTGACCTTGACCCCGTGGGCCAGCGCCTCGCGCACCGCGTGAGCTCCGGGAAACGACGGTAGCAGCGCCGGATGGGTGTTCACGCAGCGGCCGCCGAAGGCGTCCAGGAACGGCTTGCCGACCAGCTTCATGAACCCGGCCAAGACGATCAGGTCGGGCGCGTACGCCGCGCACGCGCGGGCCAGCGCCGCATCCCAGTCCTCGCGGGCCGGGTAGTCGGCCAGCCGGACGGTGAAGGCGGGGAGGCCGGCCCGATCGGCTCGCGCCAGCGCGTTGATCCGGCCCCGGTCCGCGCCGACCGCGACCACCCGTGCTCCGTACTCCGGGTCACCGCAGGCGTCGATCAGGGCCTGCAGGTTGGTTCCCTCGCCGGACACGAGCACCACCAGGCGGGCGCTATCCATGGTCGCCTTCGGCGCGGGCATGCCGTCACCCTATGGCACCGGACGAGGAGCTTGCCCGACAGGGCAGAATAGAAGCCGATGGCCAGATATCAGCCGCCGGGCGGGCGCGGAGCACAGCCGCGAGGGCTGCTCCCGGCCCGGCAGTTGCCACCACCGGACCCGGCCCTGCGGCAGCGCGCCGTGGCGGCGGTCGCGATGGGCGTGCTCAGCCTGCTCGGCCTGGCGCTCGGCCTCGGCAACCTGCGTCGCGGGGTGCTCGTGGCCATCGTGACCCTGGTGTTCGGCGCGACCGCGATCTGGCTCGGCGCCGGAGCGAGCCGGCGGGCCCGGCGCAGCGGCACGGCCCGGCCGCGCGGCTCGATCGCCGGGAGCGTGCTCGGCGGGTTCGGCCTCGCGTTCAGCGCGCTGTGGCTGCTGGTCCTGGCGGTGTTCTGGCCGCAGCTGAACACCTACTACAACTGCATGAGTGGCGCGAATACGGTGTCCGCCCAGCAAGCCTGTCACACCCAGCTCAACAATTCGGTCGGCGGCGAGATCAGCGTGCTGAACGGCCGGTAACTCCTGGTCCGGCTCGTCCCGGTCGGCCCAGGGGTTCAGGTAGATCCGGTGGCCGCCCGCGTCGTCACTCTCGTCGATCACGCCAACCGGGATCCTGGCCGGCTCGGCCGGCCGGGCCGGGCGCCGGGAATCCGCGCTTACCCCGGATTCCGCGCTTACCCCGGCTTCCTCGGTTTCATCGGACCGGCGACGCCTCGGGAGCCGCGGGGCGGTCCGCCGCAGGATCAGCCAGTTGGCGCCCGCCGCGGTCAGCGCGGCGGTCACGCCGATCTCGAGCATGGCGACCAGGCCGACCTGCCACCCGGACGGCCCGACCGTGGCCAGCCGGCCGTCACCGAGCGGTCCGCCGGCGAAGGCCGCCGCCAGGCCAGCCACGGCGCCGGTGGCCACGCCCGCGGCCAAACCCCACAGCGCCGCCGCCTCGATCACCGGCGTGGGCGTGACCCGGACCGTCACGATGCCCGCGAACACCCCGGCCAGGTACGGCGTGGCCAGGACCAGGACCGCCACCCAGGCCGGCCCGGCCGTCCTGGGGCCCGAGGGCAGGGCGGCCAGCATGGGGAAGACGGGGAGCGCACCGAGCGCCGAGCCGGTCGGGGCGACCACGGTCCCGGCACCGAATGCGAACCCCGGGCCCAGAACGTAGGCGACGGCCCAGATGATCGCGTTCGGCGCGTAGGCCAGCTGGGCGAGCAGCAGCAGCGCCGCGCCGGCCGTGCCGGGCGCCAGCGCGTCGGTGGCCGCCTTGACCTCCGGCAGGTGCACGTAGAGAGAGGCGCCGGCCAGGGCCGCGCCGACCGCAGTGAGCAGGGCGCAGGCACCGAGCATGCCCAGGATGACCGACCGCGGCCGGGCCGGCATCAGGCGGACCAGCCGCGACCACGGGGCCAGCCCGCGGGCGGCGCCCAGCCCGCCCGCCACCAGCGCGAGCAGGAACGACGCGACGACCGCCTGCCAGAGCGACGGCGCCGCCTGGCTGCTCCGGCTCGCCACCGCCAGGGCTCCGGCCAGCAGGGTGTAGGGCAGGGCCAGGGCCAGGGCGGCGTAGCCGACGTGCCGTAGCCGGGTGACCCCGCCGGCGCGCACCACCCACCGTCCGGCCAGGGCCAGCAGCGCGCCGGGCAGCAGGACCAGCCCCAGCGGGAGCATGCCGATCCGCCCGGCGCCGTGGACGGTGACGCCGACATGGTGCGCGACCAGCCACAGCAGGGCGGCGGTGCGCAGCACCCCGCCGAGCCCGGTGCCGATACCCACGTGCGGGGCGGTGATCCAGCCGATCGCGGTCAGCGTGGTCAACGCGGCGAGCCCGCTGCCCGCCGCCGCGCACGCGGCGATGCCGCCCGTGACGACCAGCGGCCGCGCGGGCCGCGCCTGGGGCCCGGATCCGGCAGACCCGGAACCGGCAGACCCCAAGGTGGCAGACCCGGAGGCGGCCGGGGTCCGGGCGTCGTCAGGCTCGCGGGCCGGCGGCGCTTCGGCGGAAACACTCACAAACCCGATACTCGCAACCAGTAACCCCTAGCCCAAACAGGCGCGCCGCAGCCAGGGCCAGGGAAGTGGGGCGCGCGAAGCGCAGCGGGGGTTCCAGCGGGTCGCCCCCCTGGGCTAGAAGAGCCCGCGGACCAGGGCGGCGGTCTCGCTGGGGGTCTTGCCCACGCGGACGCCGGCCTTCTCGAGCGCTTCCTTCTTGGCCTGGGCGGTGCCCGAGGATCCGGAGATGATCGCGCCCGCGTGGCCCATCGTCTTGCCCTCCGGCGCGGTGAAGCCGGCCACGTAGCCCACCACCGGCTTGGTCACGTGCTGCTCGATGAACGCCCCGGCGCGCTCCTCGGCGTCGCCGCCGATCTCGCCGATCATCACGATCGCGTCGGTCTCCGGGTCCTCCTGGAAGGCTTGCAGGCAGTCGATGTGCGTGGTCCCGATCACCGGGTCGCCGCCGATCCCGACGGCGGTGGAGAAACCGATGTCGCGCAGCTCGTACATCATCTGGTAGGTCAGCGTGCCCGACTTGGAGACCAGGCCGATCCGGCCCTCGCTGGTGATGTCGGCCGGGATGATGCCGGCGTTGGACTTGCCCGGCGAGGCGACACCCGGGCAGTTCGGCCCGATGATCCGGGTGCGGTTGCCCGCGGCGCTCGCGTAGGCCCAGAACTCCGCGGTGTCGTGGACCGGGATGCCCTCGGTGATCACGATGCACAGCGGGATGCGGGCGTCGATCGCCTCGATGACCGCGGACTTGGTCCCGGCCGCGGGCACGAACACCACCGACACGTCGGCCCCGGTGGCCGCCATGGTGTCGGCCACGGTGCCGAAGACCGGCACGTCGACGCCGTTCAGCTCCACCGTCTGGCCGGCCTTGCGCGGGTTGGTCCCGCCTACCACCCGGGTGCCCGCGGCCAGCATGCGCGCGCCGTGCTTGCTGCCCTCCGAGCCGGTGATGCCCTGGATCATGACCCGGCTCTGGCCGGTCAGGAAGATGGCCACGTCAGGCTCCCTTCGCCGCTGCGCTGGCTAGTTCGGCGGCCCGCGCGGCCGCGCCGTCCATCGTGCCGACCTGCTCGACCACGCCGATCGCCGCCTCCTCCAGGATGCGCCGGCCCTCGATGGCGTTGTTGCCGTCGAGCCGGACCACAATCGGCCGGTCCACGTGGTCACCGCGCTCCTCGAGCATGGCGATGGCCGAGACGATCCCGTTGGCCACCGCGTCGCAGGAGGTGATCCCGCCGAAGACGTTCACGAACACGCTGCGCACGCTGGGGTCGGACAGCACGATCTCCAAGCCGTTCGCCATCACCTCGGCGGAGGCCCCGCCCCCGATGTCGAGGAAGTTCGCGGGCCGGATCCCGCCGAACGACTGGCCGGCGTAGGCCACCACGTCCAGGGTGGACATGACCAGGCCCGCGCCGTTGCCGATGATGCCGACCTCGCCCTCGAGCTTGACGTAGTTGAGGTGCTTGGCCTTGGCCCGGGCCTCGATCGGGTCGGTGCTGCTGAGGTCCTCGAACCGGGCGTGCTCCTGGCGGAAGGCGGCGTTGTCATCGAGGGTGACCTTGCCGTCGACGGCGAGCACGACGCCATCCTCGGTTACCGCCATGGGGTTGACCTCGACCAGCGTGGCGTCTTCGTCCGCGAACATGGCCCACAGCCGCTCGGCCAGCAGCGCGGCTCCTTCGGCCGCGTCGGCCGGGATCCGGCCCGCGGCGATGATCTCGGCCGCCTTGACGGCGTCCACGCCGGTCAGCGGGGAGACCGGGATCCGGGCCACCGCCTCCGGGCTGGTGTGCGCGACCTCTTCGATCTCCATGCCGCCCTGGACCGAGCAGATGGACAGGAACGTGCGGTTGGCCCGGTCCAGCAGGAAGGACAGGTAGTACTCGGCGGCGATGTCGACCGCCTGGGCGATGAGCACCGAGTGCACAGTGAGGCCCTTGATGTCCATGCCCAGGATCTGGCTGGCCTTCTCGTAGGCCTCGTCCGGGCCGTTGGCCAGCTTCACGCCGCCCGCCTTCCCACGGCCGCCCGTCTTCACCTGGGCCTTGACCACGACCAGCGGATGACCCTGGGCGGCGAACTCCGCCGCGACCACGCGCGCCTCCTCCGGCGTGCGGGCAACCTTGCCGGGCTGCACGGGGACGCCGTACTCGGCGAACAGCTCCTTCGCCTGATACTCAAACAGGTCCACTCTTAATCTCCACTATTTCCGCTGCTCATAGGGAATCATCCGGG
>PMST01000061.1 GCA_003168295.1 Actinomycetota bacterium
CGAGCCGGCGTGGCCACGAGCTGCTCGGCCTGGTTGCGTGCGCGGCGACCGGCCTGCTGGTGTCCCCGATCACCTGGTCGCACCACTACGTTTACGTGGTTCCGGCACTTGTCCTCGCCGCGTACGGACCACGGCGCCTCGGCTACCGGATCCTCGGCGCCGCGCTGGTGGTGGGCCCGTTTGGCTGGTGGCCCGTGCCTATTGGCGACCATGGCGGCTACGACCCTAAGGCCCAGCTGCTGCCGCGCGGGTTGCTGCTTCTCGCGCCGAACCGCGGTAACCAGGGGGCAGTCGAGTTCACCTGGCGTGGGCTGGAATTGATCGTCGGCAACTACTACGTGCTCACCCCGCTCGTGTTTATCGCGGCCGCCGCATGCGCCCTGGTGCTTACCCGTCGCCTCAGACCTGAGCGCACAGTCGGCCCCCGAGCCCGATGCCGTGTGGGCGGTACGCCCGCCCGGCGTCGCCCGGTAGGGCGATCAGCTTCCTGAACGGAAGGCGCCGTGCACATCTGCGATGTAGGCCTGGCACTTGTCGCAGTCCCGGAGCATCCCGGTCGCTTTTGCCAGCGAAGGCCGCATCGACGTCGTCGACGTCGACTGACCGCATGGAGTCTTCGTGAGCCGAGCGTGGCCGCTGACCAGGCTCACCTGGGCGGCCTGGTTGGCCGGTGACCGGAAGCTGGCGATCCAGCCGAGGTCGAAGGCCTTTTCGGGGCCGAGGAATTCGGTATGGAACTCATGGCCAGCGGCAGCGTCGGTGACGCTCACGTTCGGAATGATCCGCTTGATAGACACGCTGGTCGACCCATCCGGCAAAGCTTCGCGTCCGAGTCAGGCCTCAGTTGAGAGGGCGCTTGCTCAGCCCATGGTCACTGGTGGCCGCTCTCCTGCGGTCGTACACCGGAGGTTCCAGGGCCGCGGGACCCGGCGGCGAGGAATGCGGTTCCGAAGAACAACTCGGTCCAGGAGAAATCGGCCAGTTCTTCCTGCATGGCTATGCGAATCGCCTCCCATGGGCGGCGCATGGTCCACTCATCTATGGAGGCGAAAGGCCGCACGATTGCGGTTCCGAGCTGCGCTATCCACCCAGGCGTATTGTCGGGAACCTTGAGATCCAGCACCGCCCATCGCCCGCCTCCGGAGAGCGCCGCGGCGCCGTGGGCGATGACCTCTGCGCACTCGGGCACCTGCGACAGGGCGTACGTGGACAGGATCGCGTCGACCTCGGCCGGGAAGTCGAAGTCGGCCGCGTCGGCCTGTACGAGGCTGATATTGCTCCAGCCGTTCGCCTCTATCCGATCCTGGGCGCGGGCGAGCATCGCGTCGGTCAGATCGACGCCGACGATCCGGCCGTCAGGACCGACCGCCCTTTCAAGCAGCGGGAAGTTCAGACCTGTGCCGCATGCCATGTCGATCACGGTGTCACCCGCGCGAAGGCCGAGCGCTCGCACGGCCCGGAGGCGTTGTGTCCGCTGAGGGTAGCCGGGCGCGGGGTAGAGCCGGGAGGTGACGTCGTAGTGCTTTGCCTTCTTACGGTAGGTCTCGATCAGACGCTCTCGAGTACGGTCGACCTGGGTCACGGCGTTTCTCCTCGATTTCAGTTGCGTCGCGCTAGAACCGCACCACCCCATCTAGGACTCTGCGCGCTCCCGCGTATCGGACTCGACAGCAGCCTTGATCGCTACCATCTCGATATCGCTTACGCGCTGAATCCTGCCTTGGAGCATGCGGCCGGGGACCGCGCGCATGATGCCCGCGAGGTCGACCTCAATCCACATCATGGCGTCGGTCTGCTTATCGTCCACCGGCTCGAGTTCCATTCCCCACCGCGCCGCAGAAGTACCCATTGGCCCGGCGAACGCCACGGAGCGGGGTGCCTCGACAACGGTCACTTCCTGGCTCCGGCGGCGACTCAGCCCAAGCATCAGCTTCGCCCGCTGCTCCACCCGCGAGCCGGGCTGAAGCGGACCTCCTCCGCGGACCCGGCCTTCGAGAACCGTCGGCGCCCACTCCGGCCAGCGTCCGACGTCACAGACATACGCCCACACCTCACGGACACTGCTGGCGATTGTGATGCGGCTCTCGGTTCTGAATGTCATCGGGCGGACTTCTCCTTCATCCTGATCGCTGGCACCGGAAGGGCTCACTCGAGGGCCCGCTCGGCGCGGGTGGTACAAGCCCGACCGCTGGTCTGTCCAGGGTGGTTGCTCGCTACGGGCGGTACGTGCTCAGTGCGCCCGTGGGCGGTCAGTGCGTTAGCTATCTCCTGCGTGGTCTGTTCCCAGCCGCGCAGGGTCGACCGCCGCTGCCGCGCGGCGGCCCGTAGCCGGTGTCTGTGGCGCTCGTCGCCCAGCCAGTCGGCGAGCGCGGCGGCGAGGGCAGCCGGATCGCCGGGAGGGATCAGTTGGCCGGGGCGGGTGCCATCGGCGGTGGAGCCGAGCGCCTCGGGCAGCCCGCCGACGGCGGCAGCAATGACGGGCAGGCCGTGGGCGAGCGCTTCGGTGACGGTCATGCCGTAGGTCTCCGAGCGGGACGGCACGACGAGCAGGTCGGCGGTGGTATACGCGTGGCTGAGCGCCGCGCCGGTCAGGACGCCGCTGAGCCGGACGCGGTGGTCGTAGCCGAGGCGCGTGACACGGGTCTGCAATTGTTCGACGAAGTCCGGGTCGCGGTCGAGCGATCCGGCCAGCACGCAGTGCCAGTCCCG
>PMST01000576.1 GCA_003168295.1 Actinomycetota bacterium
ACCTGCCGCGGGAACAGGTTGCGGCCGTGCAGCGGAAGTCCGGCCAGCACGCGCGCATCATCGTCAGGCAGCTCGGCGCCGAAGTACAGCCCTTCCTTCAGGTCCGGCTGGCCGGAGGTAAGCTCGGCGCCCACCGGGAAGAAACCCCGCCAGGCCCGGCCGCCGCGTTCCATGGCGATCTCCAGCTTGTCCGCCGCGGGCAGCGCGAAGAACTCAGTACTCGCCTCGGCGAGCTCGTCCAGCAGCCCGGCCGGCACGCCATGGCCCGTCAGGTAGAAAAACCCGCGCTCGCGGCAGGCCGCCTGGATCTGCTCCGCCACCGCAGCGCTCGCCGCGGCCGGAGCGCCGCCGACCAGCGGGCCGACGTCGATGACCGGGATCGTGGCCGAACCCCTCGAACCTGCCATAAATCCCATTCTGCCCGATACCCGCCCGGCGTCGCCGGGGCGCTGGCCGGTGCCATGGGGAGGGGCGCTGGTCTCGCATCGTGCCGTTCTGTCGTCTAATGGACTGATCCCAATGTTGCGATGGAGGCAGGCTCGATGACGTACCAGGTAGTGAACCCCGCCACAGGAAAGGTAGAAAGCGAGTACCCGACGGCGACCGACGCCGAGGTCAGCGACGTGCTGGCGAGAGCCGCACGGGGCTACACCTCGTGGCGACGCACTTCTATGGAAGAGCGCACCGAGATCCTTCGCCGGGTCTGTGAGCTGTACGGCGACCGCGCGGACGAACTGGCCGCGATCATCACCCGGGAGATGGG
This sequence comes from Actinomycetota bacterium, assembly GCA_003168295.1. Next base: position 764 of record PMST01000576.1, read on the forward strand.
CAAGGTCACCAAGGCGGCCCTGGGAGAGCTGCGGTTCGCCGCCGCCATCTACCAGTACTACGCCGACAACGGGGCGGCGCTGCTCAAGGACGAGCCGCTGGCCTCGAACCTGCCCGGCACCGCCTGGGTGCGCAAGTCCCCGATCGGGCCGCTGCTGGGCATCATGCCGTGGAACTACCCGTACTACCAGGTCGCCCGGTTCGCCGCGCCGAACCTGATGATCGGTAACACCATCGTGCTCAAGCACGCGCCGCAGTGCCCGGAGTCAGCCCTGGCCATGGAGCAGATATTCCACGACGCCGGGCTGCCGCAAGACGCTTACATCAACATCTTCGCGAGCAACGAGCAGGTCGCCAGCATGATTGCCGATCCGCGCATCGCCGGGGTGTCGGTGACCGGCAGCGAGCGGGCCGGGTCGGCCGTGGCCGCGGTGGCCGGGCAGAACCTCAAGAAGGTTGTGCTGGAGCTGGGCGGCTCGGATCCGTTCATCGTGCTGGACGGCGCCGACCTGCCGAAGGTGGCCAAGACGGCCGCACGGGCCAGGATGGAGAACGGCGGGCAAGCTTGCAACGCATCCAAGCGGATGATCGTCGCCGATGCGGTCTACGACGACTTCGTGCGCGAGTTCACGGCGGCGATGTCCAGCTACGTGACCGGCGATCCGACCGACCCGGCGACGAGCTACGGGCCGCTGTCCTCTGAGCAGGCGGCGCGCAACCTGATGGAGCAGATCGACGACGCGGTCAGCAAGGGCGCCACGGTCCACCTCGGAGGGCATCGCATCGACGGGCCGGGCGCATTCGTGGAGCCGACCGTGCTGACCGGCGTGACCCCGGACATGCGGGCCTACACCGAGGAGTTGTTCGGTCCGGCGGCCGTGGTCTACGCGGTGGCCAACGCCGACGAGGCGGTGGAGCTGGCCAACAGCAGCGCTTTCGGGCTGGGCGGCGCCATCTTCAGCAGCGACGAGAAGCTGGCCGCCGACGTCGCCGACCGGCTCGACGTCGGGATGGTCTGGATCAACACGGCCGAACTCGGCGGCCCGGAGCTGCCGTTCGGCGGCACCAAGCGATCCGGCGTCGGCCGCGAGCTCGGGCCGCTGGGGATCGACGAGTTCGTCAACAAGAAGCTCATCCACACGCCGCCCGCCGCGCAGTGACCGTGCCCTAGGCGCCGGACGTCGAAGACCCGGGAACGCGGCGGGCGCGTTCCCGGGTTCTCGACCGGTCGTTTCGGTGTGGTCAGGCGTCGCGGTGGCGCAGCCGCCAGGCGGCGGCGGCGGTCAGCACGACGGCGTAGCCGCACAGGACCGCGAATCCGGTCCACGGGCTCAGCGCGTGTGCGCTGGTCATCGATAGGCCCCACAGCTCCCCGCCGGCGTTGGAGGGCAGGTAGGGCGCGAACCCCGTGAGGTTGTGCGGGAGGGCGTTCACGACGATCGGGAGGACGAAGAACACCGCGGCGAACGCGGACAGGCCCGCCGCGGTCTTGCGGAGCAGGGCGCCCAGGGCCAGGCCGATGATGACGACGACGGTCAGGTACAGCGACGCGCCGGCCACCGTCCGCAGCACGCCCGGATCGGTCAGCGAGATCGCCGAACCGCCGCGGGAGGACTCGATGGCGGCCGCGGTGAAGAAGTCGGCGAACGCGCACAGCATGGTCACCGGCAGCACCAGGCCGACCAGCACGATCACCTTGGCCCACAGCACCGGCAGCCGCGACGGCACGACCGCCAGGGTGGCCCGGATCATCCCGGTGCCGTACTCGCCGCTGAAGGACAGCACGCCGACCACGCCGAGGACCAGCTGGGCGAACAGCACGCCCAACAGGGCCGACGATATCCCCATCGCGGCGGTATTGCCCGGCGTGACGTGATACGGCGTCCCGGATCCGGCGATCGCGGCCCCCAGGCCGACGATCAGCACGGCCGCGGTCAGCCCGCACCACCATGTCGAGCGCAGCGCCCGCAGCTTGGTCCACTCCGCGCGGACCACGCGCACCTGGCTCACTGGCCCGGCGACCGTGGCCGGGGCGGGGGACGGGATTACGGGGGACGGGATTACGGGGGAAGGGATACTGGG
>PMST01000683.1 GCA_003168295.1 Actinomycetota bacterium
AGGTGGCGGCGAACGCGTTCCTCGCGACCAAGATCTCGTTCATCAACGCCATGGCCGAGATCTGCGAGGCGTCGGGCGCCGACGTGATCCCGCTGGCGGAGGCGCTCGGCTACGACGCGCGGATCGGCCGGCGGTTCCTGTCTCCGGGGCTGGGGTATGGCGGCGGCTGCCTGCCCAAGGACGTCCGCGGCTTCCGCGCCACCGCGTCAGAACTGGGCGTGGGCTCCGTGGTCAGCTTGCTGGCCACCGTGGACGCCATCAACATCGGCCGCCGGGACCGCGTCGCCGAGCTGGCCCGGGAGGTCGCGGGAGGCACGCTGGGGGGCAGGCGCGTGGCCGTGCTCGGCGTCGCGTTCAAGCCCAACAGCGACGACGTCCGGGATTCGCCCAGCATCGCCATCTGCGATCACCTGGTGGCCGAGGGGGCGATCGTGTCCGTGCACGACCCGGTAGCCATGCCCCAGGCGGCGAAGAAGCGGCCGGACCTGGAATACGCGCCGTCCGTCTTCGAGGCGGCGCAAGGCGCCGACCTGGTCCTGCACCTGACCGAGTGGTCCGACTACCGGGCCATCGATCCCGTCGCGCTCGCCCGGGTCGTCGCGCGCCGGGTGATCATCGACGCCAGGTGCACCCTGGACGCGGAGCTCTGGCGGCGGGCCGGCTGGTCCGTCTACATCCTCGGCCGTCCTGTGCTGGCCCGGAGGGACGACCCCCCGGAACCCCCCGATCACGGGGGGCTATCCGCCCCCCCGTGCCCCCCTGACCCCCACTTACGGGGGGCTATCCGCCCCCCGGCCGGCGGCTTCGACCACGTTGACGAGGAGCATGGCGCGGGTCATCGGGCCGACGCCGCCCGGCATCGGAGCCAGCCATCCGGCCACCTCGGCGACGTCCGGGGCGGCGTCGCCGACCAGCCCGGCTTCGGTGCGGGTGATCCCCACGTCGACCACCGCCGCGCCGGGCTTGACCATGCCGGCCGTCAGCAGGCCGGGGCGGCCCGCGGCCACCACCACGATGTCCGCGTTCTGCGTGTGCGCGGCCAGGTCCTTGGTTCCGGTGTGGCACAGCGTCACGGTGGCGTTCTCGCTGCGCCTGGTCAGCACCAGGCCCAGGGCGCGGCCGACGGTGATCCCGCGGCCGATGACGGTGACGTCGGCGCCCGCGATGGCCACGCCGTAGTGGCGCAGCAGTTCGACGATGCCGCGCGGCGTGCACGGCAGCGGGCCCGGCTCGCCGAGAACCAGCTTGCCGAGGTTGACCGGGTGCAGCCCGTCCGCGTCCTTGGCCGGATCCATCCGGTTCAGCACCGCATGGGCGTCAAGCCCGGCGGGCAGCGGCAGCTGGACGATGTACCCGGTGCAGGCCGGGTCGGCGTTCAGCTCGTCGACCACCGCCTCCACCTGGGCCTGGGACGCGTCGGCCGGCAGGTCCCACCGGATCGACGCGATCCCGACCTGCGCGCAGTCCCGGTGCTTGCCGTTCACGTACGCGCGGCTGCCCGGATCGTCGCCGACCAGGACCGTGCCGAGCCCGGGCACGATGCCGAGCTCGGCGAGCGCGGCCACCCGCTCCGTCAGCCCGGCCCGTATCTCCGCCGCGAGGGCCTTTCCGTCCAGCACCTGTGCGGTCACGTCCGCCCCCTTTAGTGGTAGAAGTGCCGGACGCCGGTGAAGTACAGCGCGACGCCCGCGTCCTGCGCGGCGGTAACGGTCAGATGATCGCGGATGGAGCCGCCCGGCTCCACCACCGCGGCTACCCCGGCCTGCGCCAGGATCTCGAACCCGTCGGCGAACGGGAAGTAGGCGTCGCTGGCGGCGACTGAGCCAACCGCCCGCTCCCCCGCGCGCAGCACCGCGAGCCGGGAGGAGTCGACCCGGTTGACCTGACCCATGCCGACTCCGACCGAGGCGCCGCCCGATGCGAGCAAGATGGCATTCGATTTGACCGAACGGCATGCCTTCCACGCGAACGCGAGATCGGCCAGCTGCGCCTGGCTGGCCGCCGGCCCGGCCTTGAGCTCCCAGTTCGCCGGATTATCCCCCGGCTCACTCACCCGGTCCGCCGACTGCAGCAAGATCCCGCCGGTAACCGGCCGCCACTCGACCGACGCGGCGGCGGCGGGCGGGGCGCAGCGGAGCAGCCGGACGTTCTTGGCCCCGGACAGGATGTCCAGCGCCTCGGCGTCGAACCCGGGCGCGATCACCACCTCGGTGAACACCTCGGCGATCTGCCGGGCCAGCCCCGCGGTCACCGGACCGTTGACCGCGATCACCCCGCCGAACGCCGAAACCGGGTCGCAGGCGTTTGCCTTGGCGTGTGCGTCGGCCAGGTCGGTGCCGATGGCGATCCCGCACGGGTTGGAGNNTGGAGTGCTTGATGATGGCCACACACGGCTCGGGGAAGTCGTACGCCGCACGCCGGGCTGCGTCCGCGTCCACATAGTTGTTGTACGACATAGCCTTGCCGTGCAGGAGCTCGGCGGACGCGATGCCCTGATTGGCGCCGCCATCAACAGCCCGTTCGGCAGATATATAGAGAGCGGCCCGCTGGTGCGGATTCTCGCCGTACCGAAGTACGTCGGCCCGCCGCCACAGGGCACCGGCCACCTGGGGCCAGCCGGCGTCGCGGGCGGTCTCGTCAGGGGCGTAGGAGGCGGCGAACCAGGAGGCGACCGCGAGGTCGTAGGCGGCGGTGTGCGCGAACGCNNCGGTGATGACCGTTACCGAGCCGTGGTTCTTGGCCGCGGCCCGGACCATGGCGGGGCCGCCGATGTCGATCTGCTCGACGCACTCCTGCGGCGAGGCACCCGAGGCGACCGTCGCCTCGAACGGGTACAGGTTGGACACGACCAGCTGGAACGGCTCGATGCCAAGCCGCGCTAGCTGGGCTTCGTGCTCGGGGTTGGCGGTGTCCGCGAGCAGCCCCGCGTGCACCGCGGGATGCAGGGTCTTCACCCGGCCGTCGAGGCACTCGGGGAAGCCGGTGAGCTCCTCCACCTTGGTGACCGGCACCCCGGCGGCGCTGATCCTGGCCGCGGTGCTGCCCGTGGAGGTGATCTCGACGCCGGCCGCATGCAGCCCGGACGCCAGATCCTCCAGGCCGGTCTTGTCATAGACGCTGATCAGCGCCCGTCTGATCGGAATCCTGCTCAACTGCCGATCCTCACCTTTCTGCCCCGGACGGACCAGCCTTCGCGGACCATCCTGCCCACCGTGCCGGCCAGCAGCGCCCGCTCGGCCACCTTGATCCGCTCGTGCAGCGTGTCCTCATCGTCATCGTCGGCCACCGGCACGCTGGCCTGCGCCACGATCGGCCCCGCGTCCACCCCGTCGTCGACGAGCAGAACGGTGCAGCCTGCGACCTTGACCCCGTGGGCGAGCGCGTCACGCACGCCGTGTGTCCCGGGAAACGACGGTAGCAGCGCCGGGTGCGTGTTCACGCACCGCCCGCCGAACGAATCGAGGAACGGCTTGCCCACCAGCTTCATGAAGCCGGCCAGCACGACCAGGTCGGGCGCGTACCCGGCGCACGCGCGGGCCAGCGCCGCGTCCCACTCCTCGCGATCCGGGTAGTCCGCCAGGCGGGTCACGAAGGTCGGGATGCCGGCCCGCTCGGCCCGGGCCAGCCCGCTGATGTTGTCCCGGTCGGCGCCGACCGCGACCACCCGCGCCCCGTAATCCGGATCACGGCAAGCGTCGATCAGCGCCTGCAGGTTGGTTCCCTCCCCGGAAACGAGCACCACGAGGTCGGCTGGGTCTCCCGGGCGGCTCACGGGGTCACCCTAAGGCACGTGGCCGGGTGGTCGGGGAAGGAGGCAGAATAGAGTTCGATGGCCAGATATCAGCCGCCGGGCGGGCGCGGGCCGGAACTGAACCGGGCGCCGTCGGCCCGGCAGCTTCCGCCTCCCGATCCCGCCTTGCGGCAGCGCGCCCTGGCGGCCGTGATCCTCGGCCTGCTCGGCCTGCTCGGCTTGGCGCTCGGGCTTGGCAACCTGCACCGCGGTATCTACGTGGCCATTCTCACCCTGCTGTTCGGGGCCACCGCGATCTGGCTCGGCGCCGGGGCAAACCGCAGCGCACGGCGCAGCGGCACGGCGCGTCCGCGCGGGGCCCGGGCCGGCATTGTGCTCGGCTGCCTTGGCCTGGCCTTCAGCGCGTTCTGGCTGCTCATCCTGGCGGTGTTCTGGCCGCAGCTCAACACGTACTACAACTGCCTGAGCGGGGCGAACACCGTGGCCGCGCAGCAGACATGCCACAGTCAGTTCACCAACTCGGTGGGTAGCGAGATCAGCGTCCTGCGGAACGGGCACTGAAAACCGCTGGCTACCAGCCGTCCGGGCTGGCCGGTGGCTCCTGCGGCGACCAGTCCACCTCGCCGTCGTCGTCCTCGGCCGTGGCCCACGGGTTGAGGTAGATCCGGTGGCCGTCGGCGTCGTCATTCTCGTCCACCACACCCGTCAGGACACCCGTCTTCGCGAGGCCGGGCCAGGAGTCGGAGTCATGACCAGGGTCTGAACTTGATCCGGAAGCTGGCGCCGGCGGCGACGTGGTGCTGGATTTGGTTGTGCGCCTCGTGCGCCTCGTGGCGCGGCGCAGGATGAGCCAATTCGCGGCGGCGGCGGCCAGCGCGGCCGTGACGCCGATCTCCAGGATGGCCACCAGGCCGACCTGGAATCCGGACGGCCCGACCGCCGCGAGGCGGCCGTCACCGAGCGAGCCACCCGAGAACGCCGCCGCCAGGCCCGCCAGCACGCCCGCCGCGGTTCCCGCGGCGAACCCCCACAGCGGGGCCGCCTCGATCATCGGCGTCGGCGCGATCCGCACCGTCACTACCCCGGCGAATACGCCCGCCACGTACGGCATCGCGAGCACCAGCACCGGCACCCAGGCCGGTCCGCCCGGGTGGGCGCCTGATGGCAGCGCCGCGAGCATCGGGAAGGCGGGAACGGCGCCGAGGACCGTACCGGTCGGGGCGACGACCGTCCCGGCGCCGAACGCGAATCCGGGGCCGAGCGTGTAGGCCACGGCCCAGATGATCGCGTTCGGGAGATAACTGAGCTGCGCCAGCAGCAGCAGCGCCGCGCCGCCGAGGCCGGGCCCGAGCGTGTCGCTGGCCGCCCTGAACTCGGACAGGTGCGCCACCAGCGAGACGGCCGCCAGCACCGAGCCCACCAGGCCCAAGATGGCGGCCGCGCCGAGCATGCCCAAGATGATCGACCGGGGCCGGGCGGGCATCAGGTGGGCCAGCCGCGGCCACGGAGCCAGTCCGCGGGCGGCGCCGAGCCCGCCCGCCACCAGCGCCAGCAGGAAAGACGCGGCCACCGCCTGCAGCAGCGAAGGAGCCGCGACGGCTGTCCTGCTCGCCACCGCCAGCGCCCCCGCCAGCAGGGCGTACGGAAAGGCCAGCGCGACCGCGGCGTAGCCGACATGACGCAGCCGGGTGACCGAGCCGACCCGGACAACCCACCGGCCGGCCAGGACCAGCAGGGCACCGGGCAGCAGCACCAGGCCGAGCGGGAGCATGCCGATCCGCCCGGCGCCGCGAACCGTGAAGCCGACATGGTGCGCTACCAGCCACAGCAGGGCCGCGGTACGCAGCACCCCGCCGAGCCCGGTGCCGATACCGACGTGCGGCGCGGTGATCCAGCCGATCGCGGTCAGCGTCACCAGGACGGCCAGCCCGCTGCCGACGGCCGCGCAGGCGGCGATGCCTCCGGTGACGACCAGCGGCCGGGGCGGCTGCGTCCTGGCCGCAGGCCCCGAGCCTCCCGGCGACCCGGGGAGATCCGGATCCCCCGGCTCGGGAACCGTCGGCGCTTCGGCGGAAACACTCACAAAGCCGATCCTGGCAACGATTGGTCGGCACCTGACGGAGGCGCGCCGCGCGCCCACCCCCCAGTACGGAAGATCCGCGCCCAGTACGGCGATCGGCGCGGCGCAGTAAGGCGATTCCCACGCCCCAGTACGGCGATCGGCGCGGCGCAGCCGCATCACGGGACCGCGAGGGGCCCCCGGCCCCTCCGGCCGCGCGATACTACGGCGAGCACCCCAGCAGCGCGCGAAGCGCACCGGGGGGTTCCGGGGGGTCGTCCCCCCGGGCTAGAACAGCGCGCGGACCAGGCCGGCCGTCTCGCTGGGAGTCTTGCCGACGCGGACGCCAGCCTTCTCAAGCGCTTCCTTCTTGGCCTGGGCGGTGCCCGACGAACCCGAGATGATCGCCCCGGCATGCCCCATCGTCTTGCCCTCGGGCGCGGTGAACCCGGCCACGTAGCCGACGACCGGCTTGGTCACGTGCTGCTCGATGTAGGCTCCGGCTCGTTCCTCGGCGTCGCCGCCGATCTCGCCGATCATCACGATCGCGTCGGTCTCCGGGTCCTCTTGGAACGCCTGCAGGCAGTCGA
>PMST01000015.1 GCA_003168295.1 Actinomycetota bacterium
GCACGGCCACGGCGCCCGGGTCGACCAGCTCGCCCCGGTTCCCGGCGGGGTGGTCGCGCATATCAGCGACATCTCGACCGGCAGCACCTACGGCGCGCTCGGCCGCGTGATCTTCATTCCCGCCCCGGCCGCCCCCGCTCGGGTCATCGCCCGGGCAACCATGATCGCGGTCGGCCCTGGCGGCCGGCAAATATGGGTGCAAACCGCCATCCAGCCCGTGCGGAACCGAGCGGGCGTGCCAGCGGGTTTCAGGAGCCCGACCTGGGCGGTCAACCTGGCCGGCCGCCGGGTCAGCCCGGTGCTCCACCTGCCGTTCGGGCTGGTCGGCGCCACCGAATCCGGGCCGCTGACGCAGAATCTGCGTACCGGGCAGCTGCAGCTGTGGAACGGCGCGACCGGCCGGCCGATCCGGATGAGCCTGCCCGCGGACGCGAGTTTCATCGCGGCGGGGCGCGACAAGGTGATCTCGTGGTCGTGCGGCGGCACCTGCCAGCTGGATGTCACCGACCTGACCACCGGCACCGACGCTGCCGTGGAGCTGCCACGGACCTGGGTACCACCGTCCGAGACATACCCTCCGCCGCCGGCCAGTTTCGACCCGTCAGGCCAGCAGCTCGCTTTCCCGCTTAACCGCGTCGACGCCGCGGGTACCACCACCGCGGAGGACTTGTTCGTAGCCGACACCGCGACCGGGACACTGCGCGTGGTCCCCGGCAGGCCGTTGCCTCTTGCCTCGTCTCCCACGACAGAACGCGTCCAGCTGGTCGGCTCGTGGGACCGGCAGGGGCTGCTATGGGTGCTGGCGATGAGTCCGGACAACGGCTACTACCAGCTCGGATCTTGGACCGGCGCCGGGCCGTTGCGCACCTTCACGCCCGCCCAGGGCAGCCCGACGGCGCTGTCGGCTCCCGGACCGGGCTAGCCGCCGACCTGAGACAACCCCCGCGCACCGGCGCGAAGACTAAAGCAAACGCTCTTACAGGCCACTAGAACCAGATATTACTCAGCGTGTATACCAAGGGAATAGAGGCTATCGATGGCGGTTACGTCCATACAGATCCGGAATTACGATTACTACGTATTCTCGTCGCGTGGCTCATCGGACCCCGCGAGCGCGGTCATCTTGCTGTATGAGGCGAACAACACGCGAATTGCATCGCTGTTCTTCGCCGAGGATGACCAAGTCATGATCCCTGCGGGATACGCCCAAGGTCGGTATCTCCTGGCTTACACCTACGCGGATCTCCCGGTCATCATCGACATGTTGAGGAACGAGACCCCGGTCTTCCTTATCGTTGACCCCACAGGCGCCGTCGATAACTGGCGGATTTCGACGTCCGAGGAACCCGTAGGGGAAGGTGAGCACTGAGCCCGGATGTGCGTGGCACGATGCCTTTTACCTGGTTGGTCGCGCCGAGGTCCATTACGCTGCCCTGGTCATACTCCGGCAAGCGGCCGACGTCACGACCTGATCTCTACGAGTTAATCCTGGTTAGTTGCATGGATGGATGGCGCGCAGATTCTCTGTTTCTGGGTGTCATGGAACGGGCCGTTTGGCGAGGGCAGCGGCGGGGCACTGGGTGGATGGCATGGCGTTGGCAGGCTCGTCATCGGCGCGTCTGTGTACGGCTGGCTGTACGCGGACCGCCGTCGGCGCTTATGGTACGGGCGTGGGGTGGAGTGCACCGGCCACAATGGCCGGTGGCGTACATGGCTTCCCGGCTGCGCTGATGAGTTTTGCCGGCCGGGCCGGACCGGTGCGCAAGGTCGCGGGGCTGTCGGAGGGCTACCGGCTGGTGACGGTGACCGAGCCGGGCGGTTGGGGGAAGCCGGGGCCGGCCGGCGGGGGGTCGCGCGGCGGGCGGCCTGCCAGTTCGCGAACGGGATGTGGCTGGCGGCAGCGCAAGACCCGGCGCGGGTGGCCTGCGGCGGGTGCTGGGCGGGCCGCATGAGCGGACCTCCGGCCGGGGCGGTCACGTTCCTGTTTAGCGACGTCGACGGTTCGACGCGGCTGGTCAAGGCACTGCGCGAGCGGTACCCGCAGGTGCTGGCTGAGTACCGGCGCCTGGTCCGCGCCGCCGTCGCCGCCCGCGGCGGCCATGAGGTCGACACCCAGGGCGACGCGTTCTTCGGCGCGTTCGGCGCCGCGAAGCAGGCCGTGCTGTGCGCGCTGGATATCCAGCGAGCCCTGGGAGCCCATCCGTGGCCGGGCGGCGGGCAGGTCCGGGTGCGGATCGGCATTCACACCGGGCAGGCGGTCCCGGCCGGGGGGGCCTACACGGGCCTGGCGGTGCACCGGGCGGCGCGGATCTGCGCCGCCGCCGACGGCGGCCAGGTGCTGATCTCCCAGGCGACGCAGACCTTGATCGAGGATGAGGAGGGGGAGCCGGGGTTCACGCTGGTGGACGCGGGCGAGCACCAGCTGAAGGACCTCGACCGGCCGGTGCGGCTGTTCCAGCTGGCCGCGGCCGGGCTGGAGGCATCATCCCTGCTGGCCGCCGGCCCGCAGGCCGCCGGGCATCTCGGCGGGCCGGGCATGATCCTGGCCGCGCGAGAAGCCCACCCGGATGCGGAGGGCAGGACGGCGGTGGTGCACGGGTGGCCGGCGGCACTGACGAGTTTCATCGGCCGCGACGAACCGGTACGCGGGGTAGCAGGCCTGCTCGAGAAGCACCGGCTGGTGACGGTGACTGGGCCGGGCGGTTCGGGGAAGACCCGGCTGGCCGGCGAGGTGGCGAAAGAGGTGGCGGGCCGGTTCGCGGACGGCGCGTGGCTGGTGGAGCTGGCGCCGGTGCAAGACGCGGGGCAGGTCCCGGCGGTGGTGGCGGCGGCGCTGGGGGTCCGGGAGCAGCCGGGAGTGCCGGCGGCCGAGGCGGTGGCGCGGGTGCTGTCGCGCCAGCAGCTCCTGCTGGTGCTGGATAACTGTGAGCATGTGATCGGCGCGGCCGCGCAGCTGTGCGCCGGGCTGCTGGCGGCGTGTGATGATGTGCGGGTGCTGGCGACCAGCCGGGAGCCGCTGGCGATGGCCGGGGAGGCCCGGTACCGGCTGGGGCCGCTGACGCTGCCCGCCGCCGGTGACGCCGCGGCCGGGGACTGTGAGGCGGTGGCGCTGTTCGCGGACCGGGCCCGCCGGGCTGACGCGCATTTCGTGCTGGACGGCCAGACCGGGCCGGCGGCGGCCACGATCGTGGCGAGGCTGGACGGGATGCCGCTGGCGATCGAGCTGGCGGCGGCGCGGGTGGAGGCGCTGGGCGTGGCCGGGCTGCTGGACCGCCTCGATGACCGGTTCGCGCTGCTGACCGGCGCAGACCGGCTGGCGCCGGATCGGCAGCGGTCGCTTGCCGCCACGGTGGAGTGGAGCTATCAGCTGCTCGATGAACAGGAACGGCGGGCGTTCCGTCGGCTGTCGGTGTTCCCCGGACCGTTCACGCTGGAGGCCGCTGAGGCGGTCGCGGGGGGAGACGCCGAGGGTGCCGTGCTGCGGCTGGTCGACTGCTCGCTGGTGAACCCGCCACGAGCCGGCCTAGATGGCCGGTCCCGCTATCTGATGCTGGAAACCCTGCGCGCTTACGGCGCCGGGCTGCTGGCCGAGTCGGGAGAACAGGATGAGCCCGCTGCTGCGCTGGCCGGGTACGCGCTGCGGGTCGCCGAGGAAGCCGCGGCGGGCATGGAGACCGTCGCGGGGGAGGCGGCCGCGGCTCGTCGGCTGGACGCCGAGGACGCGACCATGCGGCAGGCGTTGGCCTGGGTCATGGGACGTGACCCGGACATGGCGCTGCGGCTGGCGATCGCGCTGGCGCCGTGGTGGTTCCTGCGCGGCCGGGCACCTGGTCAGTACCCGGTCCTTCGTGCGGCGGCCGGCCAGGCCGAGACGGGCGGCGACGCATGGTGTACCGCGCAGTGGTGGCTCGGCATGGCGGCACTGTCCTCCGGTGATCTGAGCGCGGCGCTGGGCCACTTCACCGCGATCCGGGATGCTGTCGCGGACCGTGGAGCGTCGCGGGCTCTGGCGGAGTGCCTCGGCGGCCGGTCGACGACGTTGTCGAACCTTGGCCGGGCCACCGAGGCGGCCGAAGATGGCCGCCGTTGCCTGGCCGTGGCCCTCGAGATCGGCTACCCGTACGGCCAGTCGCTCGCGCTGGATGGCCTCGCCATCGCCGCGGCCTACGCGGGCGACATCGACACCGCCCTGGAACTGCAGCGGCGGGCGCAGCAGATCCCCGACCTTCCCGGCTGGATGACCCGGAACCGGAGCACCATCCTGGCCACCTGGCTGACCGAGACTGGAGACCTGGCCCTCGCCGAGGACATCTGCGCGGAAGGGCTGGCCCAGTCCCGGGACGCCGGCGACCCATGGAACATCGCCTGCCAGCTGATCGCGCTGGCCGACCTGGACCGGCGAGCGGGCCGCATGGAGGACGCCGCGGCCCACCTGCGGGAAGCAACCCAGATCGTCGCGCGCGGCGGCACCTGGCTCGAGCTGGAAAGCATCCTGGACTGCTGCGGGCACCTGTGCGGCGCGACCGGACGCCACGCCGAAGCCCTCACGCTGCGGGCCGCCATGGCGCCGCTCTCCCATCCGGCAAGCACGGAAGAAACCACCTATTGGGTGACCCGCCACCGGGAGGCCCAGCGCGAGGCGCGGGATGCGCTCGGACCGGATCGCGCCCGCGCGGCCGAGGAACGCGGCGCGGCGATGAGCCGTGCCGTCGTCATCGAATACGTGCTGCTGCTCACCGCGCCGGCGCAGCAGGCCGTTAGCCTGCCGGACCCAGGCGCGGCCATGGGCCAGCTCAGCGCCCGGGAACGGGAGCTCGTCACCCTGGTCGCCCAGGGCCGCACCGACGCGCAGATCGCCGGCCAGCTGTACATCAGCATCCGTACCGTCCGCTCCCATCTGGACCGGATCCGGGACAAGACGGGATGCCGCCGCCGCGCCGACCTGACCCGCCTTGCCCTCAGCGCCGAGCTGGTCTAGCCCGGTCCTGACCACCGCCCGGTCCGGGCATGTGTGGGTAGTCCTACCCCGAAGGCGCATTAGGGGTAACCCGGCCCCTGCCCCGCATGCCGCCCCGGCGCGGAGCCTGTGGGAACAAGGCCGCAACAACCGGCCACGTTCCAGCACAGGAGAAGACCATGATCACCACGCTTCCCCATCCGGAAACTCCCCCGAGCACAGCAGCCGCACAGGCTGGCGCACGCCCCGGCCGGCTCGCCGCGGCCCTCGCCGCAGTCACCTGCGGCTTGCTGGCCCTCGTCGCCGCCAGCCCCGCCGCCTTCGCGCGACCGGTACCGCCGCCAGGAGGATCGTGGACCACTTCCGTCACGCCGCTAGCGCCGGCCACCGTCCGCGTGATCAGCACAGGCGGCATGGCGGGCTGGCAGATCGCCCTGATCGCCATCGGCGCCGCCCTGGTCGCGGCCGCCGCTGCCATCCTGCTGGACCGGACGCTGGCCGGCCGCCGTGGCGCCGCCACAACGAGCGCCTGACGCGTCCGCCGCCTGGGCAGGACACCAGCCGCGTCCGGATCCCGCCAGGATCCGGACGCGGGCCCAGCCGGATAGGCCGAGGCTGTGCCGCAGGCAACCACACGCCCTCGGCCATCCCAGGCACAACGAGATCGCCGGCCCGCTGAAGCCGCACCGCGGCCACCGCGAGCAGAGCGATCCAGCGTCGGTCTGGCCCGCATCGCCACCCAGGGAAAGCCTTCCGACTACAAGCCGCTAAGAGAAACCAAGCCATCCATACAGAATGCTCGGGTCTGTACCGTCCGTTGTCTTGAACGGCATCGGGCCGCCCATCGCGCCGAACGGCGGTTCTTGTACGTGATGA
>PMST01000217.1 GCA_003168295.1 Actinomycetota bacterium
GGCGGATATCGCACGCTACCTAACCAGTTCATGGTTACTCTTCGTAGAAGACTGACTGGTCGCGCCGGGAGTCTTCGGCTCTGGGTCAACGCTGGTCACCTCCCCGACCCGGTCGAGTTCGCCGTCATCGCCCAGCAGGGAGCATCAGCCAGGGGCGCCGCCATCGTGAGCGCGCACACAGCCGGCAGGTCATCTGCGTGGTCACCATCCACGCCTTGGACTGGTCCGCGGCCGTCGCCGATATACCGGCTTTAACGGCTGTCTAGCTACAGTGAGCCACACCGAATCATGGTCAGGACCTCGTTCGCATCGAGAGGGTAAGGGCTCGACAGGGTCACACGCAGGGCGCCTGCCCCGCCGGCCTGGCCGACCGCGATGGTCAGGGTCAGCCGCCTGGTGCTCAGGCCGGCGTGGGCCCGGTCGCCGTGGTGCAGGATAGCCGGGTCGGTGGGGATGGAGAAGCCCGTGCCCTGGATACGGGTGGTCGCGGTTACGATGAAGGTGGCTGGTCGCGGTGGCCTGGGTTCGGGTATCCGTGCGCTGGAGCAGAGGCTGTTCGTCCGTGTCAGCGTTCCTGTTGCGGCGGGCCCGGGCGGCCGGCCTGAGCCGGCACGCTGCCCGTCCGGGCTTAGCGCAAACGACCGGCATATCCGGTGTGATCGGAGGGCGCCGAGGTGGAGTGCTGGACGTTACGCCGGGTAGCCGGATGTCATGGTGACGGGCGGAGGGGATAAGCCGGCCCGCCGGACCGATCCCGGCGTGAAGGAGACCGCGCCCGGCGGGATGCCCCCGGCTGGCGCGCCGGGCGGCGCCGGCCGGGTGCCGGACGGTGCCGGCCGGGTGCGCCGCCCGGCGGACTTGCTGTTCGCGGTGCTCTCGCTGGCGGTCGTCGCGGTGGTGCTCGGCAATATCCGGGCTCTTCCGCTCGGCAGCACGGAACTGGCCGACGATGTCTCGGCCTGGCTGCATCACATCCCTGGCTGGCTGTCGTCCGCGGCCGAGGTGGTGTCCGGGGTCGCGTGTTTCGTCCTGGCGGTCGTCGCCGTGGTGGTGATGGTCCGCAGCCAGTGGCAGGACGCGCGTAACGCGGCCGTCGCCGGGTTCGCCGGCGCCGCGGCGGCCATCGCCGCGTCGGCTGTCTGGCGGGCCGAGAACGGCGCGATCGAACGTGCGGTGCTGCACGGCAGCAATCCCTCGATATTCGTGGTGGACACCGCGTTCGTCGCGTTCGTCGTGGGCACCGACCTGACCCGGCGTTCGCACTGGTCGCGCTGGTGGCCGGGCGCGGTTGCGGCGTTGCTGCTCAGCGGGCTGGCCGTGGGCGCGCTGACGCCTTTCGCCGTCTTGATCGTGCTCTTCGGCGGGCTGCTGGCTGGATGGCTGGTGCGCTGGCTTCTCCGCGCGGCCTCGGTCCTGCCGAGCCCGGCCGAACTCGTGGCCTGGCTCGGGAGTCAGGGCGCGGCGGTCTGCGAGCTGGCCGGGGACCGCCCCGCGCGGCTGGAAGGCACTCTGGCCGATGGCACCCGGACCCAGGTGCGCCTTTCCGGCCGTGACACCCGGGGATCGGGCCTGGCGCGGCGGCTGTGGGCGCTGGTCCGGCTGCGGCCCGCGGTCGCGGGTCACATCGCGATCAGCTCACGGGCCCAGCTCGAACAGCTCGCGCTGGCCTGCAGCCTGGCGCGGCAGGCCCGGGTGCCCTGCCCCTCGGTGCTGCTGTTCGGACAGATGCCCGGCGAGACGCTGGTGCTCGTGACGACCGGGCCGTCCGGGGCTCAGCTCGACGGCACGGTGAGCGTCGAGGACGCCGCGTTGCTGTTCGCCTCGCTGCGCGCTCTGCACCACGCGGGCATCGCCCACCGCGACCTGCGGCCGGAGAACCTGTTCGTGTCGGAAAAGGCGGCGGGTTTCCGCTCGCTCGACGCGGCGGTGCCCGCCGCCAGTGAACTGACCCGCCGCCTTGACCTGGCACAGGCCCTGGCCACCCTGGCTCAGGCGGTCGGGCCTCCCGGCGCCATCGAGGCGCTGCGGGAGGGGTACGGGCCCGTCGACGAGAGGGCCGTCGCGGCCGTCCTGCAACCGGTCGCCCTGGCGCCCTGGGGATGGCGGGCGATGCGCGCCGCCCAGCCCAGCCTGAACGAGGTCCGGAACGAGCTTCTCGGACCCGGCAGCGTAGTGCCGACGGCCCGGCTCGAGCGCTTCCGCTGGCGTACCGTCCTCAGCGCGATTGCCCTCACCGTCGCCGCCTACCTGCTGATCGGCGAGCTCTCGGGCGCGGACATCCTCGGCACGCTGAGCCACGCCAATCCCGGCTGGTTCGCCGTGGCGGTCCTCGCGTCGGCGGTCACCTACCTGGCGGCCGCCGAGAACCTGGCCGCGTTCGTGCCCAAGCACCTCTCCCTCATCCGCGGCTTCGGCGTCCAGCTGTCCACGGCGTTCATCGGGGTGGCGATGCCGCCGACCGTCGGCCACGTGGCGGTCAACGCCCGCTACCTGCACCGTCAGGACGTCGACGAGGGCTCCATCGCCGCGGCGGTCACCATGTCACAGGTAGTAAACGTCGTTACGACGGTGCTGCTGCTGATCATCTTCGGGCTGCTCACCGGTTCGGGGCTCAGCCGCTTCAAGATCGCACCAGGCACGGACGTGCTCATCGGCCTCGCGGCTATCGCTGGCGTCATCATCATCCTGGCAGCGGTGCCGCAGACCCGCGCCAAGCTAACCGAAATGGTATGGCCGCACCTGCGCGGCCTCGGGCCCAGGCTGCTCGACGCCATCTCCCACCCGCTGCGGGTCGCGATTAGCGCCGGCGCCAACCTGCTGCTCACCGCCGCTTACCTGGTCGCGTTCATAGCCGCGCTGCGAGCCGTCGGCGTCCATCCGGCCATCCTGCCGGCCGCGGTCGTCTACCTGGCGGGCAACGCGGTGGGATCGGCCGCCCCGACGCCCGGCGGGATCGGCGGCGTTGAAGCCGTGCTGGCGGCCGGGCTGACGGCCATCGGGATTCCCGCGCACGAGGCGATTCCCGCGGTGCTCTTGTTCCGGGTGGCGACGTTCTGGCTGCCGATCCCCGCAGGCTGGCTGGCCTATCTGCTGCTGCAGCGGCGCGGCGTCCTTTAGCAGCTCTTCTCATCTCCCGGCTCTCCCGGCGCGTAAGGGCCAGCTGATCGGACAGGGATCTGTAATTGTTCGAGCCAATTACAGAGTGCCCGCTTGTTACGCTACGCGACCGCGAGGCACGCTAACCGAGCCCGTTGTGACCTGCCGTTTAACAGAAGGCCTGTCGTGCGGGGGACCACTCCGGGGCAGTGAACATTGCCAGCCCGCTTCACCTGCATAAAGACTTGGCAAGGGCTAACGAGGCCTGCTAACAGCCGTGCCGCTGTGTGCCGAATAGTTCCGTTTCGTCCGTGGGGTTCTTGTGGGGAAGCCCGCGGCGACCCGCACTCGTGGGGGGTTTGTGTGGGCTAGCGGATGGCTGTCCAGGCGTCCTGGCTGATCGCGGTGATGGCCGCGGTGATCTTCGGGTCGGTGTTCACGGTGACGGAGAACCGGGCTCCGGCCCGGCGGACCGCGCCGCAGAACGCGGCGGAGTAGTACGACGAGCCGGCCCGCACGATGACCGTCCCGGAGCACCCGGTGTCCCGGGCCGCGCCGATGGCTTCGGCGGCGAACGACGCGGCGCCGCGGGCTGAGTTCGCGTTCCCGCCGCGCAGCCGGGTGCATGCGATCACCGGCGCGCCCAGCGGGGTGCAGATGGTGGCGGCCAGCGCGTTCAGCCCGCGGACCAGCAGGCTTTTGCCCTGGATCTTGGTGTGCCCGAACGCGGCGCCCTGCTTGCGGTGCCCGTAGACCCGTTTTTGCGTCGCGTCGATATCCACGAAGGCCAGCGTGTCCTTGCCGGGCAGCATCGGCGCCCGGCGGGCCAGCTCGCCCAGCAGAGCCCGGTTCACCGTCTCCAGCTGCCGGACGTTCCCCCAGGAGTAGGACCGCAGCTGCGATCCCAGCGTGGACGGCGCCCGGATTCCGCCGGACAGCGCGTCCATCGCGCCGCGCCGCAGCAGGTCCATGTCATCGATGCTGTCCGCGCCGGCGGCCATCCCCCGCGACCAGGCACCCCACCTTCAGGTGAGCATTCACCCCGCACGGGCCGCCGGGCTCGACGTGCCGCACCACCAGCTCGCCCAGGCTGGCCCGGTGCGCCAGCGCCATCACCGGCACCAGGCCGGCACGCGACACGAGATCCGGATCATCGAACGAGGCGTGCGTCCTGGCTAGCGCATGCAACAATCGCATTTACAAGGTGTCCTCTCGAACCGGGTCCTGGAAGCTTTAGACACTCCATCGTCCCAGCTCAGAGGGCACCTTTCTCATTGACACGCCCAGGAAACACCCAATTCACGCGGTGGATCGAGGCTAAGTATGTCATTACAGGGGGTTCGCGGTCTTGGACGCGGTGGCCGTGTTAGTACCCAGATGTGTCTAAATTTTAGATAGAGAAAATTCGGCGGCACTTATAGAACTTCTTAAAACTTTGGAGCACATTCCAGTTCAAGGCGCAACGAGTGTCCGCGTAGATGATGCGTTGGTCCGGGATCTGTTCGCTAGTCCAGGTTCACTGGTATCGGTGTACCGGAAAGACCCGGAGCGATTTAGGCAACGCCGCGCAGCGGCGCGTGCGCTTCCCTGGTCAGATTGCCCACGACGCTCAGTTGCGCGGTGACCGCCTTCAGCATCGTCACCGGGCCAACCTGGTATGCCAGGCGATATTCTGCAGCCAGCAACTCTGCGAGGGACCTGATGATCCCCTGGTCAAGGCGTCTCGGGCAGCGGGCGGCCAGAATGAGGCGCTCCTCATCGTCATATGCAAACGTGCCGCGCAGGTCCGGGGTCGCCCGAAATGCCGCCAGCGCGCCGCCAGCTCCGAGCGCCTCATCAAGGCGCCGCGCCAGATCCCTGGAAACGGCTCTCCGGCCGTGGACAACCTTAGATAGGTAGCCGGGGTCGTAGTTGACCTGGCGCGCCAGTTCCCTCAACCCACCCTCCGGTCGGCCATGAGACGGCGTATCTCCTCCCCGAAGATCGTCACCGTTTCCGCCGCGTGTTGTCCTTGTGGCCTCTTGCCCGGGAGCGGGAGCGTATCCGACCGGAGGCGTGACGGCTCACGTCGAAGGGCATTTTCCCCCGACCGGGTGAGCCGGTATCACCCGGGCTACTGATGACCCGGGCCACTCGCGGACGCGACAATCTCCTTATGGTCACTGGAAGGCCGCCTGCAACCCGCAGGCCTCGACCGCCCTCGGTGCACTGTGGGTTAGGTTGTCACAGTCATGGGCGAATGAGCCGCGGAGGCGGTTCGGCCGCCCGGGCAACAGTCAACGTCTCGACTGCATGCATCCGCCGCCACCATCCTGGCGGAGTATCCGGAAAGCTCGAGGGCATCTTCGGCGGCGGCCGACGGGTCCCCGTCCCCGTGTGGCGGGCGCGCGTCACGGTCACTGGCCTGGAGGATTCACGCATGATTCTCGCGGCTAAGCGGCCTGGGACATTTGCCGCCGGCTCAGCTGTCCAAAGGCCTCTTCGCCTGTGCACCGTGAGGGCGGGCTTATCGGGAGGCCCGGTGTCTGGTACGGACGGAGGCACCCCGGCAGGCGTTGAGCGACTAGAGAAGCCCAGGCTAGGCGACTCCCCGGCGCCCTGGCTGACGGCATTGACGGCAGTGCAGCTCTGCCCGCCTGTAATCAGTTGAAGCAACATACGGCAACAATAAAGGGAGCGTCATGTCTCTACGGTTTCTGGGCGGCGACACGGGTAACGGTGGCTCGCCCCGCCTCTATCAGGATGGCGACGATTATCTCGTTCAGGGCTACGCGGTGACGGAGCCTGAGCTGCTCGCGGAACTGAACGTTCCCGACGGGGAGGCCGTGGTGCGCGTACCACCGTCGCTCTGGAAGTACCTGGCCAGCGGCACCGCCGATGAACCAGCGCACGGAACGGCCCCGGAAGCAGATTGAACGCTGCTGACAGGATGCGTGTCTCTTGAGACGCGGGATACCTGGCGGGGAGGAGGATGGGGGAAGTTTCGCCACCTGGCAGGCGGGTAACGCCGATCGGGTTGACGATGAGACGGCGACCCCGGGAGGAACAGTGGGCAGAGCCCGCCTAATGCCAGAGGCCGTGACCGAGTACATGCAGCCTCCGCGCCTCAGCGACTCAGCGCTGTGCCGCCGGGCCGCGGCCTGAGGGTCATCGACGAGTCGAGGCTGCTGGTCAAGCACTGCCCTGCCGACGGGAAATGGGCTCGGAGCGAGATAGC
>PMST01000285.1 GCA_003168295.1 Actinomycetota bacterium
GGCCGTCCTTCCGCCGTCCTAGGGTCAGGTGAGCTCGCGCAGGTACTGCGGCAGCATCTGGCGCCAGGTGGGCCACTGGTGGTCCCACTGCGGGCCCCAGTTGTCCACCCGGTTGGGAATGCCCTTGGCGCCTAGGACCTCCGCCATCCGCCATGACTCGCCGACGTCCTCCCACTCGCCTTCCCCGGACGCGAGCACGACCCAGCGCTGGCGGAGCCGGTCGAGTTGCGGGCCCTCCAGGCCCGGCAGGAACTGCAGCGGCGCGGAGTGGTACAGGTCCTGGCTCCAGGCCTCGTCGTAGAAGCGCTCGATCCGGTAGCTGCCGCTCATGCCGATGGCCGCGCCGAACACGTCGGGATAGCGGCACAGCACGGCCACGGCGTTGAACGCGCCGATCGAGGCGCCCGCGGTGATCACGTCGATGGCCTGGCCGCCGAGATCCGCGTGGATGGCCGGCAGGACTTCCCGCCGAACGCATTCGTGGAACTGGTTGAGCAGCCACATCCGGTGCTCGGCCGAGCTCGCCTTCGTGACCATGGCCTGGCCGGCCACGCTGTCGACCGAGTACAGCTTGACCCGGCCGTCGGCCAGCAGCGGCCCGCACGCATCGACCAGGCCGTTGCGCTCGATCTCCCCGGCGTCGCCGCCCGCCGAAGGGAAGACAAGCACGGGCGTCCCGACCGCGCCCCACCGCATCACGGTGATGTCCTGCTGTAGCCGGCCGGAGTACCACCGCTCCGTGACGTCACTCATAGACGTACTTCTGCGGTCCGGGGAATATCCATGACAGTCCTTCCCTGAGCCGGTCGCGCCAGTCCACCCAGTTGTGCCCGTCCCGGGCCTCGACGTAGCGGACGGTCATCCCGGCCGCCTCGAACACCGGGACCATCGACCGGTTCCGCACGATCAGCGGCTCGTAGACGCCGCAGCTGACGAACACCCGGTCGGCGACCGGCCGCGGCGCCGCACGGTACCGGTTCACGAATCGCACCACCGGCTCGAACGGCGGCCCGCCGCCGTGGTCGTGACCGATGTCGGTGAAGACGAACGAGCCGGATTGCAGCAGCAGCGACCCGTAAGCATCCGGATGGCGGTAGGCCGTCGCCAGCGCGGCCACGGCGCCGAAACTCGAGCCCATCAGGGCGCGCCCGGACGGCGTGCCGGCCAGCGGGAGTTCGGCCTCGAGCCGGGGCAGCAGCTCGGCGGTCAGGTACCTGGCGTGCGCCGCTGAGTTGGCGTACTCGGTCAGCCGGTCGCCCGGGTACACGAACGCCGCGACGATCTCGGCCATGTCGAGCCGGTGGATGAGGTTGTCGAGCACGGTCTTGGCCGCCGCGTACCTGAGGTAGTCGCCGCCGTCGTGGACGATCAGCAGCGGGTAGCGGGCGGTGCGGCGGAACCGGGCCGGCAGGTAGAGGGTCACCGGGCAGTCCCGGCGCAGCGCCCGGCTCGGCACCACCATGTCCACCAGCGACCCCGCCCGCGCCTCCGGATCGGGCTGAGTCCAGTCCGGGACCGAATACCCGCGGGCGTAGCAGACCGAGGAACTGCCCATCGGGCTGTGCGCGAGCCGGGGGTTCAGCGGGTCGTTGATCCGCTCACGCTCCCCGCTGCAAGCCACCTCCAGCTGGTACTCGACCCGGGAGCCCGCGGGCAGCTCAAGGGTGACGTACCACAGGTCGGTGCCGTGCAACCGCCGCAGCGGCAGGTGGTCGGGCAGTCCGAAGATCCGGTGGATGAGGAAGACCTCGTCGGCCTCGCCGCGGTACAAGAACGTGCAGCGGTCGCCCTCGACGATGGGAACCTCGTGCCGGGCCAGGAAGCGATCGGCCATGGCCGCGTCGAGCGGCCGCCGGTCGCGGAGCCGGTTGATGGCGAGCTTATGGCGGACGGCCGGCCCGCGGACGGCGGTCACGCCGCCTCCAGCGGCCTGCGGACGCCGGTCACGCTTGCCTCGAGCACGGTCACGCCGCCTCCAGCGCGGCTACGCGGCCGTCCCCGGTGAGCACCCGGGTGCCGGGCGGGCAGCCGCGGTCGCGGTCGAGCTCTATCCGGGTGCCGCCCTCGAGCGGGACACAGCGGCCCGGCCCGAACCGCTGCGCGATGACCGCCATCCGGGGCGTGTCGTCGAGCAGCATCCTGGCCCGGGCGTGCGGCAGCAGCACGACATCGCGGAGCACGCTCAGCCCGCTGCCGTAGACCTCGGCGTGACCGGGACCTTGCGGGGACCGGTCGCCGAACAGCACGATCCGGTCCGTCAGCGCCATCGCCCCCGCGGACCACGCGACCACAGGCACCGCCGGATCGCCCGCCCGGCCGGACAGCGCCGCCGCCACGTTGAACAGGTGCAGCACGTCGGCCAGCACGCCCACGTGCCCGCCCGCGATGACCAGGGCGGCCGCCCGGCCGAGAAGGCCCGCCACCTCGGCCCGGTGCGCGGCGATCACCGGCCGGTCGTGCGGTAGCAGTTCGGCGAAGAACTCGCCGCGGACACCGTTGACCCGGCGCAGGTGCGCCGCGTCAAGCTCGCGGACCGCGGCCACCGCCGCCGCGATCGCCTCGGCGTGCAGCTGATCGTGGAGCTGATCGCCGGCCCGGCGCTGCAAGGCGTACACCGCCCGCAGCGCATGATCCAGCCGCAGCAGGTAGATGTCCTGCAGCTCCGCGAGCTCGCCTTGCACCCGCCGCTCGGCGGCGGCGTAGCCGGGGTCGCGGTCCTGGGTGTCCAGCCACCGCCGGTACAGCCCGAGGTTGGTGGCGCGGCCGCCGAGCAGCCCGCTCAGCTCCCCGTCGTCGGCCTCCCGCTCCTGCCACCCGGCGGTGATCGTGGCGACCGGCCCGTCCAGGCCCAGCGACCGGATCGCCGTGTCCACCGTGGGCCTGCGCTGCGGTCCCAGCAGGATGACCCTCACCCGGCGTGCACGTGCAGCGTGCGGCCCACCGCGTCGAGCATGCCGCGCAGCGTGTCGAAGTCCGGATGGCGCATCCGCACGTAGGCGTTGGCCATGTACCCGGCCTCTACTCCCTGGGTGGCCGTGCCGGGCGGCGGCAGGTGCGCGTCGATGACCCACTCGCCGTATTGCTGCTGCAGCTCATCGACCCCGCTGTAGCCGCTGATCTGTCCGTCCAGGTCCGGCCGCAGGGCCACGATCCCGCTGGCGTACCGCCGCGTCGGTGCCGCGGTGGTAGCCCCGGCAATGATCGCGTTCGCCCACTGCAGGTACAGGTCGATCTCGTTGCCGGCCGAGTACAGGTCCCAGGCTCCCACCCCCGGCGGCCGGCAGCCGATCTCGGAGAACT
>PMST01000549.1:0-8685 GCA_003168295.1 Actinomycetota bacterium
CCGGCTTCATCGACCACGTGGTGAACAAGAAGGCCACGATCATCCGGGCGTACCTGCCGCCGGACACGAACACGCTGCTCTCGGTGGCGGACCACTGCCTGCGCTCGCGGCACTACGTCAACGTCATCGTGGCCGGCAAGCAGCCCCAGTGGAACTGGCTGACCATGGACGAGGCCATCATCCACTGCACCCGCGGCGCCGGGATCTGGGAATGGGCCTCGAACGACGCGCCGGACGCACCGGACGTGGTGATGGCGTGCTGCGGCGACATTCCCACCCTGGAGACGATGGCCGCGGTCTCGCTGCTGCGCGAGCACCTGCCGGAGCTGAAGGTGCGGGTGGTCAACGTGGTCGACCTGATGCGGCTGCAGCCCGAGACCGAGCATCCGCACGGCATGTCCGACCCGGAATTCGACGCGCTGTTCCCCGTCGACCGGCCGGTGATCTTCGCCTACCACGGCTACCCGTGGCTGATCCACCGGCTGACCTACCGGCGGCACGGGCATCACAACCTGCACGTCCGCGGCTACAAGGAGGAAGGGACCACCACCACCCCGTTCGACATGGTGATGCTGAACGACCTGGACCGCTTCCACCTGGTCATGGACGTGATCGACCGGGTCCCCGGGCTGGCGGCCTCGGCCGGGCACGTCCGGCAGCTGATGGCGGACAAGCGGCTCAGCTGCCGCG
Organism: Actinomycetota bacterium; assembly: GCA_003168295.1. The sequence continues at coordinate 691 of PMST01000549.1, forward strand.
CCTACACCCGCGAGCACGGCGAGGACGCCCCCGAGATCGAGGAATGGAAGTGGCCGTACTGACTCACATCCTGGTCGTCAACGCCGGGTCGAGCAGCCTCAAGCTGCGCGTCCTGGACGACGCCGACGAGGTCACCGGCTCCGCCGACCTACCCCCGGAAGAGGACAAGGCGGCCCTCGAGGCCACAATCGAGGGGTTCGGCGAGGTGCACGCGGTCGGTCACCGGATCGTGCATGGCGGCGACGAGTTCAGCGGCCCGGTGCTGATCGACCCGTCCGTCCGGCAGCGGATAGGGGAGCTCACCGACCTAGCTCCGCTGCACCAGCCCAAGTCGCTGGCCGCCCTGGACGCGGTGACCGAGGTGCTGCCCGGCGTGCCCGCCGTCGCCTGTTTCGACACCGCGTTCCACGCCACCATCCCGGCCGCCGCCGCCACCTTCGCGCTGCCCGCCGAGTGGCGCGAGCGCTGGTCGCTGCGCCGGTTCGGGTTCCACGGCCTGTCCCACGCCTACGTATCACGCCGGGCCGCGACCCTGCTCGGCCCCGGCCTGCGGCTGGTCAGCTGCCACCTCGGCGCCGGGGCGTCGCTGGCGGCGGTCCGCGACGGGCGCAGCGCGGACACCACGATGGGCTTCACCCCGCTGGACGGCCTGGTCATGGCCACCCGCTCCGGTTCGGTCGACCCCGGGCTCGTGCTGTGGCTGCAAACGCACGCCGGGATACCCGCGGACGAACTCGGCGACGCGCTGGAGAACCGCTCCGGCCTGGCCGGCCTGGCCGGGACCGCGGACCTGCGCGAGATCCTGACCCGGGCCGCCGCCGGCGAGGCCCGAGCCGAACTGGCCCGGGATGTCTACCTGCACCGGCTGGCCGCCAGCGTGGCCGCGATGACCGCCGCCCTGGGCGGCCTGGACGCCCTCGTGTTCACCGGCGGCGTCGGAGAAAACTCGGCCGAGATCCGGTCCCGGGCCGCCCACCGGCTCGCCTTCCTCGGGGTTCAAATCGACAATGAGCGGAACGGCACTTCCCCCAGCGACCGGGACATCGCCCCGCCGGACGCCCAGGTCCGCGTCCTGGTGATCAGCGCCCGCGAAGACATCGAGATCGCCCGCCAGGTTCGCGAGGTCATCCCCCCGTAACCGCCCCGTGCGAAACTGGTCAGGCAGACTCCAGACTTCAGATAGCCGACTTCAGACAGCCGACTTCAGACTTCAGACAGCGGACCGGACCGGCCGCTTCGCCGCCGGCAGATCGGAGCCCAGGTCATGCCTTCGTCAGTACCCGTCATCGACCTTGCGCCCTGGCTGCGCGGCGACGCGGCGGGCCGCGCCGCCGTCGCCGCCCAGGTCGACGCCGCGCTCCGCAGCGTGGGCTTCTTCCTGATCACCGGGCACGACGTGCCGGACGAGGTGCCAGCCCAGGTCCGGGCGCAGGCCCGGGCGTTCTTCGCGCTGCCGCCGCAGGCCAAGCAGGCCTACGCGGTCACCGTCGGCGGCCGGGGCTGGCTGCCGCCCGGTGTCGAGGCGAACGGCTACGCCGAGGGCACCGAGACGCCGCCGGACCTGAAGGAGTCGTTCGCGGTCGGCGCCGACACCCCGACCGGCGACCCCGAAGTCGACGGGTACTGGTTCCAGCCCAACGTCTATCCGGCCGAGATCCCGGCGCTGCAGCCCGCCGTCGTCGCCTACCTGGCCCGGATGCGGGCGCTCGCGGACGAGCTGCTGGTGATCTGCGCGGCCGCGCTCGGCCTGGAACCCCACTTCTTCACCCGCCACACCGGACACGCCACGCACACCATGAACGTCAACTGGTACCCGCCGATGGCGGTGGCCGGGGAGCCGGAACCAGGCCAGTTCCGGATCGGCCCGCACACGGACTTCGGCACGGTCACGATCCTGGACCGCGAACCGGGCCGCGGCGGCCTGCAGGTGTGGACCGAGCAGGACGGCTGGGAAGACGCGCCGTACGTACCGGGCGCGCTCACCATCAACACCGGCGACCTGCTCGCCCGGTGGAGCGGCGGCCGGTGGAAGTCCAACCGGCACCGCGTGCTGCCGCCTCAGGCCGAGGCGCCGGACGAGGACCTCGTCTCGCTCGTCTACTTCTACGAGGCCGACCACGACGCCGTGATCGAGTCCCTGCAGCCCCCGATCGGCCTGCCGAACGACCATGCCCCCGTCATCTCGGCCCAGTTCCTCAAGGAACGCCTGGACGCGATCACGGTTGGGTAGTTACGGCGGTTAACCGTCCCGGTGCCGAGCAGGCCGCTCGTCGGGCTGGGTAGCATCCGAGATCATGACCACACAGCAGGCGGAACCCGCCGCGCCGCCCGGTGAGCTGGCCCGTGAGCTGGCCGCGGCGTTGCGCGCCGCCGGGCTGAACGGCGTGGATGACTCGGGCCGCCGCCGGGCCGAGTACTCCTCCGACGCGTCCAACTACCGGGTCGTGCCAACCGTGGTCGCCTTCCCCCGGCACGTGGACGAGGCAGCGGCCGCGCTGGCCGTGGCCCGGCAGCTCGGCGTGCCGGTCACCTGCCGGGGTGCCGGCACCTCCATCGCCGGCAACGCCGTCGGTACCGGCCTGGTGCTGGACTTCTCAAGGCACCTGAACCGGGTGCTCGCGGTCGATCCGCAGGCGCGGACCGCGGTCGTCGAGCCCGGCGCGATCCTGGACGACATCACCGCGGCCGCGGCGGGGCACGGGCTGCGGTTCGGCCCCGATCCTTCCACCCACGCGCGGGCCAGCATCGGCGGTTCGATCGGGAACAACGCCTGCGGCTCGCGCGCGCTGCGGTACGGCCGCACCGCCGACAACGTGGTGAGCCTGGACGTGCTGACCGCCTCGGGGGAGCGGCTGGCGGCGCGGCGTTTCGGCCGTGACGGCCTGGCCGCCGCCGGGCCGGCCGGGATGGCGCTCGGCGCGCTGGTCGCGGACCGCCTGAGCATGATCCGCACCGAGTTCGGCCGGTTCACCCGGCAGGTGTCCGGCTACTCCCTGGAGCACCTCCTGCCGGAGAACGGCGCGGACCTGGCCAAGTTCCTGGTCGGCACCGAGGGCACGCTCGGCCTGGTGGCCGGCGCGACGGTGCGGCTGGTGGCATCGCCGAAGGCGGTGGCGCTGGCCGTGCTCGGCTATCCCGGCATGCCGGAGGCAGCGGACGCGGTGCCCGGCCTGCTGCCGCACGACCCGGTGGCGCTGGAGGGCATGGACGCGCGGCTGGTGGAGGTCTTCCGCGCCCGCCGCGGTGCGGCCGCCGTGCCCGGCCTGCCCCGGGGGCAGGCCTGGCTGTTCGCCGAGACGGCGGGGGAGACCGAGGCGGAGGCGCGGGCGGCGGCCGAGCGGCTGATCGCCGACGGCGGCGCCCTCGACGCAGCCGTGGTCGCCGGCGGCCCGGCCCGGGCCCTGTGGCGGATCCGCGAGGACGGCGCCGGCCTGGGCGGCCGTACCCCGGCGGACGCGCCGGCCTGGCCCGGCTGGGAAGACGCCGCCGTCCCGCCCCGCCACCTGGGCGCGTACCTGCGTGACTTCGGTGCGCTGATGGCCGAGCACGGCCTGGACGGGCTGCTCTACGGGCACTTCGGCGACGGCTGCGTGCATGTCCGCATCGACTTCCCGTTCTCGTCCGCGCCGGGCCGTTACCGGCCGTTCGTCGTCGCCGCCGCGCAGCTGGTGGGCAAGTACGGCGGCTCGATGTCCGGCGAGCACGGCGACGGCCGGGCCCGCGGCGAGCTGCTGCCGTACATGTACTCACCCGAGGCCATCGACACCATGGCCGCGGTGAAGGCGGTGTTCGACCCGGGCAACCTGTTCAATCCGGGCGTGCTGGTCGACCCGAGGCCGGTCGACGCTGACCTGCGGGTGCCCCAGGCCCGCCCGCTGCGCACCGGGCTCGGTTTCGCCTATCCCCACGACGACGGTGACCTGTCGGTGGCGGTGCACCGTTGTACCGGTGTGGGCAAGTGCCGCGCTGACACCACCGCTAGCGGGGGAGTGATGTGCCCGTCCTTCCTGGCCACCAGGGACGAGAAGGATTCCACCCGCGGCCGCGCCCGGGTGCTGCAGGAGCTCGCGAACGGCACGCTGGTCAAGGGCTTCGGTTCGGCGGAGCTGGCCTCCTCGCTTGACCTGTGCCTGTCGTGCAAGGGCTGTTCGTCGGACTGCCCGGCCGGCGTGGACATGGCCACCTACAAGGCCGAGGTGCTGCACCAGCGGTACCGGCGCCGGCCGCGGCCCGCCGCCCACTACTCGCTGGGCTGGCTGCCCCGCTGGGCCGCTCTCGCCGCTCGCGCCCCCGGCCTGGCCAATGCGCTGCTGCGTAACGGGCCGCTGTCGGCGGTGGCCAAGCGGCTGGGCGGCATCGATACCAGGCGGCCGTTGCCGCCCTTCGCCGCTTCCGGATTCCGCGACTGGTTCGCCCATAGGCCCGCCGGGGCCGGGAACTCAGGAGCCCCGGAATCCCCGCGAGCCCCGGTCCTGCTGTGGGTGGACACCTTCACCGAGTACTTCGCGCCCGAGGTCGGCCAGGCCGCCGTGCAGGTGCTCGAGGCGGCCGGCTACGCGGTGCAGCTCACCGCCCAGCCTGTGTGCTGCGGGCTGACCTGGATCTCCACCGGCCAGCTGGACGGCGCCCGCCGCCAGTTGCGGCGCAGCGTGGCGGCCCTGGCCGCCGCGGTGCGGGCCGGCACCCCGATCGTGGGGCTGGAACCTTCCTGCACCGCCGTGCTACGCGGCGAGATCACCGAGCTGCTGCCCGGCGACCCGCGCGCGGCGCAGGTCCGCGCGGCCACCCGCACCCTGGCCGAGCTGCTGGCGGCCACACCCGGCTGGGCGCCGCCCGACCTGGACGGCATGCCCGCGGTGGCCCAGCCGCACTGCCATCAGCACGCCGTCATGGGCTGGCGCCAGGACGCCGAGCTGCTGGCCCGGGCCGGCGCGAAGGTCGACGCGGTCGGCGGCTGCTGCGGGCTGGCCGGCAACTTCGGGGTCGAGCGCGGCCATTACGACGTCTCGGTGGCCGTGGCGCAGACCGCCCTGCTGCCCGCCGTACGCCAGGCCCCGCCGGGCGCTGTGGTGCTGGCCGACGGCTTCTCCTGCCGCACCCAGCTCGACCAGCTCGCTAACGTCACCGGCATCCACCTGGCCCAGCTCCTGGCCAGCCACCTCCCGCAGGCCGCACCATCCCGGATCGATAGACAGATTTGACCTCGCCCCTGGGGCATGCCTGAGGCTGATCTCACCGGGCCCACCCGCCCGGACGAGGAGGGCACAGTGGAAGCCGACGACCGCACAGCACTGATGACCAGTGGTGCGTTCGCCAGTGCTTCCGGGCTCTCCCGCAAGGCGCTGCGCCTGTACGACGAGCTCGGCCTGCTGCGCCCGGCACTGGTCGATCCGGTGTCGCAGTACCGCCGGTACCACCCGGCCCAGCTCGAGCAGGCCCGGCTGGTAGCGTGGCTGCGCCGTCTGGGTATGCCGCTGGCCCGGATCCGCGCGGTGAGCACGCTGCCGCGGGTCCAGGCCGCGGCCGAGCTGGCGGCGTACTGGGACCGGGTCGAGACCGAGACCGCGGCCCGGCGCGAGCTTGCCACGTTCCTCATCGGCTATCTGTCTGGAAGGGACACTGCCATGCGCGATCCTCAGGGGGCGCTCGCCGTCCGGTGCGGGATGCAGTCCGATATTGGCCTGCATCGCCAGGACAACGAGGACTCCGCGTACGCCGGGGCCCGGCTGCTCGCGGTCGCGGACGGGATGGGCGGCCACGCCGGCGGCGAGGTGGCCAGCGCGGCCGTGATCGAGGCGCTGCGCCCGCTGGACACCGAGGTGCCGGCCGGCGAACTGCTCAGCGCGCTTGATCACGCGGTCCGCCGGGCCAGCAGCGTTCTACGCGACATCGTCCTTCAGGACCCGTCACTCCTCGGCATGGGTACAACGCTGACGGCCCTGCTGTGGTCCGGTTCGCAGCTGGGACTCGTCCACATCGGCGACTCCCGGGCCTACCTGGTCCGCGACGGTGAGGTGTTCCAGATCACCCATGACCACACCCTGGTTCAGTCGCTGCTGGACGAGGGTAAGATCACGGCCGGCGAAGCCGCCTCGCACCCGCAGCGATCGCTGCTGCTGCAAGCGCTGGGCGGTGCCCACTTCGAACCCGACCTCCAGCTGCACGAGGCCCGCCTCGGAGATCGCTACCTGCTCTGCTCCGACGGCCTGCACCAGGTCGCCGACGCCGAGTCCATGGCCCAGGTGCTGCTCACCGTCGCCGACCCGGACCAGGCCGCCAAAGACCTCATCGCCCTAGCCATCGACGGCGGCGGCCCAGACAACATCACCTGCATCGTCGCCGACGTGATAACCCCAGAAGCCCCGGCACCAGATCCCGCCTAGCCGCCCAGCCTCCCGGCGCGCCTACCTCCCGGCGCGCCTACCTCCCGGCGCGCCTAGCCACCCGACGCGCCTCGCCACCCAGCGTGTACCTCAGGTCGGCGTGCCGTTCCGGTCCGGCCGTACGGCCAGGGCCCCGGCGGCCCCGGCCAGTGCGGCCCCGCCGGCCGATGCGACGACGAGCCACCGGCCTATCCGCGGCAGCTCACGCCACGACGACACGCTGGCCACCACGTCAAGGGCATCGGAGAGAGCACCCGCCGCCACCCATGCGCTGGCCGAGCCGGCCCCGTCGGCTGGCCCCTGCAGGGCCGCCAGAGCCCCTAGCCCCAGCGCGAGGTCCCGTGCTCCCAGCGCCCGCCCGAACACCCGTGCGCCCAGTTCATCCGCCGCTCCGCCCACCCATGGCCGGGCCGGGACCGAAGGCCAGGCCAGCGCGGTCAGGCCGAGCGCCACCCGCCCGGCCGCCACCGCCCTGGCGCCGTGCCGCAGCAGCCCCGGGATACCAATCGATGTCACCTGCACTCGTCCCTCCTGCCCCGTCAGTCGAGCGCCAGCCGACGCACCCTGATCATTACTATGTCCCTAAATAGCACGTTTGCCCATCATTACGGCAGGTGATCCGGCCCAACCTGCCCTGACGCCGGTCGTCCCGGCCAAGCCCCGGATCCGCCGGTAGCTGGGCCCCCCTGCGCACACTGCACTGCCGGAGCGTCCGCTGTTGATCCGAGCCTCCGGCGTGACTGGCCAGGATCAGGCCTCGCTACGAGCATCGCCTGCGTCCTCGCGGCAGAATCCGGTCGCCGATTTACCTGCCCGTTTCGGCGTGTCCGGCGCGATGTCCGCCGAAATGTCACCATCACTTGATATCATCGAACAAGAAACTTAAAAAGATCACCAACCATTCAAGATCATCGAATCCGGACGGGCACTGCACCCAGCCGCTACCCAACCAGGAACCCCAACCCTACCCTCGGCACCCCGGGCAGGAGGTGAGTACCAGGTGGACACCGCCCCTGCATTCGCCAGCGAGACTGATGCGCTGCAGATGCTGGACTCGGCGCTGGGTTACCTGACCGCCGCTGACCCGGCCCAGATGCCCGCCGTCATCCAGGCCCGGTGCCTGACCGCGCTGGAGCGGGCCGACGCCCGGGCCACCGCCGCGCGGGCCGCGATCCTGGCGGCGTTCACGGCCTCCCGGGGCTACTGCGAAGACGGGGATTACAGTGCCCGGTCCTGGCTGATCCACAAGACCCGGGTCACCAAGGCCACCGCGGGCGAGCACGCCGGCTGGTCCCGCCGGACCACGACCCACCCCCGGGTCCTGGCCGCGCTGGCCGCCGGGGACATCACCCGGTCCTACGCCCGGACCATCTGCGGCTGGACCGGCCGCCTCCCCGAGAACTGCCGCGGCAACGCCGACGAGATCCTGGTCGGCGCCGCGCTGATGGGGATGGGCCTGGCGGACCTGGCCGGCCTGGCGGCCGAGATCGAGGCCCGGTCCCGCCCGGATGTCCCGGATGAGGACGGCCCCCGGTTCGAGGACCGGGCCGTGCGGCTGCAGACTACGTTCGGCGGCGCCGGGGTGCTGACGGGCGATCTGACCCCGGAGTGC
>PMST01000549.1:8750-14720 GCA_003168295.1 Actinomycetota bacterium
GGTTCCAGGCTGCAGCAGGAGTGGACTGAGCAGGTGCGGGGCGAGTGGGCCGCGGCCCGCGCCGCCGCGTCGGTGGGCGGGTCGGACGGGGCGGCGTGGCTGGACGGCGAGGGCGCGGAGGGGTTCGGGTGCGACGCGCCGGTGACGCCGGTGGTGCTGGGCACCGTCAACCCGGGCGTGCTCGGTGACCTGGTCCGGTTCTGCCTCCAGCTGGCCGGGCACGGCCCTGGCCGCTGCACCCCCAGCCCCGGCCCCGGACCACGCCGACCCGGACCACGCCGACCCGGACCACAGCGGCCGGGTGAGCCCGTGCCGGGTCCCCAGCCGCTGCCGCCGGGCCTGAGCCGCGAGTCACTCGAGCAAGGCGTCATCGGCAAGGCCGTGGAGTTGCTGTCGGGCCGTGGCGGGCTCGCTTCGTTCTTGCGGCGCCGGGAGCTTGGTGCCCGGCTCGGCGGTCCCAGCCAGCCGCTGGACATCGGGTTCAGCGACACGATCCCGGCCGGGATCCGCAACGCCGTCAAGGTCCGCGACCGGCACTGCCAGTGGGCCGGGGGCTGTGATCAGCCCGCCTCGGCTTGTGAGGTGCACCACCTCCGTCACAAGAGCAGCGGTGGTGAAACTAGTGTCGATAATTGCCTGTTGATCTGCTTCTTCCATCATCAGGTCATGATTCACCGGATGGGTTGGACCCTGGTCCGCAACCCCGACGGGACCACCACCGCGTGGAACCGNNCCCCCGGGCGCCGACGGTCATGTCCGGCGGGTTGTGCCGGGGATCACCCCGTCGATGAACAAGGGGGCGCTCCGACGAGCCGCGGCGCGTAGGCTGACCCGCCCGCCAGCGCGCCTCGGCCGAGGCACAATGATCATAGCCGTGGCCCCCACCAGGACGTTCGTCCGCCGTCACGGTAGGTGATCAGGCGCAACCCGGCCTGGACGCCGGTCATCCCGGCCCTAGCCCTGGCCGGGCGCGGGGAGTGAGCGATGAACGAGTCTGAGTCGGCCAAATTGGTGCAGGCGGCCAGCCTGGATATCCCCGCTTCGGTCGCCGAGACGATGCGGCACGCGGGAGCGAGCAACGACTGGCTCACCGCCGATCGGGTCAGCCAGGCCGCACGCCAGGCGGTGGCTGCATGGGCGATGGCCGCCGATGGCGACGGCACGAGGCTTACCGCCATCGCCGAGCCGGATGCCGCGTACTGGCTGATGCATCCTGTCCGGAAACCGTGGCAGGTGGCCCGGGGCCCGCGGGTAACCCGGATCGAGATCCGAGGCCTTGAAGCAGACGCTGAGCCTGCGCGGCTTCGGATCACGTTCCAGTTTGCCGGCCGTCGTCAATACAAGGATCCCATCCAGGCTCGCGAGAACGCCGACGGCGAGATCGTGTTCGTCGGCCTGCTCGACCTGGAGCTCGCAGGCGCCGGGTCGCGGCCGTGGCGGGTTTCTTCCGGCCACGTCAAGACTCTCGACGATTTCCTCGGCTACGTGTTCACCAGCCGCCGCGAGACAACCGAGGAGTACCGTCAGCGCACCAGCTCATCACCACATCCAGCGGCGCTGGTACCCGGGCACCGGTTCCGGCTCCGGGCTAGCTTCGCCGAGCATGACGAGAGGTTCGGCTCCTCGGTGGAGATCGAGGTAGCCCGGCAGGCCGCTCCGGATCGTGACGAGGCGGTGCGGCTCGTCTGGCCCGCTATCGAGGAGGAGACTTCGAGGGCGCTCGGCGGGGGAGACTGGCGGCCATCCCTGAGTTCGCTTGAGGTCGTGGAACTGCGCGACGAGCAGCGCGGGATTGACATCCCGCCGGAGCTGACTGCAGTATTCGGCGGCGTGACCCGACAGGATCGGGCCTCGCTGCGCGACGGGCTCGGCCAGGCCCTGCGGCGTCCCTGGCAGCTGACCGACCTGGCGCGCATGAGCGTCGACGCCTTCGCCGCGCGGTACGCGCGAGATCGGCAGCTCACCTATGAGCTCACCGGCACGACGCCGGGCGGCCCGTGGTTTCTTAACTCCATCTATCCGAAGAGGTCGCACAGCTTCATGCGCGGCCCGCTCGCCGGCGGCCCGCAGGGGCTGCTCTGGTACGCCGAAAAGGTGCTCCGCGCGGGCCGGGGCGGAGCCCGGCAGAGCTGGACCGCCGCATGCTACGACCTTGCCGAAGTCAGCGGGCCGGCTGCGGGCATCGCCTGCGTCCCCCGGCAGAATCCGCTCTGGGGCGGGCGGCTCAAGCTGGTCAGCATTCTCCCGCGCGAGCTGACGTCGGTCGCCGTCGGTGACGCGAAATTCGACCAGAGCTACGAGGTCGGCGTGGCCGCCGACACCGACCACGCGAGCATGGCGGCCTTGTTCACAGCTGACTTCACGGCCTGGATATGCGAGCTGCCGTTCGGGAAACTCGGCGCCGACTCCACGCGCTTCGAGGTACGCGCAGGCACCCTGTGCGTCTATACCAGAGGCGCTCAGCAGACCACCCAGGCCCTGGACACGTTCTGCCAGCGTGCAGCCCAGATCGCGGCCCAGGTTCAGCGGACCTCGCGACCCGGCCCGCCGCCGGGTTAGCTCTGCGCCAACCAGGCCACGCGAGTGCAGGCCAGGCCCTTCTGGACTGACCGAGGTCCAGACAGCTGTGCCGGGACCGTAGCCGACGGGACGCGCGATACTGCGCAATACTAGCTGGATGGTTGACGACACAGCACGAGACCGGGCCATCTATCACGCGCTGAAGGCGGTCGACGAGGTCGCCGCCGCTTTGCAGACCCATCTCATCGAGGAACACGGCGCCGATCCAGAGCGTACCGCCCCGCAGGGCCCCGCGACCAACTCCTTCAAGCTGCTGCGGCAGGCTCGCGAGCGCCTGGGGCTGGGCCTACGAGCCGTCGAGGCCGACCACATCGCCGGATCCGACGAGATATCCCTGCGCCGAAGCGCGCCCGCCTGACCAGAGGTCCAGCCTGCGCCGAAGCGCGCCAGCCTGCGCCGAAGCCGCGCCCGCCTGACTAGCGGGCGAGTGCGACTATGAGGCGGACTATGCGACGATCCGGTAATGGAGATGACGCTGCGCTTCGAGATCTTTCCGTCCGATCTTGATGAGGTCGTCGATTTTTACACCCGGGTACTGCGCTTCGGGGTGACTAAGGATCAGCGTCATGAGCCGACCGCGTACGTGTCGTTGCGGCGGGGCGCGGTGCAAGTCGGCGTCGCCCGAAGGGCCGTGCCGGAGGACGTTCCGGATGTCCGCGCGGCCCGGCTGCCTCCGGCCGGGGTCGAATTGGTGCTGGAAGTGGACGATGTCGCCGGCGAACGCGATCAGGTCGTGGCGGCCGGGTGGCCGCTGGAGCAGGATCTCCAGGATCGCCCGTGGGGGCTGACCGACTTCCGGATCATCGATCCCGCCGGGTACTACCTCCGGATCACCAGCCGGTGACCCGGAGGTCGGCGGTCCAAAACGATCCGTGGTCGGCATAATCTGGCCTGTGGCGTTTAGGGGCCTTACCCGCGGTGAAGTACAAGGCTTCCCGCAGACTGGCGCAGCCCGCCCGGCGCGGACCAGCGGACCAGCGCGGGCCAGCGCGGACCAGCGGAACTAATGGAAGCTATCGAAAGAGGCAGGTATGAGCATCAGCAGGCCCGAGATCGACTTTCCCGGCGGCGAGCCGCCGGCCGAGCTGGAGATCACCGATATCTGGGAGGGTGACGGCGCCGAGGCGAATCCGGGTGACCTGGTCCGGGTGCACTATGTCGGGGTCGCGTACTCGACCGGCGAGGAATTCGACGCGAGCTGGAACCGAGGCGATCCGCTGCAGTTCGAGCTCGGCGCCGGGCGTGTCATCGCCGGCTGGGACCTGGGCGTGCAGGGCATGAAGGTCGGCGGTCGCCGCCAGCTGGTCATCCCCCCGGGCCTGGCCTACGGGGACCAGGGCGCCGGGACCGCCATCGCGCCGGGTGAGACCCTTATCTTCGTCTGCGACCTGGTGTCGGCCTGACGGACGCCACCTCCCGGTCCGTGCGAGGACCGGATAACGGCGTACCGGGTGAGAAGATACCGTAATGGGCGACATTCGGATCGGCGGCAGGAACAACGTCCTGCTCACTGGCCGTGCGGATAAGCCGGTGATGATGCTCGCCAACGGGTTCGGCTGCGATCAGAACATGTGGCGGCTGGTCACGCCGGCCCTGGCCGAAGATTTCCGGATCGTGCTTTTCGATCATGTGGGCTCCGGCCAGGCCGAACCGTCGGCCTGGCAGCCCGAGCGGTACGCCACGATGGACGGCTACGTCGAGGACATCCTGCGGATCTGCCACTCACTTGAGCTGAACGACGTGGTGTTCGTGGGGCATTCGGTCAGCGCCATGATGGGCGTCCTGGCGGCCATCGCCGAGCCGGAGCGGTTCCGCCAGCTGATCCTGATCGGGCCCTCTCCGCGCTATATCGACGATGCCGCCTACCGGGGCGGCTTCAGCAAATCCGATATCGATGAGCTCCTCGAATCGCTGGACAGCAACTATCTCGGCTGGTCCGCGGCGATGGCCCCGGTGATCATGGGCAATCCGGACCGCCCCGAGCTCGGCCAGGAGCTGACCAATAGTTTCTGCCGGACCGACCCGCAGGCGGCGCGGGTCTTCGCCCGCACGACGTTCCTGTCGGACAACCGGGCCGATCTGGCCCGGGTCATGGTGCCCACGCTGATCCTGCAATGCTCAAGCGACGTGATCGCGCCGCTTGAGGTCGGAGCGTACGTGCACGCCCAGATACCGGCCAGCACCCTGGTCACGCTGTCGGCGACCGGTCACTGCCCGCATCTGAGTGCCCCGGCCGCGACCATCGCGGCGATCAGGTCCTTCGCGGTCGATGATGGGCCGTGACCACCGGGACGAACCCATGAAACGCATGGCCGCGGCCGGCGAGACCGACTATGCGGTCTTCTCCTCGCTGCTCGAGGACAACGCCGAGGACCTATACGAGAACGCGCCCTGCGGGTATCTGTCCACGCTGCTTGACGGGCGGATCGCCAAGGTCAACAACACGCTGCTGAACTGGCTCGGCTATAGCCGGGACGAACTCGTTGGCCGCCGGTCGTTCTCCGATCTGCTCAATGTCGGCGGCAAGCTGTACTACGAGACCCACCTCGCACCGCTGCTCAGCATGCAAGGCGAGGTCGGAGGCGTGGCCCTGGAACTGCGGGCCGCCGACGGCACCCGCCTGCCCGTGCTGATCACCTCCGCGGTCAAGACCGATGACGCCGGAGAACCCATCCTCATCCGCACCACGATCTTCGACGCCAGGGACCGCCGGGCGTACGAGCGTGAGCTGCTGCGGGCCCGCGAGGAGGGTGACCGTGAGCGCGCGCGGCTGCAGGACCTGGTCGTGACCCTGCAGCGGAGCCTGCTGCCACCGGTCTTGCCGGTGGTGCCGAACCTGGACGCGGCCGCCCACTACTACGCCGCGTCGCCGGAGGAACTCGGCGGGGATTTCTACGACCTGTTCCCGCTCAGCGGGAACAGCTGGGGCCTGTTCCTCGGCGACGTGTGCGGCAAAGGCGCCCGCGCGGCGGCGCTGACCTCCCTGATCCGCTACACCCTGCGCACCGCCGCGGTGTACGACGGCGACCCCGGCACCGTGCTCCTGACCCTGAATACGGCCCTGCACGAGCAGTACCTGCGCGACGACCGGAGCTTCTGCACCGTGATCTTCGGCGTGCTCTCCTCCGACGGCGATGGCTTCACCGTGACGCTCGCCCGCGGCGGGCACGCTGCTCCGCTGCTGATGCGCGCCGACGGCACCGCCGACTACCTGCCCATGCCGCTCGGCCCGCTGATCGGGGCCTGGGCCGACGTCGTGTTCACCACCACCACGATCCGGCTGAACCCCGCCGACACCTTGCTCCTTTTCACCGACGGGTTGACCGAGGCCCGTGCTCCCGCCACCGAGGCCCGTGCTCCCGCCACCGAGGCCCGTGCTCCCGCCACCGA
>PMST01000039.1 GCA_003168295.1 Actinomycetota bacterium
GCGGCGAGGATGCCGAGCTTGATCCGGCGGCGCAGGGTGGGCTGGCCGATGAGCAGGCAGGCCAGCGGGCAGGCGGAGTCGAGGTCGTGGTTGGTGAGCATGCGGATGGCTTCGAGCTGGCCGGGTTCGAGCATGTGGGCTTCGTCGATGGCCAGGACGGGGATCCGGCCGCGTTCGGCGTGCTCACGGGCGAGCAGGTCCATGGCCTGGGGGGTGAGGGTGGCGTGGTGGGTCCGGGGGACGCCGCCGAGCGCGGCGACGATGGCGTGGTTGATGCCGCGGACGCCGACGGAGGGGTTGCCCAGGTAGATGAGGGTGTGGCGGGAGGCGTCGAGGGTGGCGAGGGCGGCGCGCAGGGCCACGGTCTTGCCGGCGCCGACTTCCCCGGTGATCACGCCGAGGGCGTGCTCGCTGATGCACCAGCTGATCCGGGCGGCTGCCTCGGCGTGGGCGGCGTGGCGGTGCAGCATGCCCGGTGCCAGGTCCCGGCGGAACGGCATTTTGGTGAAGCCGTAGTGGGCCTGGAGTCTCTCGATGCTCACAGTTCCTCCTGGGCGTTCTCGGCCAGTGCCTCGTCGATGGTCATCTGGCCGGGCAGCTGGGCGGGGCCGGGGGGCGGGTCGCTGAGGCCGGCGAAGCTGATGGCGTCGCCGGCGAGCTCGGCGTCGTGGGCGGCGTCGATGAGCCCGATGTAGTCGATGCCGGTGGGCGCGGGCGGCGGGGCGGTCTGCTCGGGCCGGGCTTTGGGGTGGGAGTGGCGGCCGATGACGTGCGGGATCGCTTGCCCGGCGGGGTTGCCCTGCCAGCGCACCTGGATGCTGGTCAGGTCGAAGGGGTCGAAGATCAGCTCGACCTTGCGGCCGGTCAGTGAGGGGTCGACCTGGTAGGTGTTGCCGTGCAGCGACACGGTGGCGGTCTTGCGGACGGTGCGGCGCTCGCTCCACAAGAACGCCTCGTGCAGCTGGCCGGGGCCGGGCAGCGGCGGGGCGGCCCCGGCCCAGCCCTGGGCCCACCGGGTCAGCGGGGCCTGCCCGGTTTCCGAGTGGACCCGGCGGTGGTAGACGGTTTCGGCCCAGGCGGTGAACAGCCGGTTCAGCTCGGCGATGCTGCTCACGTGCCGCCGTCCGTCCTGGCCGGGATCGCCGGTGATCTCGACCAGGAACTGCTCGCGGACGGTGCGGAACAGCCGCTCGATCTTCCCTCGTCCCTGCGGGCGGCGCGGGGTGCTGTGGGTGAGCTTGATGCCGAGCACGGCGCAGCCGCGCAGCAGCCATGCGTCCACGAACGCGGACCCGTTATCGACGTAGATGCGTTCGGGGACGCCGCGGCTGGCCAGGGCGGGCCGCAGCGCGGCGGCCAGCCGGACAGTGTCCTCGGCGTGGCCGAAGCGGTGCCCGGTGATCAGCCGCGAGTGGTCATCGATGAACGCGAAAAGATACGTTTTGCGGCCTGCGATGACAGGCCCGTGGAGGGCATCGCCGGTCCACATCTCGTTGGGGCGGGCCGCCTCGAACCGGCCGAACGCAGGCGGCGGGCTGCCGTCTGGCCGGGTGTCCAGTTCCAGGCACGCGAAGTGCCGCTGCAGGGTCCGCTCTGAGGGCGACCATCCGCTGCTGGCGCGCAGGACCCGGGCGACCTGCGCGGCGGTGCGGGCCGGGTTCTCCCGCTTCAGCGCCGCGGCCAGGGCGAGCACCTCGGCCGGGGTCCGCGGCGTGACCTGGCGGGACGGCGGTGCCAGCGCGTCGAACCCGCCGGACCGCCAGGCACGGATCCAGCGGTCCAGGCTGGGCCGGGACACCGTGACCGGCTCGCCGAACGGCCCGGCATGCTCGCGGGCGGCCAGCTCGCGGACCAGCCGCCCGCGCTGGCGGGTACTGAGCCCGGGATCGGCCGCCTCGCGGATCAGCGAGTACCGGAAGAGCGCGACAGCACGGGCCCGCCCCGCGCGGCGGGCCTCGTCATCACCTGCGGCGGACATGGGCAACCTCCACAACATCGGCAAAAGGGGGATTGATCTTGCTCCAGGCAACCCTGCCGGCCCCCCCGCCCGCCGCCTAGCCCGGACTGGTGTTGATCAGCGCCGGAGCCCACGACGGCGACAGCAGCCGCCCCCCGCTCACCGAACTGGCCAGCTCACCCGGCGACACGCTGACCAGCCGCCCCGCCCAGCGGCGCCCGGCCGCAGCAGCAGCCGCGGCGACCGCCGCCACCGCGTCCGCGGCCGCCGACCCCGCCGGTGCCAGCGGCGGCGGATCGGGGTCAAGAGCACACAGCCGCATGGTGAACACCCCGCGGACCAGCTCAGCACGCGACGTGAACCGGGCCAGCCAGCCGCGCACCGTCGAAGCCGGGCAGCCCAGCCCGGCCGCGATCTTCCGGTGACCCGTGCCCGCCGCGCTGGCCGCCAGACCCGCCCAGATCACCGCCGCCCCGTCAGCCCGGCGCAGCAGGCAGCTCACCGGCAACAGCACATGCGTGACCCCGCAGCCCCGGCACCGCGACCGGCGAGGACGCAGCCGCCAGCCGACCCCGCCCTGACCTCGGATGACCCGCTCACGGGCATGCCCCCACCCAGCCAGACGCCCCGAACAGCCCGGGCAGCGCAACCGCCCCGCCGCCAGCCGCCGCTCGACCACGCCCGCAATAACGCCTACCGTGACCATCGGTGCCTCCGCGCACCCCGCGCGGCCCTCCCGGCACTCGGCCAAGAGAAGACGGGAGGGCCGCCGCCTACCCGAACCTGATCACGGTGCCGTCGCACACGAAAAAGGGCAACCCCTCAGGGCTGCCCTCCCGGCCATC
>PMST01000441.1 GCA_003168295.1 Actinomycetota bacterium
CCTGGCCCAGACCGGCCTGACCACTGCTTCCACCGGCAGCCGTGTCATCGCCGGGCTGCTCATCAGCGGCCTCGGCATGGGCATGGTGTTCCCAGCCGCCTCCTCGCTCGCGGTCGAATCCGTCCCGCATGGCCGCGCCGGCATGGCCGCAGGCGCATTCACCACCTTCCAGCAGCTCGGCTACGCCATCGGCGTCGCAATCTTCGCGACTGTGGTGGCAGCCATGGCAAAAACCGGCCTGACCGGGCACGTCACCGACCCCCGCGCAACCGCCCAGCAGCTCACCAGCGGCGGCGCCCACGCGATCACCGCGCAGGCCCCGGCCGCGGCCCGCTCCGCCCTCGAGCACCTGCTGCGCACCGCGTTCGTCCACGGCCTCAACGCCGTTGCCCTATTCGGCGCGATCCTGGCTCTGGCCGCGGCAGTCATCACCGCGCTCGCCCTGCGCCGGGAGACGACGGCCACGCAGAGCCACGCCGAGCCTGACACCGCCGGCACGGTCACCCCTGTCAACTCATAAACCGGCATCTGGCCATCTGGCGAAGCACGGCTTCAAGGTGATGGAAATGCCCGCCAGTGTCAATGGCTCAGCTGTGAACTGCCGGACGACCCCGCAGAACAAGCCCAGCACCCCGAAACGACCAGCGATCGTTCGGCTGGCAATCACCGACCCCCCGAGGAGCTTCCGATGAGCGTGCACATGTCCTCTAAGCAGGCCGGCGAGGCATCCAGGCTGCCCGCGGCGGCATGGCTGGTCCTCGGCATCGTCGACGCCAACCTGTTCGGGCTGGGCTGGCGGCCCATGTTCGTGATCAACATCGTGCTGGCGCGGCCGGGCTGGCCGCCGGGCTCAGGCTACTGCCGCGCGACGCCGGCGACCGCGCGGTGAGCATCGACGCCGTAGGCTCAGCGCTGCTCGTCGCGTGCATGCTGGGCCTGCTGTCCGGCCTGATCCAGGGGTCCACCGACGGGTGGACTGCCGCGCCGGCCGTCGCCCTGGCCGCCGGGGCGGTCTTCTTCGCTGCCGTGGCCGGGCTGCTCTACGCGGTCTCGCTGTTCCTGCAGCGGGGGGCCGGCTACAGCCCGGAGCGGGCCGCGGTGACCGGATTCGCCCCGGCCGCCGCCGGGATCGTCATCGCATCGGTGGCCTGCAGGAACCTGGNNCAGCCAGCACGGCCGAGCTCGCCCCCGCCATGACCCTCATCGGCCTGGGCATGGGCGCCACGTTCTCCACCATCTACGACACTGCCATCGGCGACATCGACCCGGCCGAGGCCGGCAGCGCCAGCGGCTCGCTCAGCTCGGTCCAGCAGCTGGCCAACGCGATCGGCCCGGGCGTCATCACCACCATCTACTTCGGCGCGCTCGTCGGCGGCCCGGCGCACGCCATGACCCTCAGCCTGCTCACGGTCACCGCCCTCGGCGTGCTGAGCTGCCTAGCCATCCCGCTGCTGCCGCGCCACGCCCAGCCCGCCGGCCCGCACTGACCAGCAGGCACCGCCACCAGGCGGCAATGCGCGTGCCTAACGTTCCGCCGGTCACCTGGAGAGAAAGCGGTGCAGAACAACCGATTCGGGGCGCGTCGGCCTCAACCAGCGCTACGCCGTCCACCCCGCGTCTAGGCGGCTCCGGGCACGCCACGTCCCCGCTATGAGCGTCTGCCAGTTAGCCCTCACAGCCGCCGGATACGGCTCACAGTCACAGCACTGACGTGTGACCCCAGCTAGAGATGGCGGCCACCAGTTATTGCTGGCGGCGGCTGGACAGCGTGATCGTCGGCTGCCAAGTGAGCCAGATGCTGGCGTCGTGCGGGCCTGGCCGACTGCGACGCATCAGGTGCCAGATGGTGGACCACCGTTCTTTCCCGGCTTGTTGACCTTGCCCCTAGGGCAAGCCGCAGCATGCTTGCCATGGCGATCGCGGCAGTCGCGCAGCCAGGAAGACCAGAGAACGAGAGGCCAGGGAACCTGTGGAGCTGAACGGCAGGGAGCTTTCGTGGGACGGCTGTGTCAACGTGCGCGACCTGGGCGGGCTGGGGCAGGTCAGGCTGGGTGCGGTGGTCCGTATGGAGGCGCCGGGGCGGTTGAGCGAGACTGGGTGGGCGGCGGCCTGGGCGTACGGAGTCCGCACCGTCGTCGACCTGCGCGATGCCGGCGAGTGCGAGCCCGAACGCGTGCCCAGGCCGGCGGGCATCACCACCGTGCAGGTACCGCTGGACCCGGTGGGCACGCCGTTCTACGAGCACTGGCAGAAGATCGACAACCTGGCCTCGCCGCTGTACTTCCCGGCGATGCTGGCCGAGCACCCAGAGCGGGTGGTCGCTGCCGTGCGGGCGATCGCCAGCGCCGCCCCGGGATGCGTGGTGTTCCACTGCGCCGGCGGCAAAGACCGGACCGGGCTGCTGGCCCTGGTGCTGCTCACGCTGGCCGGAGCGACGCCGGAAGAGATCATCGCCGACTACCTGCTGACCTATGACCGGATGAAGCAGCGGTACGACGAACTCGGTTTTCGCGACCAGCTCACCGCCGTGAACGAACTGCTCGCGAGCCGCGACACCACCACCGAAGCATCGCTGACCTCAACGATCGCGTCGCTGACGATGCCCGGTTTCCTCCTCGAGAACGGCCTGTCCGGCATCGAACTCGCCGCGCTGCGCACCCGCCTGACTACCTGAAGAACAGACCACGCGTTCAGCCAGGTCACGGCCGCCGCGTGCGTATCGTTCTCTGCGTCCTGGGCGTAGCCTGCCTGGATCTTGTCGTCCAGGAGTTCCAGGCTTGGCCGGTCCGGCCACAATCTCTGCCAGAGGGCGAGCAAGCTGATCCAGACCCAGTCGACCGTCGGCTCGTCGCCGAGTTTCAGCTTGTCCACGATCGAGGCGGCCACCTCTTCGGCGGACAGCGCGCCCGCGCAGAGACGCTCAACCCCGTCACGGTCGACGTCCAGGCCGACACTCCGCAACTTCGTCAGCAACTCATCGTCGCTGAGGGAGTCGGCCGAGGAGCGCAGCGGCCTGCCGGTGTGCTCGAGCTCGCGACGGACATTCTCCTTGGCGTCCGCCTCTTCCTGGCAGATCCGGTCGATGGTGACCCACGAAATCTTCACGCGTTCCTCAGGGATGTCCAGTGCGATCCCGCCTGTGGAGGCAGGCTGATGTCAGCGCGACGCGCTTACCGTGATGCCCTCAGGCTCGGGCCTAGCCTATGCCGAGCTCGTCCTGGAAGCGGTAGGTCAGGCGCGCATAGCGCGCCGCGGCGGGCTGAGTCACTGTCCCGGATTCCCCGGAACTTGCGCGGCAGCGGGCATATGGCGCTGCCCTTGGCTGTCGGGCTGCCCGGCTTCCGCCTGGCGGCTCAGCGGTCCCCAGCGCAGGATCGTGCCGCAGACGATGCCGCCGCCGGCGAAGATGGCCGCGGTCCACCAGAACGCAGTGGTGTACCCGTGCACGGCCGCGGCGGCCTTGATGGCCGCGACCGCGGCGGGCGAGGGGTGCGCGGCGGCGGCCGGGTGGCCGGCGGTCAGTCCGGCGATGTAGCTGGCGATGGCGCTGGTGGCGATGGTGTTCAGCAGCGCGGTGCCGATCGAGCCGCCGATCTGCTGCCCGGTGTTAATGGTCGCCGACGCGACGCCCGCGTCGGAGGGCTGCACGCCGAAGGTCCCGGTGTTGATCGCTGACGGGATCGTCAGCCCCAGGCCCGCGCCGGTCACGAGCATCGGCCCGACCACCGTGGAGGCGTACCCCGTGTGGACGCCGATCCGGGTCATCCAGGCCATGCCGCCGGCCGCGGCCAGCATCCCCACCCCGACCAGCGCCTTGGGCCCGATGCGCGGCATCAGCACGATGTTCGACAGCTGGGCGAACACCACCAGCGCCCCGATCATCGGCAGGAACGCGACCCCCGTGATCAGGGGCGAGTAGTGCAGCGTCGTCTGCAGGTAGTAGGTGAGGAACAAGAAGATGCCGAACATGCCCGAGCCCGCCACCAGGATGGCCAGGTAAGAGCCACCGCGGTTGCGGTTCAGGACCACCCGCGGAGGCAGCAGCGGGTGGCGGGCCCGCGTCTGCCAGAAGGCGAAGAACGCGAGCAGCACCACGCCTGCCGCCAGGAAAGCCAGCGTGGAGTCCGCGCGCCAGCTGTGGGTGGCCGCGTTGGAGAAGCCGTAGACCAGGCAGAACATCGCCCCGGAGACGCTCACCACGCCGGGTATGTCCAGCCTGGCCGGGCCGCGCTCCTTCTGCCACGGGAGCAGGACCAGCGCGCCGGCCAGCGCCACGACGGCGAAGAACAGGTTTATGTACAGGCACCAGCGCCAGTCCAGGTACTGGGTCAGCGCACCGCCAAGCAGCAGCCCGATCAGCCCGCCCGCGCCGACGATCGCGCCGAACACGGCGAACGCCCTGCCCCGCTCCTCCGGGTCGCTGAACGTAGTGGTCAGGATCGACAGGGCCGCCGGGGCCAGCAGCGCGCCGAACACCCCCTGACAGGCCCGCGCCGTGACCAGCATCGCGAAGCTGACCGAGGCCCCGCCCACCGCCGACGCGACCGAGAAGCCGACCAGCCCGGTGATGAACGTCAGCTTGCGGCCGAACAG
>PMST01000238.1 GCA_003168295.1 Actinomycetota bacterium
CCAGCGCCGCGGTCCGGTAGGACGGGGGCAGCTGCAGGTCCGGCGCCAGGCCGGGCACCCCGGTCAGCGGAGGCACGGCGCCCAGCTGCGCCTGGCTGGGGTCGACAGCGTAGCTGGTCGCCGAGTAGGTGATGCCGGCCAGTGGGCTGGCCGGGGAGTAGACCATGAGGTCCGGGTCGGCCAGCCACTGTCCCGGCACGCTGACCCCGATGGCNNGGATACGGCAACGGGAGGAAGGCCGGGTGCGCACCCGGGAAGCCCGTGGTGGTTACCCTCGTGGTCACCGGCTGAGCAGCGGACAGGTCGGTCAGCCCCGGCGGCCGGGGGAGCGAGCCGGCCTGCGCCGTGCCCGGCGGGTAGCTGGTCGGCTGCCAGCCCGTCTGGCCCAGGGTGTCGAACACGTACTGCTGGAAGTACAGCGGGTCATTCTGCTGCAGGCTCGGCGAGGCGGTGGTGGTGTAGGTGAACACGACGCTCGGGCTGGTCTCATGCAGCTGGGCCATGGTCTGTGGCAGGCCGCCGGCCTCGGCAGCTGAGAAGAACAGCGTGTTCAGGCGCACGCTGGACAGGAGCAACGGCGCGCACAGCGCCACGGCGATAGAGGCAATCCCGCTCGCCGCGGCTAGCGCCATGGCGTTCCGGCCGACCCGGCTGCCGACCGCGAGCATGGCCAGGTAACCCGCCCCGGCCAGGCAGAACACCAGGCTGTCGACCAGCTGGAGGTGCGAGGCGTTCATCATGACCGGCACGCCGAACAA
The DNA here is from genome assembly GCA_003168295.1 of Actinomycetota bacterium. The sequence continues at coordinate 759 of PMST01000238.1, forward strand.
GACCAGCAGCGGCAGCCCCGCCAGTGCGGCCGACCGGAGCCGCACCGCGATCAGGTCGGTCAGCACCGCNNGCCAGGTCCCACAGCCGGGCCAGGGAGCCCGGCGTCGGGATCACGTACAGCAGCGAGTGGCGGCCCTCGAAGACCAGGTTCAGGTACAGCAGCAGGGCCGCCACTCCGGCGGCCAGACAGGCCAGCACCGGCGGCACCCGGGGGGCCCGCAGCCGGGTTAGCATCCCGGCGCCGGCCGCCGTGCCTACCGCGCCGACCGCGGTCGCGAGCCACAGCGGGCTGAAGAACAGCGGAGTCACCGCCATGGAGACCAGCACGCAGGCCACCGCGGCGGTGATCGTCGTCTTGCGATCCGGCAGCACGCTACCTCGCCCCCAGCAGCCGGTCGGCGCGATCAGGAGGCCGGAGGGGCCCAAGGGGTTGGTGCAGCTGCTGCCAGGCGGACGGCAGCGGCATGCCCGCCGTCACGATGACGACCCGCCAGCCGGCGGCGGACAGGATCTCCGCCGCCCGTGCCGCGTCGGCGCAGGTTCCGCCCGACGTCCAGGCCGAGACGGCGAGCAGTAGCGCCATCGCGGGCGCGTTCCCCCGCCGGGCCGCGGCCAGTTGCACGGCATCATCGGCCGACAGCCGTCCAGCGACCGCGATCAGCTGCCCGCCCGCACGGGCGAGCGCGGAGGTGCCGGTCCCCAGGCTGGTGTCCCGCGATGGGGTGATGACCGCGAGCATGTCGAGCAGGCCGTCGGAGAAGGTGCCGGGGGTGGCGATCTCACCGGCTTCGGTGATCAGCCGGGCGGCGAAGCCCTCGCCGGACAGGTGCGCGCCGATCGAGGCGGCCGCGCTGACCGCGAACTCGAAACTCGACGCCGTCCCGCGGCCGGAATGCGCGCAGTGGCGGGTGTCCAGGAACACCGAGGCGCTGTTGCGCCACTGGTGCTCGTCCCGGCGCACCATCAGCTGCCCGTACCTGGCGGTGGACTTCCAGTGCACCCGATGCAGGCTGTCGCCGTCCTGGTAAGTCCGCGGGGCCGCCTCGTCCTCACCAAGGGCCGAGATCGTCCGCATCCCCCCGTCGCCCTGGCCGAGCCAGCTGCTCGGTGCGGCAGCCGCTGGCAGCGGGACGACCTTGGGCGCGACCACGAGCGTGCTCGTCACGCCGAACGACTTGCTCCTGGATACCAGGCCGAACGGGTCGGCGACCCGGACCCGCAGCGGACCCACGGGGAACTTGCCCCGGGTATCGGAACGAATCTGGTAGGACAGCTTCCGGTGCCCGCCCGGCTCGATCTCAGCCAGCACGAACCGCGGCCTGGACCCCAGTACCCCCAGCGTCTCCGGGATGACGTCCTCGGCCAGCGCCGCGCCGGCGCGCACCCGCGAGACGCTGTCCACCCGCGTGGTCACCGTGACGGGCTGCCCGGCCGGGACCCGCGGCGGGTCCAGCCGGCGGATGCAGGCCAGCCGGTACCGGGACCGGTCGGCGATCAGTGCCGAGACGACCGGCAGGATGAATACCAGCGCGCCGACCCGGACCAGGTCCGGCGCGGGGATCGCCAGGCTGCACAGCAGCGCCGTCCCGCCCGCGGCCAGAAACGACCAGCCGCGCGCCGTCAGCGGGCCGAACAGGCCCCGCAGCACCTTCCTCGGTGAGCTCATCACCAGGCTCCGCACGGTCATCACTAGCGGCCACGAACGGGCGGCCGGTCAGACGCCTGAAGTGGCCCTCCCCCGCCGGCCGGCACCGAGGACGCTCCGGGGCACGCGCGAGCGAATGCATAGGCAGGATCGCATCGAGTTTGCTGCCCGCCCGGCGAGGACGCGGTCAGCGCCACGGCCAGCCCCAAGGTGAGCAGCGCCGCAGGAATGACCACCGCGGCCACGACAGCTACGAACCGCCGGCTGGCGAACGCTCGGCAGCGTCGCCAGCCGGCCAGCGCACCCCGAGCCGGCAGCTGCTCGATCTTTGGCATGGCTGCGCGGAGGGTCACGCTGGTAAAGGCCGAGAACGCGGCGGCGAGGTCCGCGTCCGCCTGCAGTTCGCGGCGTATCGCGGCGAGAACACGTCGCTGGGTCCTGGGCCAACCAAGTCGGCCTCTGCGTGCTGCCCGTAGCAGCGGCCAGAAACTTGCTCCTCCGGCAGGATGCCGCACCCGCGCCTCAAAGCCTTGACGACGGGATAGGTCATTGTTCTCTGGCTGACCGGCACTGGACATGTGTGAAGCTCTCCTCGGGATATGTTCCGAGCCCGTGACCATGAGCGGGCCGGTGCTTATATGAAAGTTCTATCCGCGATCGCGCTTCGCGCCATCGGTGTAACCCGCCATTTACCGGGATTGACTGGAGTATGCAGACGACAGGACAACCGTTACCAAGGGCCGCCATCCGGCCAGGCGGAAAGGGATCGCAGCGCTCTTTCGCCGCCTGGCCTTTAATGCGGGCACCAAACTAGACCGCCGGCGAGGCTGCCTAAAGGCACGCTGGCCGGGGCACCTGCGTTAAAAGGCCTGCTCAGCCGGTATCCGAACGGCAGCCCCGCCATCCGGCGCGACGATGGCGGCCGACCTGCACAGCACCTCGCTGCTCTGCATAGTCACCGCCGGCCCCAAGATGGCCGATACCCAGGATGTCACTCCACTCCAGGCTCCCGTAGACATTTCGATGAAGGATCCACGTCTACCGAGCCTGAAGATAGGGGGCGACTTAAACCGTGCGCCGGTTCTTGCGTGAGCAAGCCACGAATTCTGACTCGGCTGAAACGATCAACGACGGCTATTCCGTACGGGTACGCCGAAAAGCCGAGGAGACTAGCGGGGTCAGCGGGTCTAGCCCGCCGACGACTCAACCGCCAATCATGTGCTTGGCCCGCCTCCGCACAAGCCGCCTAGTGAAATTCGCCGGTGTCGGCATTACCGGGGTCATCATCAACACGTCGGTGCTGTACATGCTTTCCCGGTGGGCGGGCCTGCCGCTGGTGGCGGCCTCGGCCGTGGCCGTGGAACTCGCGGCGATAAGTAACTACCTGCTGAACGACACCTGGACTTTCGCCTCGCGATCACCGTCTCTCCGCGGGTTCGCGAAGTTCAATACCGCCGCGCTCGCGGGCCTGGTACTCAACGTGCTGAGCGTCTGGGCGCTCACCCGGCTGGGGCTCTACTTCATGGTGGCCGACCTCATCGGGATCGCCGCCGCGTTCGCCGTGAATTATGCGTTCAGCGTCCGCTGGGTCTGGGCCCGGGAGGCATGATGGACGGTCTGTTCTACGCAGCGCTGGTGTTTTTCTCGCTGCTGGTCACGCTTCAGTCCGGCCATGCTCTGTATCTGACGCTGTACACCTGGAACCGGCCGCCAGAGGAGGCGAAGGCGCCAGAGCACTTCCTGCCGCCCATGCTTTCTTTCACCGTCATGCTTCCCGCCCGGCACGAGGAAGCCGTCATCGCGGGGACGATCGAGCGTGTCGTACGGGCGAGTTACCCGTCGAACCTGATCCAGGTTCTGGTGGTCTGCTCCGCGGACGACGAGGGCACCATCGCCCAGTCCGAGGCCAAGATCGAGGAGCTGCGGCGGGAAGGATACGGCAACGTCTCGGTGGTGGTGTTCCACGACAAGCCCATCAACAAGCCGCACGGGCTGAACGCCGCCCTGCCGAAGGCCAAGCACGACGTGGTCACCATCTTCGACGCCGAAGACGACATTCATCCCGACATCTTCAACGTGGTGAACACGGTGATGAAAAAAGAGCACGTCAAGGTCGTCCAGGCCGGCGTGCAGCTGATGAACTTCGATTCCAGCTGGTACTCGGCGCTGAACGTTCTTGAGTACTTCTTCTGGTTCAAGAGCCGCCTGCACTACCACGCCCGCATCGGCGCCGCCCCGCTGGGAGGGAACACGGTCTTTTTCGACCGCGAGCTGCTCAAGAACATCGGCGGATGGGACGAGCAGAACTTGACCGAGGACGCCGACATCGGGCTGCGCCTGTCCAGCACCGGCGAGCGGATCCGGGTGGTCTACGACGACCGGTATGTGACTAGGGAGGAGACCCCGCCGACGCTGGGCCAGTTCGTCCGGCAGCGTACCCGGTGGGACCAGGGGTTCATGCAGACGCTCCGAAAGGGGACCTGGAAGATGCTGCCCACCCGCAGGCAGAGGTGGTCCGCCGCTTACACCCTGGCGTTTCCTCGCGGCCAGGCCCTGCTGACCATTTACTTCCTCTTCGCGCTGGTGACGATGTTCTCCCTCAAGGTCCCGGTGCTGGTCGCGCTCATCTCCTGGCTGCCTGTCTTCATGCTCGTCGCTACCTTCGGCGTCTCGGTGATCGGCCTGTATCAGTTCACCGGCGCGCATGGCCTAAAGGCGTCGCCCGGGGCGGTGATCCGGATGGCGATCGCGTGGTTTCCCTACCAGCTCGTTCTCGGCTATGCGGCGCTGCGCGCGGTCAGACGCCAGATGCAGGGCATCAACAACTGGGAGAAAACGCAGCACGTGGGTGCTCACCGCGAAGCCCTTTCCGGCACGACCCGTGAACCGGATGAGGTGCCCAGCCGTGCCGCATGAACCAGCACCCATTCCGAACTCCGCCGATCGCTTCCGTTATCTCCCGCCCGGGAGGCTCGTGGCGGCCCGGCCGAGCGCCGCCAGCACGTCACGAGAGCAGGCCGCAGTCCCGGCGCAGCAGGGTTCACTAGGCGGCCGCGGCATCGCGGCCCTGGTGTTCGCGATGCTCAGCGGCCTGATCACGCTTGGCTATCACCTCTTCGAGTACCCGCTGTACAGCACGGACGAGGGTACCTACATGGAGCGGGCGTGGGCGGTGGTCCGCCTAGGCGGGCTGGCTCCCGTCACTTACATCTACGACCACGCCCCGGCCGGCTGGCTCTTTGTCGCCGGCTGGACTTCCGTGCTGCCGCACCAGTTCGAGACATTCGGCAACGCGATCAACACTGGCCGGGTGCTGATGCTGCTGCTGCATCTGGCCAGCGTGTTCTTCCTGTTCGAGATCGCCCGCAAGCTGTCCGGCGGGCTGCTCGCCCCGGTGATCGCCACCTTCTTCTTCAATTTCTCGCCGCTGGCCATCTATTACGAGCGCATGGTCCTGCTGGACAACATCATGGTCTTCTGGGTGCTGCTGAGCATATACCTCCTGCTGCGCCGGGATACCCGGGTATTCGCCGCGATGTGGTCGGGGCTGTCTCTCGGGATCTCAGTGGTCAGCAAGGAAAACGCGATATTCTTCGCGCCCACCATTTTCTACCTCCTGGCCCGCCGGACCAAAGGAGATCCCAACCGCCCCTTCGCAATGACGCTCTGGCTGGTCGCGGCGAGCGCTCCGATCGCGTTCTACTTCCTGTTCGCCACGCTCAAGGGTGAGCTGTTCCCGGCCCAGCTCGATTTCAACCTCAATCAGCCGCAGACCGAGCACGTGTCACTGCTTTATGAGCTCTGGTACCAGGTCCACCGCAACCAGGGAACCCTGTTCGCCCGCGGCAGCTTCCTCTACACCGCATGGCTGCCCAAGGATCCGTTCCTGCTGGCCGGCGGGACGGCAGCCATGCTGCTATGCCTGTACCTCGGATGGCGCGGCAGGGAACGGGACCCGAGCTTGCTGGTCGCCGGGACCCTGGCCCTGGAGATCGCCTTCTACCTGGTCCGGGGCAGCGTGATCCTGGACTTCTATGTGATCCCGCTGATCCCGATGTACGGGCTGTGCATCGCCCTGCTGGCGGACCGGGCACACAAGAGGTTCCGCAGGCCGGCCGCCCGTATCTTCGTGCCGGCGGTCTGCGCGGGCCTGGCGGCGCTGCTGCTGCTGCCGACCGGCGGCTATCTCGTCACCCACGGCCAGAAGGGCCAGCTGCAGCTGGCCGACGTGTACTACCTGCCGCTGACTTACCTGCAGCAGGAACAGCTCGCCTGGATACGCCAGCACATCCCGGTCGACGACAAGATCATCATGGATGACGACCTGTGGGTGAATCTGCACGACGAGAACCCCGTATACCCGTACGCATGGTCTCACTGGAATGCCGCCGGCGATCCCACCGTACGGAACAAGGTATTCCACGCGGACTGGCAGGACATCGATTACATCGTGCTCTCGAACGGCATGAAGCAGGCAATGATCGGAAACAACACCGGCGGCCAGGAGAACTACATACTCAACGCCCTGGACAATCACTCGACCGAAGTATGGCAAGCCAGCCGAGGCAACGTGCACCTCACGATTTATAAAGTCCAGAATTAAGCAAGAAAGGCAACATGATGGAAAGCCGGACTGAAGAAAAGCCCGTGGCCGGCGGCTCGCCTGGCAAGAAGCAGCGGAAGATCGGCTGGAAGCAGCTGGCCGCGGCCGCGGTCGCGGTCGTGATCGTGTGGCAGGTCGCCAAGACGGTCACGCACACCGGCGGCAAGGCCCAGGCCACGAACGCCGCGAGCCAGAGCTCAGCTGGCCCCAGCCCGACGTTCGTGCCACCGACCCGGGCGACCCCGACACCGACGGTCACGCTCGGCGACCAGGCGGTGTCGGCCGACGGGGGCGCAGTCATCCTGGCCAACCCCGGCCTGGTGTCACCCGGCGGTACGGTCAGCATTGAGGGCAGCGGTTTCGATGCGAGCGCATCGGTCGCCGTCTGGCTGCGGCCGCCGCGCTCGAGCACGGGCACCCTGGTTGCTCGCGGCGTGACATCGAAGTACGGCACGCTCAACACCGGGTTCACCATGCCGACCTCGCTGACCGGTGCTACCGCGGACGTGGTCGCCCAAGAAGCCGGAGGAGTCAAGACGGCCACCGCCCAGATCGTGACCCCGATTGGGGTCGGGCACGTCGTCATCGACGGCAAGGCAGCCGGCCAGCCCGGTGACACGGTAACCGTCTCCGCGAGCGGGTTCGGCCCCGACGAGAAGATTGATGTCTACTGGGGCCGCGTCGCCGGCACCCCGGCCGCCACCCTGACCGCCGACGGCTCGGGCTCCATCAGCCAGGCCAGCGTCCCGGTCGGCGTCGCCCCGACCGGTCCCACCACCCTGGTCCTGGTCGGCGAGAAGACCAAGACCACGGCGACCGCGCCCTACCAGATGCTGGGCCTGTACCCGGTGCTGACGCCGCACCCCTACGCCGTCCAGCCCGGCCACTCCGTGACGCTGACCGGCAGCGGGTTCGCGCCGGGCGAGCAGGTGCTGCTCTACCTCAACGGCGCCAGCGGCACGCCCGCGCTGACCACTACCGCCAGTTCCGGCGGCGGCCTGTCGCTCAGCTTCGTGGTGCCCTTCGGGCTCAAGGGCAACCAGACCCTGACCGCGATCGGCGATCAGAGCCGCGCCGCGGTGGACTCCGGCTTCGACGTCCTGTCCTACAACCCCTCCGCCCAGGTGAGCACCTACGGCGCCATGCCCGGCACGACCGTTTCGTTTTACGCCAGCGGCTTCGCCGCCAACGAGGTGGTCGAGGTCTACCTCGGCCGTGGCCAGGGCAATAGCGGGCAGTTGGTCAGCGCCTTTCGTGTCAACAGCAAGGGCAGCGCCGCAGCAGCCGGGACCTACGTCATCCCCAACGGGACCGGCCCCGCGCTGTACTTCACCATGGTCGGCCAGCAAAGCGGAGGCACGGCCACGGCGAAAGTCTCGGTGACCACGCCTAGCCAGCCGGTTACTGTCCCGTCGCAGCCCCCATACGTCCTGCCCCCCAGCCTGGGCGGCAAGCCGTCACCCCAGCCGTCGGCCAGCCAGCCGTCCGCCAGCCCGTCCGGTACAGGCGCATAGCCCATGGCCGCGGCTATGGGTTCATAGCCCATAGCCGCGGCCCGCCGGGAGCACACGAGATGATCCCGGTCCCGGCCGGACTCCCCATCTGCCGGACTCTGAAGGACTCGGATGCAGGCCATGACCGCGCCGGATGAACCCGCTCGACCCATCAGGGTGCTGATCGTCGAAGACCACCCCGTCGTGGCCGAGGGATTGGCGTCCCTGCTCGAGGACTACCCGGAGATCACGATCACAGGGGTGGCGTTTTCGGTCGCGGAGGTTATCCCCGCCGTCGAGAACGCCGCGGCCGACATTGCCGTGGTTGACTACCATCTTCCCGACGGCACAGCCTACGACGCGGTCGAGCGCATACGGTCCCGGTCACCTTCTACCGCGGTCGTCCTTATCAGCGCCGACGCTGGCGATGAGCCGCTGCTAGCCGCGGTCGAGCTGGGCGTCAGCGGGTACCTGGTCAAGTCGGCGCCAGGCGAGGAGATCATCCACCTGATCCGGGCCGCGGCCGCGGGCGAGACCGTCATACCGGCTGACCTCATCATGCGGACCCTGGCCCGGCACCGTGAAGGCTCCCGTCAGCGTGCGAGGCACGCGCAGCTGCTGGAAAGCCTCACACCCCGGGAAAAGGAAGTACTCACGCTGATGACCCACGGCGCGGACAACAGGACCGCGGCCGAGCGCTTGCACATCAGCTACGCCACCGTACGAACCCACGTCCGGTCAATCCTGGCCAAGCTCGGGGCCCGGAGCCGACTCGACGCGGTCGCCAAGGCCACGGACTGGGGCTTCCGTGGATGATATCGGCTCCCGGTCTGCATAGTAATCCGGGCCAGCGCGAGATGGTCAATCTCGGGGAAGGCGGACTGCGAGCCGGCCGGTAAGACTTCAGTGTGCCGATTTGCGACGCTTATCCAGGAGAAGACAGAAACCATGACCGAAGCAATTGAATTCATCGGCCGCGTCGCCGTGGTAATTCCCACCTATAACGAGAAAGAAAATATACGTCCCATCACGGGCCGCGTTCGGACGGCGGTGCCCGGCGCGGACCTGCTCATCGTCGATGACAACAGCCCCGACGGAACCGGTCAGATCGCCGACGAGCTCGCCGCCGCGGACAAGCACGTCCATGTGCTCCACCGTCCCGGCAAGGCGGGCCTTGGAGCCGCGTATATCGCGGGTTTCCAGGCGGGGTTGGATCAGGGCTACGACACGATCGTGGAGATGGACGCGGATGGCTCGCATCAGCCCGAGGACCTGCCCAAGCTGCTCACCGCGCTCACTAGCGCCGATATCGTTCTCGGCTCACGCTGGATGCCCGGCGGAAAGACACTCAACTGGCCGAAGTCACGCGAGTTCCTCTCCCGCGCAGGTAACTCTTATGCGCGCATAATGCTAGGCATTCCATTGCGCGACATAACCGGTGGCTATCGCGCTTACCGCGCCAGCGCCCTGTGGAAAATCGGACTGGAAGATGTCCAATCTGTGGGCTACTGCTTCCAGATCGACCTGGTCCGCCGGGCGCTCCGGGAGGGCCTGGAGGTAGCCGAGATACCGATCACGTTCGTCGAGCGCACTCGCGGCGCGAGCAAGATGAGCAAGGCCATCGTCCGGGAGGCATTGTGGCGGGTCACCCGGTGGGGAATCGCCGGGCGGCTCCGCAGGCCGCAGACCCCGGCTTCTGACATTGCTATGTAGAGCCATTACCCGTTCTCACCTCCGCCAATTTTCGCATCGAAGGAAGGACCAAATCATGTCCGATCCGGGCCGCGCAGGCGGTTGCGCCCTGGCACATTTCCAGCACCCTGAGCCGGTAAATAAGGAAACCGTACCGGCGGCCGCTACGGCACTGCCAATCGCCACTAAGTACCGGTCCAGCATCAACTTCCCTGCGACTGCGAGCCAGGTCATCCGGGCTCGCCAGTACCTGCAGGGTTTCCTGGCTGACTCGCCGCTGGCTGCTGACGCCGTGCTATGCCTATCCGAGATTGCTACCAACTCGGTTATCCATAGCAACTCGCGTTGGGCAGGAGGACGCTTCACCGTCAACGTCGAGCGCTACGACGATGGCCATGTCCGCGTTGAGGTCAAGGATCAGGGCGGCCCCTGGATTGGGCGGACGAAGCCAGAAGGCCAGCTAAGCCTGGGGCTGCGGATAGTCGGCCAGCTTGCCCGGGACTGGGGAATCAAGGGCGCCAGCTGTCGCGCCCGCACGGTCTGGTTCGAAGTCGGCCCAATCTTATCCGCAGCACCAGTCGCAGCATGACGGTTTTCTGGCGCCAAAGCAGTTGGAATCATCCCAGAATCACAAACCCAAGAGGCCCGCGATGGAAAACTACTGTACGTCATGCGGAAAATGGTCTTGGCTGCCCACGTTCTGGCGTTGCCAGTGCTGTCTTGACCGGTTCTATAATCGGGAGGAGTCGCGGCGGGAACGGCGCGATCGGGTGGGCGCTGTTAGTTCTGTCTTGTTAACCCATTCCGATGGTGAATGTAAGAGGAAGCAAACTTAGATGAGAGTTTGCGGCAAACGGGGCTTCTGCCAGTGCACCTGCCGGGAATGCGCAGGTGGTAGCCACAGGTGCTATCACTGGCAGGGGTGTTGGGTACTCGATCGGGAGCCGGATCGGCGGCCTCTTCGGTGGCTTCGTGGCCGCGTTGCTCGCTATCCCACCGCCGGCGCAATTCAGATTCTCGGCAGAGAAGCCTGGCGGGCAACCGTAGGGACCACTACACATCCAGTCCGCCGCCCTGCATGACGGCCAAGATGGTCGATTGCCGGGATGTCACGGTCGGGGTGCTGCGGCGAACATTCTAGGACGCGCCGCCACGTTCGCGTGCCACAGCCTTATCCGGATCAGACCCGAGGAGACCCATGACATCGCGCCGTCAGCGGGAAGTCCGCCCCGGTCCCGCCACCCACGGCAACCAGGCGAGCGCGCCATGAAGGGCCGCTTGCCCCGGCTGCTCGGAGCGTACCCGGATGCCATGGTGATCGTCGACGCGCAGGGCAGGATCCGGCAAGCCAATGCCAGCGCCGTGTCCTTGTTCGGCTGCCGTGAGCTCAACGGCACGCCCATCGGTGACCTTTTCCCGGGTAAGCGGGCGCCTTGTGATGGCTGGTGGTCACCGCGGCGAAATCAAGCCGAGCACTGCCTCGAACTGGTCGGGAGCCGCGGCGACAGCCGCCGGTTCCGCGCGGCCGTCACGGTCATGCCCATCGATACGGAAAATGACGCAGGGGCCGTCATAACCATCAAAGATCTCACCGAGACACAGGAAACTCAATTCATCCTGGAGCGAGGCCTGGAAATGCTGAACGCGGTCATCTCATCCAGGTAAAGAGAAAAGCTCTCTTCTTAAGGAGATCACGTGATGTTGAGCACTGATGCGGAACGCAGCCGAATGTTCGAGGATTTCGCGGGGGCAGTCGACAGGATCAGCGCGGCGATCCAGTCGGTGATTGAAGGAAAGGCCGAAGTTGTCCGGCTCGTCCTGACCGTGCTGCTCGCCGAAGGGCATGTGCTGATCGAGGATGTGCCCGGCGTGGGCAAGACGATGCTGGCCAAGGCGCTGGCGCGGTCGGTGGACTGCTCGGTCAGCCGGATTCAGTTCACCCCGGACCTGCTGCCCAGTGACATCACCGGGGTCAGCGCTTACGTCCCTCAGACCCGCGAGTTCGAGTTCAAGCCAGGCCCGGTGTTCGCCAACATCGTGCTCGGCGACGAGATCAACCGCGCCCCGTCCAAGACCCAGTCCGCGCTGCTGGAATGCATGGAAGAGCGGCAGGTGACAGTGGACGGGAAGACCTACCAGCTCGAACCGCCCTTCATGGTCATCGCCACCCAGAACCCCTTGGAGATGGAAGGCACATATTCGCTACCGGAAGCGCAGCGGGACAGGTTCATGGCCAGGATCTCCGTTGGATACCCGTCCCTTTCCGCTGAGCTGGGCATGCTTGACACCCATTCGGAGGCCTCGCCGCTAGACCGCCTCGTCTCGGTCGCCGACGCCGCCGAGGTACGCGCCCTGGCCGATGCGGCGCGGGGCGTGCACCTATCCGAACCGGTCCGCCGGTATGCCGTCAACCTGGTCGCCGCGACTCGCACCCATCCGGGCCTGCGGCTCGGCGCGTCGCCGCGGGCGACCCTGCACCTGGTCCGCGCCAGCCGTGCGTACGCGGCGCTCGAGGGACGCGACTATGTGATCCCCGATGACATACAGACCCTCGCCGCACCGGTACTCGCGCACCGGCTGTTTCCGGCGGCCCACTCCGAACAGGTGCTGGCCGATCTGGTCAACGTGATCCCGTTGCCGGCATGAACAACGCTACGCGTCGACGATGCCGCAGACCAGCCAGCTGCCCGGTGCCGATCGCGGTCTCGCTTCGGGCCCGCTTGCTGGCCCGCAGCGCGGCCTCGACCAGGTCGGTGAGCACTAGGCCCGTGGTGCCCGCCGCGGTGGCGTCCTGCTGGGCCGCCTCGACCCGGGCGACGATCTGCTCCGCACCCATCGCCATGGAGTCCAGGCCCGAGGTGACGGAGAACAAATGCTCCGCGGCGGCGGCGCCGAAGTTGATACCGGCCAGCTGGAGGAGCTCGCTCACCGGTATCCGGCCGCGGGCGGCCAGCGCACCGGCTACGGCCCAGGTGGCCTCCTCGGGAGGCAGCCGCGTCGTCGCGTACACCTCGACCCGGTCGCAGGTGGACAAGATGAAGACCTCATCGATAGCGGACATGGCATGCATCCGGGCCATCATGCCGATGCCCTCTCCGGGCAGCACGGCGAGCTTCTCGAGCACTCCGGCCGGAGCGGTCCGGCAGGAGACACCAACGTTCACAATCGTCATGACATCGACCGTTCGGTGTGGGCGGCAAACCTGGGTGAGAGCACGCCACCCAGGCGATATGCACCGAGCCTGACACCGCCCCGGGTGAGCGGACATCGCATCTTCTGTGTGATTCACGCTGGCGCGAAGACGAGAGCCGACTAGTTGAGCCACGGTCCGTTCCGTCTCAAAAGATTTATATCCGGAACTGACGGTGGTACCTGCGGTCCGGCTCCGGGGCGTGGCGGCGGCTGGTCGCAGATATCGCAGCAACGATGCGATGCGGACTCACATCGCCGGGCGCGACGCTAGCGGCAAGCGCGCTGGCCTGGCCCGGTCAGCCGACCGACACGGAAAGGATCTCAGCCGTGCGTGTGGGACTGATGGTTCCCTGTTATATCGACATGTTCTATCCGCAGGTCGGGGTGGCGACCCTGGAGCTGCTCGAGAAGCTGGGCGTCGAGGTGGACTACCCGTTCGACCAGACCTGCTGCGGGCAGCCGATGGCCAGCAGCGGCGCCTACCAGGAGGCCAAGGCCACCGAGGAGCTGTTCGTCCGCAACTTCGCCCGCTACGACCACATCGTCGCCCCGTCGGGAAGTTGCGTGCACCACGTGCGCAACAAGTTCACGGCGGCCGATGACACCCCGGAACGCCGCCACGTCTCGGCGCACGTGTGGGACCTGCCGGCCTTCCTGCACGACGTGCTGCAGGTGGAGGAGTTCCCGTGGGCGGAGTTCCCGCATCAGGTCGCGCTGCACATGAGCTGCTCGGCCATCCGCAGCCGGTGCGAGCAGGCCAGGAGCGAACGGCCGGACGACCTGTGGTCCTCGAAACCTAAGAACCTGCTTGAGAAGGTCAAGGGCATTAGCTTCGCCGACTTCGACCGGCCCGACGAATGCTGCGGCTTCGGCGGCACGTTCGCGGTCACCGACGAAGCGGTCTCGGCCGCCATGGGCATCGACAAGCTCGCCCGCATCGGCGAGGGCGGCGCCCGGTACGTGGTCTCGGCGGACATGTCGTGCCTGATGCACCTGGAAGCGTGCGCGCACCGCGACCGGGAGGACTTCACATTCCTGCACCTGGCCCAGGTGCTGAACGGAGAAGCCGCATGAAGCCCGTCGACCAGGCCCGCAACGCGCTGGCCTTCCTCGAGGACCCGGCGCGCGAGCAGGTCGGCCCGGTGCAGATGGACATCGACGAGCAGATCTGCGCCTGGCGTGAGGTGATGGATGACATCGGCCGTTTCTCCCCCACCAAGAAAGCGGCCGTGAAGGTGGCCGACGCCGTGCTCAGCCACCCCCGGGTCTACCGAGCAGCGGCCGAGACCGGCGGCGCGGTACTGCGGGTGCTGCCGCACTTCGCGATCTACAACCGGCTCAACGCCTGGGGGCGGCACCGGGACGTGACCGGAGCGCCGAAGGAGACCTTTCACCAGTGGTACGCCCGCAACCGCGAAACGAACGGCCGTTGAGGCGGTAGGGAACGAGATTCATGACCTTCTCTGGCATGTCACAGTCAGTGATCAGGACGGCCCTTCGGGCTGGTCCCCCGGCAGGGCTGGTGGGCCGGGAACAGGATCTGGGAGTGGTCCGGTCATTTGCCGCGCAAGCGTCCGTTTCAGGTGGCGGGCTGGTGATCGCGGGCGAGCCAGGCGTCGGCAAGACGACGCTGCTCGAGGCCGTGGCGATGGAGGCTGAGGCGGCGGGGATAAGGGTGCTGCGGTCCGCGGGAGTGGAGTACGAGGCGGGGATCAGCTACGCGGGACTGAACCTCGCTCTCCTGCCGCTGGCGGGGTCAATCCCGTTGCTTGACCGCGCGCACCGCGACGCGCTTCGCGTCGTGTTCGGCCTTGACGTCGCGGTTACCCCGGACCGGTACACGCTGGGCAACGCTTTCCTGGAGCTGTTGCGCAGGGAATCGGCCGACCAGCCGGTCGTACTCCTGGTGGATGATCTGCAGTGGCTCGATCGCCCCAGTGCGGCGGTATTCGGCTTCGCCGCCCGTCGGGCCGCCGGCAGCCGCGTCGGCTTCATCGGCACGATCCGGCCGGGCCACGAAGGTTTCTTCGACCGCGCCAGGCTCGCCGAGCATCAACTGGGTCCGCTGACGGAAACGGCGTCGGCTGAACTGCTCGACCGGCGGTTCCCTCTCCTTGACCGCAGGCTGCGCGAGCGTGTGCTGGCCGACGCGACGGGGAACCCGCTGGCGCTGGCAGAGCTGCCGGCGGCGGCTGGTGACTTCGGTCTCAGCCAGCGGCTGCAGGCGGCATTCGGGGCCAGGATCGCTGAGCTTCCGGCCTTGACGCGCCAGGTTCTCCTGCTGGCGGCCCTCGAGGGTACGGGCAGCCTGACGGTCTTGGAGCGGGCCAGCCGGGCCGACGTACTCGATGCGATCGCCCCGGCCGAGGCGATCGAGCTAGTACGGGTGGACACGGCCACGTTGAAGGTTTCTTTCCGTCATCCCCTGACCCGGCCGACCGTGACCGGGCTGGCGTCCGCGGCCGAGCGGCATCACGCGCATAGTCGGCTCGCGGCGGCCCTGTCCGATGATCCTGAGCGTCGTGCCTGGCACCTGGCCAACGCCGTCGTGCGTCCGGACGAGCAGGTGGCGGCGTCCCTGGAAGAAGCCGCTTACCGGCTGCTGCGGCGCGGGGACCCGGACGGAGCGGTCACGGCCCTGACGAAGGCGGCCGAACTCAGTCCGGCCGATGCCCACCGGGCCAGGCGCCTGGCGGATGCCGCCTATGCGGGCGCCGGGCTGGCCGGAGGCCTGGCGGCCGCGCCAGGGATCCTGCGCGAAGCCCACCGCGCTGATCCTGATTCCAGCCGCACTCTCGAAACCGCGGTCGCGACGGCCTACGTCCTGCTGAACACCGACGGGGACGTCGATACGAGCCACCGGATCCTGGTGGCAGCGGTCGAAGCGGTCAAGCAGGACACGACGCCGACCGTGGCGCTGATGGAGGCCCTGAACATGCTGTGCCTGATCTGCTGCTACGGCGGCCGTCAGGAACTGTGGGGGCCGCTGGACGCGGCGATCGGCCGCCTGGGCACACGGACGCCGCCGTCGCTGGAACTGCTCCGCCGCCTCTACGGTGACCCGGCACACGCCGGGACGCCGGCGATAGCCCGCCTCGACGCCGCCGTCGCCGAGTTGCACGATGAACCTGACCCGGCCGAGGTGATCAGGATCGGCACCGCGTCGTTCTACGTCGACCGCCTCGCGGGCTGCCGCCCGGCACTTCGCCGGGTCGCCAGGAACGGCCGGGAAACGGGCGACGTGGCCACCACCGTCAAAGCGGCCCAGCTCCTGGCGTTCGAGGCGTACTTCGAGGGCCGCTGGGATGAGGCCGACTCGCTGCTGGCCGACTCGCTTCCGCTGTGCGAGCAGCATGGTTACCGGCTCTTCGCGTGGTCCGCCAAGTACGGCCAGGCGCTGCTGGCGGCGGCGTGCGGCGACGACGCATTGGTGGGTTCTCTCACCGATGAGATCACCCGTTGGGCGGTGCCCAGAGGAGTTCTCGTGGTCCTCCAGTACTGCAGCCACGCCAGGGCACTGTCCGCTCTCGGACGCGGCGCGTTCGACGAGGCGTACCGCGAGGGGGCCTCGATCAGCCCGGCCGGCGCCTTGCCCCCGCTGCGCGCCCACGCGCTCTGGGTCATTCTGGACCTGGTAGAGGCGGCGGCCAGGACCGGCCGGACGGCAGAGGCGGCCGCACACGCCGCCGCGGTATCCAGGTCGCGGGCGCCGGACATCTCCGGGCGCCTCGCGCTGCTGGCCAACGCAGCGGAGGGACTGGTCGCCGACCGGGACGGGGCTGGTGCGTGTTTCGAGCGGGCGCTGCAGGTTCCCGATGCGGAACGCTGGCCGTTCGACCTCGCCCGGGTGCGGCTCTTGTACGGGGAGCACCTCCGCCGCGTGCGGGTGTACGGGCAGGCCCGGATTCACCTCGGCGCCGCCCTTGACGCGTTTCAGCTCCTCGGTGCTGAGCCCTGGGTCCGGCGGGCGGCCGGCGAACTGAGGGTCACGGGCGTTCAGCCAGGCCGCCGCGCACGCTATTCCGAAAAGCTAACGACCCAGGAACGAGAGATCGCGCGGCTGGCCGCCACGGGCATGACGAACAGGCAGATCGCCGAGCGCTTGTTCCTCTCGGACCGGACGGTCGGCGCCCACTTGTATCGGGTGTTCCCGAAGCTCGGCATCACCTCGCGGGCGGCGCTTCGTGACGCGCTCGCCGCTCTCGGCGATTCGGAACAGGCCGCCTGACGACGCGTGTGCGGTATCAGTGGCGGCGCGGAGTCAGCGTGGGTCTGCCGTACCGGGCGGGACGGTGAGACCGGCCTTAAGGAACGTCTCCACGGCCGAAGCCATGCGTTCGGCGTCCGCGGCCAGCTCCAGGTGGCCGCCGTGGTAGATGTGCAGCTGGCTGCGTGGTATCAGCCGGTGCATGATCCGGGCGTTGGCCAGCGGGATGATGGGGTCATCGTCACCCGCCAGGATCAAGGTGGGCGGCCGTAGCGTCGGGAGCAGCGGGAGGCTAGTCCAGCCGATGGTGGAGATCAGCTGGTAGTAATAGCCTCTGGCCAGGGCAGGACGTGCTGTGAGGTACAGCAGGTCATGGGCGAGGGCCGGGTCTTTCCGCGCGCTGCCCCCGTATAGCTCGCCGCCGATGCGGGCCCCGTGTCCCGGGTCCTGGTGGCGGCGCGGCGTGAGCATACGCAGCAGGACGCGCGGATGCCCGGGGACCATCAGCGCGCCCGGCCCGGTCGCCACCAGTACCAGGCGGCGCACCCGGTCCGGACGGCTCAGCGCGAACTGCTGCGCCAGCCCGCCTCCCCAGGAGATGCCCAGGACGTCGGCGTGGGGGTAGCCGAGCTGGTCGAGCAGGCCGCTCAGGAGCGGCGCCGAGGTGCCCAGGTGGTAGGGGATGACCGGGGCAGGCGAGCCGCCGACGCCCGGCATGTCGAACCGGATGACGGTCCGCCGCGGATCCAGCGCGTCGGCGAACGGCTGGAGCAGCTGCAGGCCGGCGCCGATACCGTTGCACAGCAGCAGCGGCGGCCAGCCTCCGGCCCCTTCCCGCACCGCGACGCGGATGGCACGGCCGCCGACCGTCAGGATCCTCATCCGCTCGGCCGGGCCGACCGGCCGCAGCCGGCTCCGCCCGGCGGGACCACCCACGGTCCGCCGGCTTGCGCCGACGGCGGTGCTCATTGCAGGGTGCTCAGGTCGGTGACCGTGTAGGCCAGCTCGTAGTGGAAACCCGCTCCGCTGCGCACCGGGGCGAGGTCGTAGAGCTCCTCGCCGGGGACCTGCGGGAAGTCAAGCTCGCTGGTACCGGTCCACGCGTTCGCGATTGTCTCATCGTCGAACAGCGCCATGACCAGTTCGTGCACCGCGGGCTTGTCCTGCTGGCCGGCCGCGAGGCGGGGGAAGTGCCGCAGGTTCACCGTGGGCCGCGCGGTCAGCGCACTGGTGTCGGTCATGGGTGCCTGCAGGGTGACGAGCGCGCTGGCCAGGCGGTAGCCGGCCGTGGATGCCGTCGCGGCGAACTTTCCGCCTGGTCCGACCGACGGGGCGGCGTGGTTCGGCACGGTGAACGCCCTGGTCTGAGTGACGGTGCCGAGCTTCTTGGGGAAGCCCTGGATCCATCCGCGGGCCATCGCGTGGTCATTGTCCACGTAGATGTAGGGGCACCAGCTCACCGGCGTGTCCCCCCACCGGGCATCCATCAGGACGAAGAACTCGTGGTACTGACTGCGCACGGGATCCAGGTACTCATCACGCGAGCCGTTGTACTGCCAGTCGATGAACAGCGCGACGCCGTGCCCGTTGGTGTCCGGGTCGGGTGTGAGGCCCTCCGGGAGGGTCGCGGCCGCGGCGGCGGGGTCCGTCCAGAACTCCGCGCCGACGATGGACCCGGCATAATGCCATGGCGGTTTTGTCGCCAGGTTCGCTATCCCGCGCGGGGACAACGGCACTGTGTAGCCTTTCAGCATGATTGGACCTCCAGTGTTCGGGGCGGAAGTAGCCCTGAATAGGCGCATAACAGCACGTTAGGCAGCCGGAGAACCCCGCTAATCAGTAAAACGACTTAAACCCGAACGCCTCAGGGAGTGCGGGGGGACGGGGCGAGCAAGCCGAGGGCGCGGGCCCGGGTAACAGCCTCGGTGCGGCGGTGCACACCGAGCTTGGCGAAGATGTGGCGCATGTGCGTGCGGACCGTGTTCAGCGACACCGACAGCTCGCGGGCGACCTCCCGGGCCGACAAGTTGGTC
>PMST01000455.1 GCA_003168295.1 Actinomycetota bacterium
CGGCCGGGTCGAACCGGCGGGCCCGCGGCGCCCTGGACTCCGGGACGAAGCACTGCGCCAGGACGATCGCGGCGATCCCGACCGGGACGTTGATCCAGAAGATCGCCCGCCAGCCGATGGTGCTGACGAGCACGCCGCCGAGGACCGGACCCAGGGCCAGGCTCAGCCCGAACACCGCGCCCCAGATGCCGAGGGCCCGGGCCCGCTCGCGCCGGTCGGTGATCGTGTTCGTGATGATCGACAGGGCCACCGGGTTGAGCATGGAGCCGCCCACGGCCTGCACGATCCGGAACACCACGAGCCATTCCAGGCCCGGGGCGACGCTGCACAGCAGCGAGCCGAGGGTGAACAGGCTGAGCCCGAGCTGGAAGATCCGGCGCCGGCCGAACCGGTCCGCGGTCGAGCCGGAGAGCATCAGCAGGCTGGCCAGGACGAGCGTGTAGGCGTCGATGGTCCACTGCAAGCCGCTGACCGAGGCGTTCAGGTTCTTCTGGATAGAGGGCAGTGCGACGTTCACGATGGTGGCGTCGAGGCCCACGATAAACAAGCTCAGGCAGCAGATGGCCAGGATGAGCCGTTGGCGACGCTGGGTGGGCGGCCCAGTCAGCGCCGATATAGTTGCACTCACACAACAAATATAGCTATACAACTAAAATCGGGCAAGCCAGTTCCGCCCTCACGATCGCGGCCCCGGCCACCATGGCGTGCAGCTTGGCGATGGCGACTTCGGGGGCCAGGTGCCGCAGCCCGCAGTCGGGGTTGACCATCAGGCGGTCGGCCGGGACGTACTCAAGCGCGCGCCTGATCCGGGACGCCACCAACTCGGCCGTCTCGACCTGCGGCGACTTGACGTCGATCACGCCGAAGCCCAGCCACCTATCCCAGCTGTGCTGCCGGATCAGCCGCAGGTCATCCAGGCCCTTGCGGGCGAACTCGAGGACGATCTGGTCCACCCGCGCGGCCAGGACGGCCGGGAAAAGGAAGTCGTAGTGCCCTTCCCAGGACGGGCGGGCGTACCGGTTGCCGTAGCAGACGTGCAGCGCCCACGTCGCGGGCACACCCTCGACCACCAGGTTGACCGCCTCGACCGCGAGCTCGACGTGCTCCGGGTACCCGGCCAGGAAGGGCTCGTCGATCTGCAGGAAGTCCGCGCCGGCCGCGGCCAGCTCGCGGGCCTCGGCGTTGAGCCTGCGGGCGAGCGCGCGGACCAGGTCGCCGGGTGAGGAGTAGGCGCCGTCGCGGATCCGCCGGGACAGCGAGAACGGACCGGTGAAGGAGAACTTGACCGGCCGCTGGGTGAGCTGGCGGGTGAACCGGAAATCGTCCGCGAGCCCGAGTCCGGGCCCGGGGCCGGGGCCGGGGCCGGCCCCGGCCTCGGCGCTGGTCAGCGGGCCTTCGGGCAGCGGCCTGGTGACCTCCGCGTCGTAGTAGTCGAAATAGTCGGTCTTGGCCCGCTGCGGGATGTGCACGCCCGGGATCCGGGCCAGGAAGTAGTCGACGTCATTGTCCCGGCGCAGCTCGCCGTCGGAGACGATGTCGATGCCCGCGAGCTCCTGGTCCTTGACCGCCGCCTTGATGGCCACGTCGTGGATCTCGGTGAGATGCCGGGCGCTGATCCGGCGCTGGTAGTACTCGGTCTTCAGCCGCTCCAGCCACTCCGGCACCGAATAGGAGCCCACCACCGTGGTCGGCAACAGCACCATCGGGGTCAGTCCCTGGGCTGCGCGGTGAGGGTCAGGATGTTCGATCCGGGCCGCTGCCGGAACGGGGTGAACTCGACGCCGAACCCGCGCCGGCTCGCGACCAGCTGCAGCAGCGGCCCGTTCACCCAGTTGACCACCGACCCGTCGTATTTGCCCGGCCCGTAGAACCCGGCGCGGTACTGCTCGCTGCCGGTCAGGAACAGGTCGTGGCACTGCACCCGGCCGTAGGGGTGCAGCAGCGGCAGCGTCCCGGCGAAGCTGGCCAGCGCGCCGTTGCTGACATGCATCCGGACATCACCTTCCGCCTCGATCAGCGACCTGAGGATCTCACCGGTCAGCGACGGGATGACCTGGTAGCGGTCCAGGCCCTCCAGCGGGGCGTACCGTTCGCGCAGCCGCAGCGCTTCCCACACCACCTGCCAGAACGAGACGGCCTGGCCCGGGTCGGCAAAGTGCCCGGGCGCGGATTCGCTCAGCAGCTCGGGCCCGATCCGCAGCAGCCGGTCGATGAGCGGGGCCAGCCGGTCCCGGGGGATCGCGAACCGGCCGGCGATGACATCGGCGTCCGCGTCGGCCAGGAAGGCCTGCGTCTCCACCAGGTAGGTGCGCCCGCCGATGCGCGCCACCTCGTCGGTCGGCAGGTTGTCGTAGACGTTGGAGATGTAGACGAGGAAGGCCTTGCCGGCCAGGAAACCGAGCGTGATGGCCGGCCGGGTCGCCTCGACGACCAGCGCGCTGATCCGGTCGCTGTGGTGGGCTACGGCCTGGCGGGCCCGGTCGAGCACGTGCGGGGAATAGTCACCCATCAGGTAGCGCAGCCTGCGGTAGTAATCACGCCCGTGCCTGCGGTCGAGTGAGACGAATTCATCCAGCCAGGTGCGCGCCTGATTGCCGTTGCCCACGCCGAGTTCCAGCACGTAAAGCTCGTCGGGCAGCGCGCGCCGCGCGGCCAGGTCATCCCAGATCCGGAAGAGCTCCAAGATCAGCTCCCGGGCGGCCTCGGTGTTCGTCGCGTCGCTCTCGCCACCGGGCAGTGACTGTTCGTACTCGCGTCCGGTGGCCCGTTCCCAGCCGGAAAGCGCCTGCCAGTACAGCGCGTTGAACCGCCAGATGCAGCTGTCCCGGCCGGGCAGCCACGGTTCGAGGGCTAGCCCGCCCGGATCGTCCAGTGCACCCTTGACGGTGGCGGCCAGGCTCTCGGGCGGGATATCACCGCAGCGGCGCAGGTCGAAGGCGACCTCCACGCCGGAGTCCCCGATCGGCCGGGCGGCCACCGGCTCGCGGAAGTTGTGCCGGTACTGGATCCAGTCGCAGACCACCCGCAGCCGGGACAGGTCGGCGGGCGAGGCGCAGACCGCCTCGATGATCGGGCCGAGCGCCGACCGGGCCGCGGCGGACTCCCGCAGCTTCTTGACCGGCCGCAGGTCAATGTCCATCGAGCCGCCTGCCCTGGCCCGCGCCGTCCAGGATGGCGGGGATGGCCTGCTCGTTCCCCGCGACCATCAGGTGCACGCCGGCCACCCCGGCGATCTCGGCAACCTGCGCGATGGTCTCGGCCGCGAGCCTGGCTCCCTCGGCCGCGGTCTGGTCCGCCGGGACCGCGGACAGCCGGCGGTAGACGTCGTCGGGCACGTCCACCCCGGGGATCTTGTCCCGGATGAAGTCCAGGGCCCGCCGGGAACCGATCGCGCCGACGCCCGCGAGGATGTAGCAGCGCCGATCCAGCCCCAGGTCCCGGACCTGCGCCATCCACCGGCCGAACGCGGCCAGGTCAAAAACGAACTGAGTCTGAACGAACTGGGCACCAGCCGCGACCTTGCTGGCGAGCCGGTCGGCGGGGGACGCGACCGACGGGGCGAACGGGTTCTCCACCGCGCCGAGAAAGCAGTCGGGCGCCGGATCAACCGGCCGGCCGGACATCAGGGTGTGCTCGTCGCGCATCGTGCGAAACACCGAGAGCAGCTGGAAGCTGTCCAGGTCGAACACCGGCTTGGCGTCGGGGTGGTCACCGGACTTCGGATGATCGCCGGTCATGACCAAGATGTTGCGGATGCCGAGCGAGGAGGCCCCGAGCAGGTCGGACTGCAGCGCGATGCGGTTGCGGTCCCGGCAGGTCATCTGCATCACCGGCTCCAGCCCGGCGGCCAGGACGGCCAGGCTTGCGGCCCAGCTGGCCATCCGCGCGTTCGAGCCCTGGTTGTCGGTGACGTTGACGGCGTCGACCCAATCCCGCAGCAGCCCGGCCACCTTCGCGACCGGTTCGGTGCCCGCGCCGCGGGGCGGGCTGAGCTCCGCGGTGACCGCGAAGGCGCCCGAGACCAGCCGCTCGCGCAGGCTCATGAGTTCCCCGGACGATACGGAAGGGCCGGATGCCACGGAGGGGCCGGAACTGGTGCCACGGTCATGCCAACCGCCAGGATTGGGTGACGACGGGAAAGAAATTTCGACCAGGGGTTGATGATCACTCTACCATCGTCGAAGCCGGACCCGGCGAAATCAACTCCCGCTGTCATCGGGGCTTGAGCAACAACGGAACGGCCAGTGGCGATAGCAAGCTGAAGACCGCTGGGTTACCGCCACCGGCCGTTTGCCCTCGGCCCGATGCCGCGCGCGTACCCGCCGATAGGTTGGGTTGCGCGACCTCGGATCGCGTCAGCTGACGTGCGCAGAACAGGTGCTTCTGGGTCGGTGACCGTCAGTCGGCCAACGCGGGCTGGTCACGCAACGTCGAATGCCCGCACTGCTCGGGTCTCGCAGTGTGCTGGACCAGGGGCCTCGTTCGCCTCGCCAGCTTCGCGCTGACCGCGTCCTGCACGCCGGTAGCCAGTCAGCCGGCGCGTTCTATGGTCATGCCACGGCCGGGTTCGCCTGGGGTTAGTTCCTTCGCGCGGTGGCAGCTCAGGTGGATCAGCACGGCCCGCACGCGGCGGGTTCCCCTGCCTGCTGCGGTGCAGCGCCACCCTCGGCCGCACGGCGGGGACTGGGTGGCTATTCGGTGTGAAGGACCGCGGAGGTCCTGGTCCGGGCCGCCCAGCCGGCGGGGCCGAGCGCGCCGGCTATGGCGATGGCGAACCCCGCCAGGGCGAGCAGCAGCAGGTCGATGACGCCCAGGACGTGCACGAAGCTGCCGGGCAGCTCCATGGGTACCGATCTGGTGGGTGTCTCCAGACCGGAGCCGGGCGAGTGGGAAAGCTGGCCGATGAGAAGGTCCTGGAGGATCAGCCCGGCGGGCATGGCGATGGCCGTGGCGATGATGGCGGGGGCGATGACCCAGCAGGTCACCATGGTGATGGTCTGCCGCGGTGTCATCCCGACCGCCTTGAACACGCCCAGGTCATGCACCCGTTCGCGGGCGGCCATCAGTGCGGCGTTGAGCACGCCCAACCCGGCCAGCAGCGCCACCAGCGCCGTCAGCCACGAGAACATGGACGTGTCCAGGAACCCGGCGAACGACGTGGCGCCCTGGGAGCCGACGACGATATCATGTCCCACTGCCCGTTGCAGCGCGTCGGTGTAGGCCTGCACGCTGGCGCCCGGCGTGAGGGCGATGTCGTACTGATGGGCGGTCAGCCCGGCGGCCGGGGCGCCGAGGGTCTGCCAGCTGACCCACACGGTGGGTGTCCCGGCTGGGATGAACACCTCGCCGGCGATCCGCAGGGTGACCGGCTTGCCGCGGACAGTCAGCGTGATTCTGTCGCCCGTCGTCCGGCCGGTGGCGGCCGCGAAGATGGTGCTGACGTCGATCTGGCCGGGGCTGTTGTACCAGTGCCCGCTGGCCAGACTCCAGCCCAGCCACGACGAGTCGCCGTTGTACGCGTAGGTCATCACCGGCAGGTCCGACTGCCCGGCCACGCCGACGTTGACCGGGGTTACCGGCGATCCGTTCCCCGGGCCGCCGGATATGTTGCCACCGTAGAACAGGTCGGCTTCGGCGACGTAGTGCAGCGTTCCCGGCTGGGCGCGTATCGCGGCCCCGACGGCGGCGTCCACGCGAGGGCTGAATGTGGCTGACTGGCCACTTACGGCTGCTTGGAGCTGCCCGAGCCCGTGGATCGCACTGTGGTTGATCTTGTGGATGGAGGTGTTCAGGCTGGTGCCCAGCACGACCCCGGCAAGCCCGAATGTCAGGGCGGCAAGCATGACCGCGGACCGGGCCGGGCGGGAGAACGGGGCGGCCAGCCCGGTCGCCACCGACTCCGGCACCCCCAGCTGCGCGGCCAGCCGG
>PMST01000372.1 GCA_003168295.1 Actinomycetota bacterium
TGCCGGCCGTCGCCCGGGCGCTCGATGCCGAGTTCGTGGTGCGCGGCCCGTCGGGCGATCGGGTGATCCCGGCGGCGCAGTGGTTCGAGGGTTATCTCACGACGGCACGCCGTCCTGACGAGCTGCTGATGGAGGTGCGATTCCCGGCCGCAGGACGGGACACGGGGGTTAGCTTCCAGGAGGTCGCCCGGCGTCACGGTGACTTCGCCATCGTCGGCCTGGCGGTGTCGCTTGCGTTGACCGGCGGGGTGATCAGCGATGCCCGGCTGGCGTTTGCCGGCGTTTCTGACGTGCCGGTTCGGGCTGCCGCCGCGGAGGATCTGCTGGTCGGCGAGAATCCGTCGACGGAGCTGTTCGATGAGGCGGCCCGCCGCGCGACCGACGATATCGACCCGCCGGCCGACCTTCACGGGTCGTCGGAGTACCGGAAGACGGTCGCGGCCGCTATCGTGCGCCGCGGCTTGCGAGCAGCTGCGGCCAGCGCCGCGAGAGGCAGTGGCTGATGCCGGACATCACCCTGAGGGTCAACGGTGCGACGTGCGCGGGTTCGCCGGAGGCGCGCAAGACGCTGGCGGACTTCCTCCGGGAGGACCTGGATCTCACCGGGACGCACCTCGGCTGCGAGCACGGGGTCTGCGGCGCGTGTACGGTCATCCTCGACGGCCGCGCGGTGCGCTCGTGCCTGATGCTGGCGGTCCAGGCGGCCGGCAGCGAGGTGACGACCATCGAGGGGCTCGCTCCCGACGGCGGGCTGGGTCCACTGCAGCAAGCGATGTGGGATTCGCATAGCTTCCAGTGCGGTTTCTGCACGCCGGGGTTCGTCGTGCAGGCGACCGCGTTCCTCAGCGACCACCCTGACGCCGGCGAGCAGCAGATCCGCGAAGCGCTATCCGGCAATATCTGCCGGTGTACTGGCTACCAGAGCATCATCGATGGCGTCCTGCTGGCCGCCGAGCGCAACCGCGAGCGCTGAGGCAGGGAGACCCATGGCAGAAATTGTGGCTGAGCGCTACACCGGCGCAAGCATCAAGCGTTCAGAAGACCCGCGCATCCTTACGGGCGCCGGCCGGTACGTCGACGACATCAAGCTGCCCGGGATGCTGCACGCTGCGTTCGTGCGCTCGCCGCTGGCTCATGGCAATGTGCTCTCGGTCGATGTCTCGGCGGCGCGGGCGCTGCCCGGAGTGGTCGCGGTGCTGACGGGAGCCGATCTGGAAGCGATGACGGTCCCGGGGCCGGATCCGCTGATGGCTCTTTTCGGTGCCGCCGGGCCTACCCCGGAGTTCACCTTGCTGGCCACCGACAAGGTGCGCTTGATGGGCGATCCCGTGGCGGTCGTCATCGCCGAGAGCCGTTACCTGGCCGAGGACGGCTGCGAGCTGGTGGAGGTCGACTATGACGACCTGCCTCCGGTCGTGACTGCCGCCTTCGCGCTCGACCCGAGCAGCCCGCCGCTGTTCGCGAATCTGGGTGACAATATCGCCCGCCCGCACTCGCGCAACGAGTTCGGCGACGTCGGGAGTACGTTCGCCAATGCTGATCGCGTCATCGACTTCCACATCGACGTGCACCGGCACCAGAACGTACCCATGGAGGGACGCGGCTGCGTCGCGAGCTGGGATGCCGACCTAGCTGCCATGACGGTGTATGCCGCCACGCAAAGCGTGCACATCACCAGGACTGGTGTCGCCACGCGCCTGGGTATCGAGCCGGATAAGGTTCGCGTCCTGGCCGGCGATATCGGCGGCTCGTTCGGCCTGAAGATCGGCGCATCACGCGAAGAGCTCGCCGTGGCCGCCGCCTCGCGTCATCTCGGCCGGCCGGTCAAGTGGGTCGAGGACCGCGGCGAGAACCTCATGGTGTCGGGACAGGCGCGCGAGGAGAGCTTCGACGTCCGGGCCGCGGTCAGCAACGACGGCGACCTGGCCGGGCTGGACGTGGCGGTGGTCGTCGACACCGGCGCGTACCCCGGGATGGGGATGGGAGCGATGGTCCCGGACATCATGCAGGCGATGCTGCCCGGTCCGTATAAGCTCGCGGCCCTGGGTTTCGAGTCAACCGCGGTGATCACGAACAAGGCAACGTACGTCGCCTATCGCGGGCCGTGGGCGTCCGAGACGTTCGTGCGCGAACGCGTCCTCGACCTCATCGCGAAAGACCTCGGCCTTGATCCGGTCGAGATCCGGCTGCGGAACATCGCCGCGCGCACCGATCCGCCGGCCTCGATGATTACCGGCCGTCCGCTGGTGGGAGTCACGACCGTCGAGGCACTGGAGCGGGTCGCCCAGCTGGTGGACTTCCCCGCGTTCCGGCGCCGGCAGGCGCAGGCACGAGCGCAAGGCCGCTACCTCGGCGTCGGGGTGGCGACGTTCATCGAAGCCGCTCCGGGCCCGCGCCCGGAGGGACCCGACGGCGCCCTGGGCAGTGAGTCCATGCGCCTGCGGCTCACCGAAGACGGCATCGTCGTGCTGTTCACCGGCCAGATGCCCCACGGCCAGAGCCACCAGACGACCCTGGCCCAGATCGCCGCCGACGAGTTCGGCGTGCCGTTCGAGCAGGTACGCGTCGTGGTCGGCGACAGCGACGTCGTCCCGTTCGGGCTGACCGGCGGCAGCCGGTCAGCCACCATGACCGGAGGCGTGGCGCTCCACGGCGCCCGGGACCTCAAGGCCAAGGTGCTCGATTTCGCGGCCTATCTCATGGAGGCCCGCGCGCAGGACCTCCTGATCAGCGACGGCAATGTCTGGGTGCGCGGCGACCCGGCGAGCGCGATCGCCGTGAGCGAAGTCGGGCGGCGTGCGGCATCAGGACAGTTCGGTGCCGATGTGGACGCCGCACTGGAGGTCGAGGCCACGTTCGACGGCGGCGAAGGCGGCTGGTCCGGCGGTACTCACTGCGCGATCGTGGAGGTCGATGCCGAGACTGGCCTGGTGAAGGTGGAGCGGTATGTCGCCGTTGAGGACTGCGGCGCGCTTATCAATCCCGCCGTCGTCGAGGGCCAGATCCGAGGCGGCATCGCGCAAGGCATCGGCGCGGTGCTGCTCGAAAAATCGGCGTACGGCGAGGACGGCAGCTTCCAATCAGCCACGTTCATGGACTACCTGATGCCGACCACCTGTGACATTCCCCGCATCGAGATCGAGCACCTCGAGACGGTGCCGCTCGACGCTGACGTCAACTTCCGGGGCGTGGGCGAAGGCGGCATGATCGTCGCACCGCCCACGGTCGTAAACGCCATCGAGGACGCGCTCTCACCTTTCGGCGTGCGGATCTACGAGCAGCACCTGCCCCCGGCTCGCATCCTGGAACTCATTGCCGCTGCGGACTCGGGCCAGTAAACACCGGTAAACCACTTCAACGGCCTTAACCTGCGCTGGCCGGTCAGGGAATATCAACCCAGCGGGCAGCTGCGTCGAACGTGTCCGCCGGGGTGCTGTTAAACGCGATCGCAGCATCGGGAGCGTATCGCCGCACCAGATTGAGCACCTGCTCGAACAGCTCAAGCTGATCTTCGTACCGCACGCCGCCGCCGATGACGACACACTCCCATCGCCGGGCCCGCAAGGCCGCGGCGACGACCGCCGCCACGTCGTCGCTCCCGTCGAGACCCAACAGGCAAGTCTCAACGCCGAGGCCGTGCTCAGCGAACCGGGCTATCCCCACCGCGATGGCGTCGGCCACCGGCTGGGGGTCCCAGGGCCCGGGAACCCGGTACGGATCGAGCCCGATCACGAGGACCCGCGGTGCCGGGGCTGCCGTATCCACGACCTCCCGAATCCTACGGGCAGGAGCAACGGTCGAGGGCTGGGTTCAGTACTGCCGAGAGGGCTTCGAGGGCCGACGGCATCAGGGCGTAGTAGGCCCAGACGCCGCGCTTGTCGCGGGTGAGGATTCCCGCGTCGACGAGCACCTTGAGATGGTGCGAGATGGTCGGCTGGCTCAAGCCGAGCGGTTCGGTCAGCTCGCATACGCAGGCCTCGCGGCTGTCGTGCGCGGCCACCATGGAGACCAGCCGCAGCCGCACCGGATCGGCCAGGGCCTTCAGGATCCGGGCCAGCTCGGCTGCCTGGCTGGCGCTGATCGGCTCGTGCAGCAGGGGCGCGCAGCACGCCTCCGTCAGCGCAGCCCGGTCCTGGGTGTCGGCGACGGTAGTCACAACCTTAGTATGCAGGAGACATTGACGTTCGTCTATTTCCCCGGCACAGTAGACATTGACAACCGTCTATTCCTTGGGGCGATCATGATGACCGAGAAGACGAAGGATGGCCTGCGCGAAGAGGTTCGCGACCGGTACGCCGAGGCTGCCCGCGCAGTCCTGAACCCGAAAGCGGGTAATCAGGCCGGATGCTGCGGCAGCTCGGCCGGGGATTCCTGCTGCGGTCCCGTGCCCGCGGCACTGGCCCCGGACGGGTGGTCCGGCGCACAGCTCTACGGCGAGGGAGAGACTGACAGGCTTCCGGAAGATGCCGTGCTCGCCAGCCTGGGCTGCGGGAACCCGCTGGCCGTCGCGGACCTGCACGAGGGTGAGCGCGTCGTGGACCTGGGATCGGGCGGCGGAATCGATGTGCTCCTGTCAGCCCGGCGGGTCGGCCCGTCCGGATTTGCCTACGGCGTGGACATGACCGACGACATGCTCGCACTGGCCCGGGCCAACGCCGCGAAGGCCGGGGCAGCCAACGTCGAGTTCCTCAAGGGCGAGATCGAGGCGCTCCCGCTGCCGGACGCATCGGTCGACGCGGTGATCTCCAACTGCGTCATCAACCTGTCCGTCGACAAACCCTCGGTCCTGGCCGAGATGTTCCGCGTCCTGGTCCCCGGCGGCCGGATCGGCATCTCCGACGTGGTGGCCGAAGATCACCTTTCCCCCGAGGACCGGGCGACGGCCGGATCGTATGTCGGCTGCATCGCCGGGGCTATGTCCAGGACCGAGTATCTCGACGGGCTCACCGCCGCCGGATTCACCGATGCATCGGTGACCTTCACCAACCAGGCCGCACCCGGCCTGCATTCGGCGATCGTCCGCGCGTCTAAGCCCGCCAGCTCGTAACAGGCGAGAAGAGGACCTCGCCATGACCGAGACGCCCGAGGTGCTGTTCGTCTGCACTCACAACGCTGGCCGGTCGCAGATGGCCGCCGCCCTGCTCGACCACCAGGCCGCCGGACGCGTCCACGTCACCTCCGCCGGCTCCCAGCCGGCCAGCCAGCTCAACCCCGCCGTCGTCCAGGCCATGGCCGAAATCGGCCTGGACATCTCCCGCGAGCTCCCCAAACCCCTGACTCCCGGCAAAGTCCAAGCCGCCGACGTCGTGATCACCATGGGCTGCGACGACACTTGCCCGGTCTACCCCGGCCAGCGCCACCTGGATTGGGATCTTCCCGATCCTGCCGGGCTCACCCTGGACCAGGTCCGGCCCATCCGTGACGACATCGCACAACGCGTCAGGCGGCTGCTGGACGAGCTGACCGCCACGAGTACGAGCTAGGAGCTAGGAGCNNCTAGGAGCTAGGAGCTAGGAGCGAGCCTGTCCGCCGGTGGGCCGGACCGCGGTGTCGGCCACCCGCCGCAACGCACGCTCTTGCTCACTGCCGAGCATCAGCTCGGTCAGCTTCATACGGCCAGTGTCGGCAGGCTGCTCAACCAGCCACGCCCAAGAGCGCCAGCAACGAACACCACGCCCGCAGTCTGCCAGCCACCGCGCAGCTTTCCGGCATTCCCTCTCAGTGCGGTTTTTATCGGGCACCCTAGGCCAGGCAACGACACGAAGTTGTAGCTGATGAACGAAAGCCTGGTCGCAAGATTCACTCGGACAACGAAGCCTTCACTTGAACAGGGCACCAGGCCGCCGCCGCCGACCCACCTTCGATCGCAGAAACCCGCAAATGGCTCATACATGCTGGCAATAGCTCATATTTGATGGCAAAGGACATGACGGCTGGCCAGTTTCCGCCTTAGTCGTCTTCGTTGCCGTCCGATCACGTCGGGCCCTCATGGCATGATGTAGGTTCTCATCCTTCTTGTCACCTGCCACGTCGCTGACCAGGGCACGGGGCCGGGCTTCTCACCGGTCTGTCCGCGGATTTTCTCACCGATCTGTCATTTTCCTCAGCGGCCGGGGGAGGCGCGCGGTGAGTTGCCCGCAGCTGGCCATCTCGGCGAGGACCTCGCTGTCACGCAGCGTCATTAGCTGTAGGTCAGGGTCAGACAGCATTAGCTAGTTCACGCCAGTATCGACGTCATCGGCCGCTTTCCGGGTCCAGCGGGCGAGGTCGGCGCGGGTGGTCAGGGTGTCGCGGTGCTCGGCCCCCAGGACCCGCTCAATGATGGGCAGCAGCGCGGCGTACCGGGTCGTGGGCCCCGGCCGCATCCCCCGCTTCTCCGGTCCAGTTGGCCAGGTTGCCGCGGGTGGTCAGGGTGCCCGGGTGCTCGGCGCCGAGGACCCGCTCAATGATGGGCAGCAGCGCGGCGAACTGGTCGCGGGCTCCGGCCGCATCGCCCGCTTCCCCGGTCCAGCGGGCGAGTTCGTGGCGGTCCCTCAGGGTTTCCGGGTGCTCGGCGCCCTGGATCCGCTCGCGGATGGGCAGCAGCGCGGCGAACTGATCGCGGGCTCCGGCCGCATCCCCCGCCGCCCCGGTGCAGAAGGCGAGGTCGGCGCGGGTGGTCAGGGTGTCGCGGTGCTCGGCCCCCAGGACCCGCTCAATGATGGGCAGCAGCGCGGCGGACTGGTTGCGGCCCCCGGCCGCATCCCCCGCCTGCTCGGTGACTTCGGCGAGGTTGGCGCGGGTGGCCAAGGTGCCGGGGTGCTCGGCGCCCAGGATCCGCTCGCGGATGGGCAGCAGCGCGGCGAACTGATCGCGGGCCCCGGGCGCATCCCCCGCCGCCCCGGTCCAGCGCGCCAGGTTGTGGCGAGCGGCCAGGGTGCCCGGGTGCTCGGCACCCTTGGCATCATTTTCCGTGTCGGCGTCGGCGATCAGCTGGAATAGGTCTCGGGCCGCCGGGTAGCTGCCGCTTTCGCCGAGGTAGGACGCGATTCGCCACATGCCGTTGCTGGTCAGGTCAAGGGCCGTCTGGGCGTGCGGCAGCAGCGCCGCGAACGCCGGCCAGTCCGATGGCTCCCGCGGGTCGCCGGGCAACGCGGCCTCGATCAGGGCGGCGGCAGCCTGCTGCCACTGGCCAGCCGCGTCCGACGGTATCTGGGCGAGGGTAATGGCCTGGACCAGGCGGTGCACCAGCACAGCGTCCCCATCCGGGGTGACCAGCGAGTAGCGGCGCAGCGCGGCGACCGCATCCCCCATAGCTACCGGATCACCCAGCAGCGGCCCGACCGTGTCCGCCACTCCCGGTGCCAGCTCACCAGCGGCACGCGCATCGGCGAGCAGCAGGGCCAGCGGTGCCCGGCGGTAGATACCGGCCAGCGCACATGATGGAGGCATCAGAGCTGCACCCCCGCTTCGATGACCTCGAACCGCCCCGGCGCCCGGCCATCAGCGGACCGGGCCGCCTCCTCGCGCAGCACCCGCATATACGGCATTCTTCGCCGCCGGACAGCCAGGCGTTTCTCTGTCTGGAAGACGTCTTCGGTCCGGCCGGATGCCCAGTAGCCCGACTAGGCGATGCCGCGCGCATCGCCGGGCAGCGCCGTCCAGGGCGGAGCAGATCGCGGGCAGGGCTGACTCATCGCCTGCGAACAGGTGCCAGTCGGTGCCGGGATCTGGACGGTAGGCACCGCCGGCACCGGACCGCCGCACTCCATGACCGGCAGCATGTCTGCACCTTTCATGCCTGTGCCCGCAGGATGAGCGGCTCAGAATTCCAGAATGAGCCGCCCCCGCGTGCCACCTGCCTCCAGGAGGCGATGCGCCTCGGCGGCACGCTCGGCTGGAAGCGCCGTGGCCACCCGGAGTGTCACCTCGCCTGCTTCCGCCTGGTGCCGCAGGCGGTCGAGCTTCTCGCGCTCGCGGGCATAGGTGCGGACTGACACCGGGTGAAACGTAATGCCGCGTTCGGGTTCGCCCCGGAAACCGCGCACTGTCGCGATCCGGCCGCCGTCGCGCACGGCCGGGATGGCCAGCTCGTTAAGAAGAGCGGCGTCGATCAGTCCGTCGGCTCCCCCGGGAAGCACCTCGCGGACCTGGCCGGCGAAGTCCGCGCCGCGTCGCAGCACGATGTCGGCCCCTAGGTCCTTGACGAGCTGCACGTCCTGCGCCGACGCGTCGGCGATGACACGCAGGCCGTCGGCCCGTCCCAGCTGCACCGCATAGCCGCCAACGGCGCCGGCTGCGCCGGTGACCGCCAGGACCTGGCCCGGGGCTAGCCCGAGCAGGTCCAGGGCCTGCCGGGTGGTGAGCCCGTTCATCGGCAGGGTTGCTGCCTCGGCGTCGGTCGCCCCGGCGGGCACCCTGGTCACGGACTCAGCCGGGACCACGACGAAGTCGGAGTAGGCTCCCCGCGAACCGTGGGGCACCACGATGGCCATGACGTGATCACCCACCTGAAGGCCGGCCGGCACGCCGGCGCCGATCTGGTCGAGGATCCCCGCGGCGTCCATGCCCGGGACGTACGGCGGCGGTATGTCCTTGAGCAGGGCTGCCCGGCCGCCGCTGCGCAGCCCGGTGTCGGTCGGATTGACAGCGGCCGCGCGGACCCGGATGCGCAGTTCCCCCGGCCCGGCGTCGGGATCGGGCAGGTCCACCAGGTGCAGGACGCCGGGGTCACCGAACCGTGTTATTCCGATAGCTCGCACGCCTACGGTCAACCGTCACGAGCGGCCGGTATTCCCGAGGTTGCGCACCGGCCGACGGCCCGGCGACGTCGCGACACAGGTCCTCTGCAAGTGCGGCGGGGGAATTAGATGATTCATGACAGCCTCTCTGTTCAGCGCGATGCGTTCCTCTTGGGTATTGGAATGGCGATCATGCTTGAGAATGCGCCGGAGTGCCAGACCCGATTGCTACGTGGCAGGACCGCTGCTAGACGTGGCGAGACGTCTCCGGAAATGTGAAGCCGCCCTTATGTGTTCCGCGGATACATTCGGATGCAGGCCAGAGGATCCGAGCACTCTTGCCGGGGCTCGGGAGGATCCATAACGAGCTTCCCAGGAGCAGATAACATCGGCAACCGACTCGATGTCGGTAGCGCGCTGCACGTATTGCCGCCAGCAGCTTTTCTGCCCAGCTCACTGGATGTAGATTGGCAACGTGGACTCGGCCGCTGAGAACGACCTTCGCCGGGCCGCCGAAGGCGGGGACCTGGCCGCCATAAACCAACTGGCGGGTGCTCTCCTCGGGAGGCGGGAGTACTCGGAAGCAGAGATCTGGCTCGACCAGGCCGCATGCCTCGGCGATAGCAGCGCTTTGACCAACCTCGGCGCGCTTATAAGCAAGCGGGATCCGGAGCGGGCGGAACGATATCTTCGGCAGGCCGCTGCTGCCGGTGACCGGCTCGCGATGCACAACCTTGGCTGCCTGCTCGAAAAGCAGAGCCGCGACGAGGCGCCGACGTGGTACCTGAAGGCCGCTCAGCGGGGCTACCCGGGTTCGATGTACAACCTCGCGATGATCATGAAGTCCCAGCGGCCCACCGAGGCGAAGCGTTGGCTGTCGTGGGCGGCACGCGAAGGATCGGCCGACTCGATGTTCGCGCTCGCGCATATGCTCGAGGATTCAGACCCTGCCGCCGCTGAGCACTGGTACCGCAGGGCGGCGGAAGCCGGGCATTCTGGCGTTGCGGCAGCGTCCGGATCTATCCCCGGGTAGTACGGCAGCCGCATTTCACTAGCTGACCAGGGCGATCTCGGCGTCGCGGGCGAGCCTGGCGCGTTTGTGGAACCATCGTGAGCGGGCTTGGTGGCGGCGCGTCCAGGTGTCCCAGTGGATGATGAGCCACCGGGGCAGGGGGCGGGCGGTCAGGGCGGCGAGCAGGCGCTTGATCTCCGGGATGGTCAGCGGGATCATCCCGGGCTCGGCGGGTGGCGGCTGATCGGGCCTGACCGGGGGTGGTGCCTGGGTATCGGTGCGGTCCTTCAGCAAGGCGGCGGTGACAGCGCAGATGGCCAGGGCGGCCATGACCAGCACGACGTGGCGGGCGATCGCGGTGTAGAGCCGGGCCTGGCACTGATCGAGGCCGAAGCAGTCCTTGCCGAACTCGAAATCTTCTTCTACTGGCCAGCGCAGCCCGGCGGCCCGGATCAGCCTCGTCTTGGTCAGCACCTGTCCTTCGGGCACGTAGCAGTAGTGGAAGGCCAGCTCGCCGGTCTTGAGGTGGCGGCGGATGAGCAGGTGATGGCGCGCCGATGCTGTGGCGATCCACGCCCAGGCGTACCAGCGGTCGCCTTTGGAGCCGCTGCCCGCGGAGCGAACCTCCCAGCGCTGCGGGTGCTTCAGCGGTGTCTTGACTGCCTCCACGCAGGTCATCTTCGTTCCCGCGGCCAGGGTGAGGGTGAAGTTCGACGGGACGCGCAGCACGTACGCCTGGCCGTTGTCCTCGAAGAACTCGCGCAGCCCGGTGCAGTTCCCGTAGACCTCGTCGCCGCAGGCGAAATCGAAGCGGATGCCGTCGGCGTACGCGCCGGCGCAGATGCCGGTGGCCAGCTGTCCCTTGGTGCGGAACTGCAGGTCCAGCGGCAGGCCCATGACCAGGGACTTCACCGGGTCCTGGAGGTGCTCGGCGGGGATCCACTGCCGGGCGCCGATCAGCGCGTGCCCGGTCTTCTCCCGCACATACGACAGGTGGACGGTATTGATCCCGTTGGCCACCCGGCCCGCGCACCCCATGTACTGGCGTTTGACCCCGGCGGTGGCCTCGCCGGCCTTTCCCTGCCCGGTCTCGTCGATGGCCCCGATCACCAGGCCACCCCGCCGTTTCCCGTGCCGCGCCGCCTCCTCCAGCCCGGCCACCGCGAACCGGCGCACCACGCCCGTCGCGGCGAAGGTGTCCCAGCTCGCGTGGTTCAGCAGCCGCTGGGTCTTATCCGGCGTCCGGTCCCCGGCATGCCGGGCGATACTCCACCCGTTGCGCTCCGGCAGCTCGCTCATCACCGCGGCCGTGTACTTGCCCGCCTGCAGCCACGGCTCCGGCCGGGCAAAACACGGCCGCAGGAGGTCCAGCAGCTCGGCCCGTTTCCGCAGCGCCAGCCCGGCGCCTATCCTGGCGGCAGCAGCCGCC
This sequence comes from Actinomycetota bacterium, assembly GCA_003168295.1. Next base: position 11,162 of record PMST01000372.1, read on the forward strand.
TCCGATTTTGCACTCGTCACACAGGCATGATCAGCAGGCGGCTGCGCTCGCACCCGCCCGATCCGTAACAAGATCACATCAGCCACGCCAGGCACCTTCGCCAGGCCCTCAGGCGACCTGGCCGGCGACATGAAGCTGACCGATCTTGGCTAGCACCCGCCCGCGCTCCCGAACCGGCCTTCGAGCGGGAGGACGCTTCCAGCCTGACGCCTGCCGGCCAGGAAGAAGCGACGGGCATTACCACCACCCACGTGCAGGATCTCCTGGCAGGACAACTGCGCGGCCGGACTCATATCGCAGCCTTAGCGAGCGGGGCCGCGGATACCCGCAGACCGGCCAGCTGCGGGGGTAAAGTCGCTGCCATGCCGGAGCAGAACCCAGATCCGCAGGTCGTTCCGTATCTTCTCTACGCGGATGCCGACGCGGCCATGGACTGGCTGATCAAGGTCTTCGGTTTCACCGAGCGAGCCCGCGATGCGCGAGACGACGGGACCGTCAGGCACGCCGAGCTGCTTACCGGCGATGGCGGCGTCATCATGCTCGGTTCTCCCGGGCCCGGCTTCCGGGGGCCCGCCAAGCTCGGCGAGGTGACGCAGCTGGTGTGCGTCGCCATCACGGACCTGCCCGGCCACCGGGACCGGGCGCGGGCGGCCGGCGCGGCCGTATCCGAGGTCGGGGCCAGGGCGAATCGCGCGCGCAGCTACACGGTGGACGACCCAGAGGGCCATCGCTGGTATTTCAGCGAGCCGCTCTAGCCCGGCCGAGCGCGGCATAAAACGCACGCTACCGGTCTGCCTGCCAGCCTTCTGCAAAGAACGGAAGCCGCACATCACCCGATGACTGGGAGATACCCCGGCGCCCTGGCACCTTCGCCCAGCTCACGGTGCCAAGTGCGGCTGCCGTAGTAGGTGGGCCCGTGAGCGACACGGAGCGCGACCGCGAGAGCTTCGTGGCACCGGGGGAGGCTGCCGACGTCTTTGTGTCATATGCACACGAAGACCGTGCCTTCGTAGTCAAGGTGCATCAGGCCCTGCGGGAACGTGGGCGCACCGCATGGGTCGACTGGGAGGGAATCCCGCCGAGCGCGGAATGGATGGTCGAGATCGAGAATGCCATCATCCGCGCCCAGGCCTACGTCTTCGTTGTCAGCCCGCAATCGGCGTCGTCTGCTATTTGCGTGCAGGAGGCTGGCCTCGCCGCCCGCCATAACAAGAAGGTCATCCCTGTCGTCGCTGAAGCGGTCGATCCGGCACGCCTGCCGCCTGTCGTCGCGGCCCGCCAGTGGATCGACGCGGAGCCTGCCCGGGATTTCACTGCCGTTATCGACGCCCTCGTCTCGGCGATCGATACTGACCTGGAATGGATCAGCGTTCACACGCGCCTTCTCTACCAGGCGGTCCGCTGGGCTGCGGACAGCGAGCAGATCTCCCTGTTGCAGGGTCATGAGCTGGAGCAGGCCGAGGCCTGGCTGGACGCCGCCGATACGCACGAGGCGCAACCGACGCCGGAGCAGGTGACCTTCGTCGCCGCGAGCCGCTGGAGCCAATGGCTCGCTGCGGCTCTGGGATGGGCAACGCGGACAGTTGCTCGCGGTGCTTCGCGGCCACATCGCCCCCGTGACCGATGTTCGAATTCATCCCAGCGGACGGTGCGCCGTCAGTTGCTCCGTGGACGGTAGTGTGCGGCTTTGGGACCTCGACGCCGCCCGGGAACTCAATTCCTTCACTGACAACCAGGGGCCGGTTTCGGCGGTGCTGTTCCTCGACAGCGGCCGGGTCATCCTCAGCGCGTCGATCAACGGCAGCCTTCGTCTGAGGAGCACGCGAACGGGCCGGCTGCTGCGCACCCTATTCGGCATGAGCCAGACCCAGTTCGATCTCGTGCTCGAGAACGCCAGCGGTGGGACCATGCAGGTAGCGCTGAAAGGCGGGAGTGGTTACACGATCCTCCCAAATGGACCAAGCGACGGCAAATCTATCCTGGCAGGATCTTCGCAGGAAACGGCTGAGATACACCTCCTGCGCCTCGATTCTCCGAACGCACCTCCGCCGGTCGGAGAGAAGGTGGCGGATCCTTACGCGGGCTTTGAGGAACTCTATCGATCTGTGGGGCTGCGCATCGTGCGCGACGGACCAGGCGCGGGCGAGGTGGTGCTCGCCTGATGCGACAAGCCACCCCAGCGAGCCTCAGCCTGATCCCACCCAAGAGCTTGAACGCATGGCCGGGCGAAGTGATGTGTCCGCGCTGCTAGCGGTATTGTTCGTGAGCAACTCTCGCAGCAGATCACACGGGCAGCTGACGAAAAGGTAGCCACAATAGTGGTCTACAGGCCGGGCCGGGTAGAGCTCTCCCGGCGCGCCGAGGTCGGCCACACAGCGGGTGTTAGGCAGCGAATGCGTAGTCTACCTGCCGCTTCAGCGAGTCCATCTCGTCCCGATCGGCAGCAGTGAGAAGGATCCGCTTATCTTTAAGTGCTTCCCTGGCCTTCTCGTAGGCCAGGGAACTAATCTCACGCATCTCTTGAGGTGAAGGCTCAGACCTCAAACCCTTTCTGACCCCGTCGTACACGTCGTCGACCAAGCGCTTATACACGTCGCGGAAGGTGATTCCTCCAATGGTTGACGCTGCAATCGGGGTGCCGAGGATGGTGGTCAGACCGGCGTGCCCAGCGGCGGCGTGCGCAGCGGCGGCGTGCCCAGCGGCGGCGTGCGCAGCGAACCACTTTCCTGCGAAGAACATCGTGATCGGTTCCATTGTGAACCCCCTTCAGATCCCTTTACCGGACTCTCCCGGTCCAGAACGACCAGCTATCCGTAAGCGTGCCGGTCGCCTGTCCTTTGCGGTATTAACTGCTTATACGACGGTTCTCGCCGGGATGGTTCACACGGGCCGGGCAATTTACTCGGCTGAAAAAACTTGGCGGGGTAGTGAACCGTTCGGCGGGCGGGCGTCGTACAAATATGCTTGGGGACCTTATCCCCTTAGCCGATGCCGAGGATCGCGGCGCTGCCGAGGAGGCACAACTGGTAATCGCGGCGTATTGGTCGACCAGCGTCGCCATGGTCACGCCGGACTTGGGCTCGCGGCTGTTGGTGACCGTTCCCGGGAGCTTGCCGCGGTCGACCTATGCCTGCGGCCCAGTCTTGACAGCGGGCTGGAAGTAAAGCCGATGCCGGGTCACCGGATCGGGTCGGCGAAGACGTCACGCGGAACGCTCATCGAGCTGGATCTGTGGGACTGGGCCGCGGGCCGGAACTTCCTGACCGCGATGAGTGATGCGCTGGATCGGTGTGACCGAGTAGTGGCGTTGTTCTCGGCGGCGTATTTCGACCGGTCCCGGTATGCCACTGAGGAGTGGTCAGCCGCGATGCTGCACCTGCCGGACATGGAGCAGGGGCGCCTGGTGCCGGTGCGGCTGGAGGAAGTTGCGCCTAAGCAGATGCCCGCGGTGCTGCGTGCGCTGATCTTCTATGACCTGTTCGGCGTCGGTGCCGACCAGGCGCGCAGGCGGCTGCTGGAGGCGGTGAAAGGACCCCGGCCTCCCCGGCAGCTCAGCTATCGCGCCGGCCCGGGCCACGCGGGCTGTCGGCAGGAACTCTGGCGCATGCTGCAAGCTCCACCGCAGGAACTGCTCCGTCCGCCAGTTCGTCAAGGTCACGCCGGGCCCCGCTGGGTTAGCAGACTCTCAGCCACCGGATCCTGGTCCAATCAGTAGGCCGGGGAACTTTCCATGGCCACGGATAAGGCGGCACCTCGCTCATGACTCGCCGGGTCATCGGCGTGTGACGGTACTTGCTCGCGAGAACCGGCGAACCCCGCGGCCGGGCGCTCCGGGCCGTGTCCGGCCGGTGAGGGTGGCGGCACGACCGCGCTATTTCAGCCCTTCGCGAACGGTTTTGAAGTAGGCGGCCGACATTTCCCGCATGAAGTTGGCGTTGGTGGCGGCAAGTGCGTTTATCCACTCGATCTGACTGGAGACGATAGCTCGTTGCTGCAGCTGCAGCATGTTGCCGAGGACCTTCTCATAAGCCGCAAGCCAGGCCAGGCCGTTCTTCTTGGTTAGCTCGATCATGCGATCGCTAAGTTCCTTGACCCGCTGCGCGGCCGCATCGGCTTCTTTCGACATACCGGGCGTTGACATGTCTGGTCCCTTCTCGTGGAAATCGTCCCTAAACCTGGCGGGACCCAGGATCAAAGAACAACCGTCCGGATGCGACCACCCTCAGTCGAGCGGTAGCGCGACGTACGGGTTCTTGGCGAGCACCTAGGAGGCCGGCAGGGTGCCCGTGCCCAACATGGCGAGGCTCGTGTCATCCGGCAGTACGATGCTGTCCGGTCTGTGGCCGGATTCGTTCGGTTGTCCGGGCAGGTCGCCGTGTTCGGGTATGAGGGTCTGCGGCCCGGGCTGCCGGGGAAATCCGGCGGGCTCAGGTATCAGAGACGGGGCGAGCAGGTCGCCGGACTCTTCGGCGTTCCGGCACGGGATCCACGCCGATGACCCGGCTGGCGCCGAAGTGGCTGTCCATGAACTGCAAAAAGAAATTTGAGCGGCTGAGCAACCACGCACTTTCGCCTCGTTGGCTTTCGTAAAGTACCCAGACCGCATTTGGGTTACGGCGGTGCCGCCCCTTCTTAAGTGACTTCTTTCAGAAGCTGCAGAACCTGTGTGGTCCGCGTTAGATCAAGTCGCTGTCGGGTAGGGCAGGCAACTCCATCCACTGGAAGGGCGAGATCGTGGATCAAGCTACCGGCACGGGTCGGCCCCCTGCCGCGCCCGAGCGCTCGGCCGGCGACCTGATCAAGCTGATGTCCGAGCAGGTTTCGGCACTAGTCCGGGATGAGCTGAAGCTGGCNNGCCTGGTCGCATGCGTGGTCCCCGGCTGCCTGGTCGCATGCGTGGTCATTGCCATCAGCGGGGTGATCGCCGCCTGGCTCTCGGCCCTGATCGTGGGTGTCGCTCTGCTGGCCGTGGCCGGGATCGCCGCCTTGATTGGAAAGAGCAGACTGCCAAGGGCAACCCCGCCGGTGCCCCAGGAGGCGGTACACAACGTGAAGACCGATATCGACGAAATTAAGGAAAGGACCCGGCGATGACCAGCGGCCCGCCAGACATACCCGTTCCGCCGTCAGTTCCTGACACCGGCATACCCGGTCAGGAAAGTGCCGGATCAGGCGCTCCGGATGACCCCGAGCAGCTCAAGGCCAAAATCGAGCAGGCCCGGGAGCCGCTCGGCGCGACCGTGGACCAGCTGACCGCGAAGGCCGACGTCAAGGGAAGGGCGCAGGCCAGGGCGGCCGATCTGACGGACCGCGCCAAAGCCAAGACGAGCCAGGCGCGGCAGCAGGCCGCGGTCCAGGCGGGCAGCGCACGAAGCCAGCTAGCCGCCACGACCGCTGCGGCGCGCGAGCAGGCCTCGTCCGTCGGCCAGGCGGTACCCGAATCCGTCAAGCGGGTCGTGGTCAAGGGAGGCCAAGCCGCCCGGCAACACCGCAAGCCGCTGGCCATCGCCGCCGGTGTGCTCATTCTCGGCACTCTCGTGGTTAGGTGGCTGGCTAAGTGATGATCAAATTGCTCTACAAGCCGCTGAGCCTGCTCATCAGCGTGCTCAGCGGGATCCTGGCCGGAGCGATCTTCAAGAAGGTCTGGCATTTGCCGCCGGAGAAGAAGAAGCACCCGAAGCTACGGACGCGCAGCGAGGATGGCGCGAGGTACTTCTGGCCGCCACTTTGCAAGGCGCTATCTTCGCGCTGGTCAAAGCAGCCGTGGACCGTGGTGCCGCTGAAGGCACGCGTAAGCTGCTTGGCGTCTGGCCCGGCGACAACGACAGGGCCGGCGAGAAGGCCTCCTGAAGGGCTGCCGCGCGACAACGGTAGTAGCCGCCGCGCTTGTGCGGACCGCTACCAATGCCGTCCGACACCACGAAGATCTCAGTGCAGCACTGAGATCTTCGTGGTGTTAACGGCCAGGTGCGCTCCTTGCCGCAACAGCAGCACGGCGTCGCCCCGGCTGGTCAGCCCGACGCTGGCCGGGTAGGCACGCGGGTTGCCGGTCACCCGGCCGACGAACCGGACCCGGTCTCCCGCGTGGACCTGAAATGTCCGCAGCGGTCCCACTAGCTGGACCCATATCCGGGCCTGGGCCGTGCCGATCCAGAAGCCGTTCCGGGTGACCGCGGCCACCACGCTGACGCCGGAGGCGTCGGCGGCCTCACCGATCAGTGAACGGAGCGATTGTCCCGCCGCCGCGTCGTTCACCGGCTGCCCGCCGACGGACAGATGGCTGATCACGTCGGCCGTCGGCGACGCGGACGGGGAGGTCGGTACCGGGACGGGCCTAGCCGGCGCTGGGTGGGCGGGCAGCAGCACCACCGCGGCGGCGATTACCGCGGAGCCCGCGGCGACCGAGGTGGCGGTCTGCAGCGGGTGCGCCCGTGCTTTCCCCGCGGTCCAGGCCAGCAGTGCCCCGGGGACCGCGATCGCGGTGAGTGCGACGCTGCGCCGGTCCAGCGGTTCGCTCAGCGCCGCGCAGGTCTCGCAGTCAAGCAGATGCTGCCCCGCGCTGGCCTCCCGCTGCCGCCGTGTATCGCCCGCCGAGATCGCCAGCAGCACTCGGCGGCACTGCGGGGTCGGCAGCTCGACGTGCCGGAACGCCAGCAGGTACTCGAGCCGGAGCTTGGCTCGTGTCCGTGACATCCGCACTCGCAGTGCTCCCCGGGATTCCGGCGCGTTCCCGTCCGCCGCCGGATCGACGTCGTAGTAGGCCAGGACGTCGTGGCGTTCCTGCGCGGACAGCTGGCCCAGGGCGGACGTCATCGCCCGGCGCGTCTCTCCCGTCAGCAGGACGTCTTCGGGCCGGTCCGGCTCGGTGGGGTCGAGGATGCGCGGGGCCGCGTCCGCGTGCCGCATCGTGCTCTTCGCGTGCGAGCTGACCAGGTTCCGCGCGGTCACCACGGCGTAGGGCAGTACCGCCTCGGGGGCGAGGCGTACGCGGGCGGTCAACAGGCGCTCCAGGCAGTCCTGTACCAGGTCATCGATGTCCGCGGGGTTGACGGCCCGGGCGGCGACGACCCGGCGGATGACCGGCTCTACCGCGATGACCTCGTGCGCCGAGGCCATGGCCGTCTGATCTCCCACTGACTCGCCATCTCTGTTAGCCCCGGCTTCCGGCCCGCTCCCTACCCGGACGCGGTCGGGTTAGGCCATTTCTGCGCCAGCGGCAGGAATCGCCGAAATCCCGCGTAACGCCCGGCCGTCCCGGAGCTTTCAGTAGTGACAGACATAACCCAGGCTTCCGCAAGGAGATATTCATGACGACCCCGCAGCAGTGGGACAACCTGATCGGCCTGACCGCGATCGACGGCGATGGCGACAAGATCGGGAAGGTGGGACAGATCTACCTCGACGACGCCGCCGGGCAGCCGGAGTGGGTCACGGTCAGCACCGGCCTGTTCGGCACCAGGGAAAGCTTCGCGCCGCTGTACAACGCCTCAGTCCGCGACGGCCAGCTCGTCTTGGCGGTGCCCGAGCAGCTGGTCAAGGATGCTCCCAATGTCGATGACGACGGTCACCTGGCAGACACTGAGGTCGCCGCGCTCTATCAGCACTACGCCGCGCACCTGGATCCCGCGGCCGGCCGCGGGACGCGCGACGCGGACGACGACGGCTACCCCGCCCGCCACGCCGGCGAGGACGTGACCAGCGCGGCGGAAGACGACATCCCGGGTCCGGTCACCGACGACGCGATGACCAGGTCTGAGGAGCGGCTGCACGTCGGCACGGAAAGCGTGCCGGCCGGCCGGGCGCGGCTGCGTAAGTACGTCGTGACCGAGAACGTCACCACCACCGTTCCGGTGAGCCATGAAGAGGTCCGCCTGGAGCGGGAGCCGATCACCGACGCCAACCGCGACGCCGCCCTGTCCGGTACTGACATCTCCGAGGAAGAACACGAAGTCCGCCTGCACGCCGAACGTCCGGTGGTGACCAAGGAGACCGTCCCGGTCGAGCGAGTTCGCCTGGCCACCGAGACCGTCACCGGCGAACAGCAGGTCAGCTCCGAAGTGCGTAAAGAGCAGATCGGCGACCCCGAAGTTGACACCGATCCCCGGGACAACTGACGTCCGGGCAGCATAACTTTTCCCAAGGAGAAAACCCGAATGCCTGAGGCATCCGTCAATTTCGGCACGGGCGTGTCGAACGCCTGGTCCAACGTGGCGACCTTCGTCCCGAAGCTCATCGTCTTCCTGCTGATACTGATCGTGGGTTACCTGATCGCCAAGGCCATCGCCAAGATCCTGGCCAAGGTCCTGCAGCGGGTCGGCTTCGACCGGCTGGTCGAGCGCGGTGGCATCAAGCGCGCCCTGGACCGCTCCTCCTACGACGCGGCCGGCATCCTGGCCAAGATCGTCTACTACGCGATCATGCTGTTCGTGCTGTCCACCGCGTTCGGGGTGTTCGGCAGCAACCCGATCAGCGACTACCTGCGCGCGGTGATCGCCTACCTGCCGCTGGTCTTCGTGGCCATCGTCATCGTCGTGATCGCCGCCGCCATCGCCGCAGGCGCCAAGACCCTGATCGAGAACAGCCTGGGCGAGCTGTCCTACGCCCGGGTGCTGGCCAACCTCGCCTCTGGCTTCATCCTCGCCATCGGCGTCATCGCAGCCCTGGACCAGCTGCACATCGCCGCCAACGTCGTCAACGCCATCTTGTACGCCGTGCTAGCCGCGCTGGTCGGCATCGCGATCGTCGCGGTCGGCGGCGGCGGCATCAAGACGATGTCCCGGCGCTGGGAAACCGTAGCGGCCAGGTACGACGAAGAGAAGCCGAAGATCGCCGCGGCTACCCGCAACGCCCCGGGCATCGCCGACCAAGCCCGCCAGTACACCGATGACCGCAACTCGTCCCCTGGTACCGCTAGGCCTTACCCCCAGCGACCGGACGACCCCGGCCGTTACTGACCTAGGCTGCCTGGAAGGTGCCAGGCCCCGCACTAGTCAAAAGAAATATCTGCCGAACGACCGGTGGTGCTTCTCATCACACTGAGTGTGCCTGCGCGGAGACGTCGACGCTGGTGTGGCAGTGGAGCGGCTGGGTCACCGGGTCCGCGCTAGGACGGACCCGGGCTCAGTCGCCTAGTCTTCAGCGGAGTGCAGCCGCCCGAGCAGGTGGAACAGGCCTGGCAGGAGCACCCGGACGCGGCCGGCGCCCTGATCGTCAGCCCGAAGCGTATCGCCGTGTCCGTGATCGCCGCGGCCCTTATCCTCGTGATAATGGACGCCAGGCTCGCTGCGCTGCCGGCCGGAGCTTGCTGTTGACGCGTCCAGGTTAGGACCCGGCTGGGGGGTTGATCTCGGTGTACCCGACGCCGTGCACGGGTGAGCCGTCGATCTTGCCTTCGATGGAGACGTCGCCCTCCCAGTAGGCAACCCCCTGGGTGGAAAGCAGGTCAAGTTCCTGGTCAGGCAGATCGGGGGTGACCGTCAGGTGGCCGCCGGGTACGGTAACTTGCCAGCCGGAGCCGTAGGTGATCCCGGTCGCCGGGCTGGTCCAGGAACCCGTGGCCTGCTCGGCGAAGCTCGCGGGCGCTAGGTGCGTCACCCGTCCGCCGTGATCGACCCGGGTACCGATTGTCTGCACGATCTGCCCGGACTCATCGCGGATGAAGTACAGCATGTACTGCTGCCCGTTGGACAGCTGCATGCTGAACCAGTCCCATCCGGCGCCGCTGGCGAAGTTGAACGAGCCCCACTGGTGATCCATCCAGGACAACCCGGTGACCTTCACCGCGGTGCCGTGGTCGATGACCGTTCCGCTGGTCAGCAGCGATGTCCACGAGTAGTAGTAGAACGGCCCGAACGGCCCGAACGGGATGACGCCGTCCGTTCCGTGCAAGACAGCAGGCTCGGGTGGTCTGCAGCCTGAGGTCGAGCGCGTATCCGGGCAGATCGGCGTGCAGCACGTCGCGGCCAGATCCGCCGCTCATCGACCAGTCGCCGGTATGCAGCGAAAAGCTGTCATGCGTGGCCGGGACCGGGTAGGAGTCCTCTTGCACGCCATATTGGAAGGTGTGCCGGGTCAGGTCCGTGATGGACAAGTTCCCGAAGTACACCGGCTCCGGCGCGATGCCCAGGTACTGGAATGTCACGTATTCGAAGCCATAGCTGTGCACATGACCGGCCGCGTCGATGCCCTGCAGATGCCCGCTGAAATACCACCATTCATCCGGGGCATTATGCGGCGCCTCGTCTTGGGGAAGCCGGACCCCCGCTGCGCCGCTGGCGACTACGTGCCCTGCGGCTTGCCCGCAGCGGCACCGTCGTCCCCGCCGAGGCAGCACCAGAGCCCGGGCCGAGCGACATCACAGCGAGTGCCGCACAGGCCAGTGAGCACAGGGCCAGGCGGCGAGCGACCGCTTTCACCATGATCACGGTGGCCAGCGTGGCATCTGCGTGTAACGCGCGTCAATACACCTTCCAGACACCGGCGGCAGCTGCTCAATGATCTAGGAAAACCGGACAGGTGAGTACGCCTGGCAGTGCACGGAGCCCGTCAGGCAACACTCTCTATTCGCATGTGCGTGAGACGTGGGGTAGTGCGCCGCAGGCTGAGATTGCTGGCGGGCGCGCTGGCGCACGGCGATCTCTGGCTGCGGCCCGCGAGGCGGTCCCGGGCCCTGGCCTCAGCGGGGTTCTGCCTCTTCCTCCGTTTGCGTCGTCGTGGATCAGGATGTCACCGGAGGCGGTGCGATGACGATTTCGGTGCCCGGGTTGTAAGGGATCTCCGGGGTGCCGCAGACGATAATGCCGGCGCGTTCCCAGGTCCGCTGGGCGGTGTTGAAGGGTATTTCCTCGGCCATCCACCCGTCCTCGTCGAACGGCGCCCCGTCAGCGGCCCTGTTGGCCAGGTCGGCCGCCGGGCGATGGGCCGACCGGACGGCGGCGCGCCGTCCGGCCTCTCTCTCGTCGGCTTGGACCCAGATCACAGTGTCGATCAGGTGCGCTACCTCCCGGCGCCCGGCACCGTCCCCCTCGACAATCAGCAGCGGGCAGCCGGCCGGGACCTGGAGAGATCCTTCCCGGCCGCGGGAGTCCCATCGCGGCGGCCGGTAACTGACCGCCTGGCCGTGGTGCGCGGGCAGCAGGATCCCGTCGATCAGCAGGTCGGCCCAGCCGAAGCGGGAGTGTTCCCAGGCGATGTCGTCGGTGTGGATGACAGTAGATCCGGGGACCAGCTCGCTGATCCGGGCCGCCAGCGTGGTCTTGCCGTTGTTGCTCCGCCCGTCAATGGCCAGCACGGCCGGACGGCCAGAACTGCCCTGGTCCGGTCTGCGCCTGGTCACCGCGTTGACGACCGTGCTCAGCAACTCCACCCGCCACGGTCCGGCTTCAGGCTCTTCGGGGGCTAGCTGCAACGCCATGCTCCCCATCATGCCGCCTCGCCCCGCCAGGGCGGCGCCGGCAAGCTGGCAATCGGGGACTGGGCGCGGCTGAGCATCACGGCGCACCGCGCCCGCGGTTGAGTCAGACCGTGACGTGCTGCTCGGCCAGCGATGTCGCGCGGTCGGGAACCGGCGGACCCTGCTTCACCATCCAGACCCCGGCCACCAGTACCCACAGCAGCGTCGCCAGGATGCCGAAGAACCCGATGGGACCGGCCAGGCAGGCCAGGCCAAACGCGAACATGACCCATCCCATCCATTTGGGCAGGATCCGGCCCGCCACGACGGCCAGGCCGGTCAGGAGGCCGAACAGGGCGAACCCGACGAGAATGGGCAGGAAGAAATCGTTCTCGAGCAGACTCAGCGTCTGGGCCGACGCGATCGTCAGGCGGTTGTGGTCCTGCGCCAGGACCGAGTCGAAACCGAGGGAGGTCAGGAAGCCCACCCCGCCGAAGGCAGCCCCGGCCAGTGCCCCGTAGGCCAGCCAGCGGTCACCGGTCCGCACCTGCCGGGCCAGTGCCACCGCAAAGAGCACCAAGAACAAGATGGCCAGGCCCCCGATCAGATCGAACACGAAGTCCGACGTGTGGTGGCTGTTGTACCAGGCGATAACATCCGCGCCCGAGGCGTTATCGCCGGGGGAGTGCGGCCCCGCGAAGAATGCGATCGCGACGAGTATCCCCGCCAGCGTCCCGGACGCAGGCGCCCACTTGCTAAGCCATGCTGACATGTACCCACCCCTTCCCCGGGCCGGGCCTGCCACCGGCGATCCCGTCGGCGCCAGCCGCCGACGACCGGAAGGCCTCTACGGCGGCCTTCGCCTGCGGGCCGAAGACACCGTCCACCCCAGCGGGATGGCCCTGCCCAGTGAACTGAACATATGGACACTCACCCGGAGGGGAGCCACCGGCAGGTTGATCCATGGTGGGAACGGGATCAGATCGCCGGCGGCATCGAAATCTCACGTCAGCGGTGGGCGAGATAGGAGGTTCGGCTTAGTGCGGGAGGGGGCCGCCGGCCAGGGAGATGATCAGGCCGGCGGCGCCCGCGGCGAGCAGGGTGAACACGACACCTCGGCGCAGGCCGAGCAGGAGCACCATCGCGGCCGCCAGTACCGCGTATTGCCATGGCTGGGTCAGGGCGGCCGTCAGCGGGATGGCCGAGCCGAGGATCGCGCCGATGGCGGCGGGCCCGGCTCCGTCCAGGAACGCTTGAGCATGGCTGTTGCCGCGCAGCGAACTGAAATACCTGGCGCCGCCGAGCACGAACACGAATGAGGGTGAGAACGCGATCAGGGCCGCGAGCAGGCCGCCGGCCAGACCTCCTGCTGCGTAGCCGACGGCGGCGACGGTCTGGACGACCGGTCCGGGGGTGATCTGGCCCAGCGCGACCGCGTTCAGGAACTGGCTGCTGGTCATCCAGTGGTGCCCGACCGCGTCGGCTCGCATCAGCGGGATGATGACGAAGCCGCCGCCGAACGACAGCGCCCCGACCTTGAGCGCGGTCCAGGCCAGGGCCGCCAGGCCGCCTGCGGCGACCGTCGTCCCGGCGGCGCGCGCCGCTGCCCCTGGCACCATGACCAGCGGAAGCGGCGTGATCCGCGGAGCGGTGCGGGTGCCGGGCGGGTCCGGGGAACCGGCGCGGCGCGGGTGCCCGATGGCCAGTTCGGTGAGCCCGCAGCCGAGCAGGACCAAGACGAGCCACGGGCCGATGGCGGCCGCGGCAGCCCCGCCGGCCAGCAGGTAGAGCGCCCAGCGGACCCGGCGCGGCGTTCCGGCCTGCTTCGCCCGGGTCCAGCTGGGCCGGAGCAGGTTCTCACCGGCCTGGACCGCGACGGCGGCTACCGCGGCGCCCGCGCCGGCGCCGATCCCTCTGACCCACAGCGGCGGAGCGCCGGCCAGGAACAGGACGGAGAGCGCGAGGATCACGATGAGGCCGGGCACGATGAACGCGGCGCCGCCGGCCAGGGCCCCGAGAGGGCCCCGGACCCGCCACGCGCAGAAGATCGCGAGCTGGGTGGAGGCGGGTCCTGGCAGCAGGTTGCAGGCGCTGATCGCGTCCTCGAACTCCGTCGCATCGAGCCAGTGCTCGCGGTCTACGCACAGCGTGCGCAGCAGCGCGATGTGCGCCGGGGGGCCGCCGAACCCGACGCAGCCGATCCGGCCCCATTCCCGCAGCACCGTCGTCAGGCTCGCCTGGTATCTCACCTGCGGTTCACCGGTCCGGGCTGTTTCTCGCCCTGGCTCGTCAGCGGCCGGCATGGCCTAGGCGCCCGAGGAGGTATCCGATCCGGGTGTGCAAGTCGGCGGCCACGGCGCGGAACGCCGGGTAGGTCTCGGCGTCGCTGCCTCCCTCGCCCGCGGGGTCAGGGATGCTCCAGTGGATCATCTCCGGGTGCCCGGGGAATTCCGGGCATACCTCGCGGACCCGGTCGCACAGGCTGACCACGTAGTCGAACCGCTGCCCGGAAAACGTGCTCACGTGCTTGGCCTGACGGCCGGTAATATCGATGCCGTATTCGAGCATCGCCCGGACCGCGTTGGGGTGCAGGGTCTTCGGATGGCTGCCCGCACTGGCCGCCGTCATCGTGTCACCCGCCAGATGTTCAGCCAAGGCCTCGGCCATCTGGGAGCGGGCGCTGTTCCCTGTGCACAGGAACAAGACCCTGACGGACGCCTGGAGCTTCTCGGCGGGGAGCGGGACCAGCCGTAGGCCCGGGTGCAGCGCCGCCCCGGTAGCCGCCAGGAGTTCAGCGCAACGCGCCAGATCGATCCGGTAATAAGCATCACGGCGGTCAGCGGCGCTGCGGTGCATCGACACCAGGCCGCCGGTCCGGAGCTGCCCGAGGTGGTATGAGATCAGGCTCTGCCGCTCGCCGGTCAGGACCGTCAGCTCGCGGACCTGCCGGTCGCTGCGCGCCAGTTGGCTCAGCATCCGCCAGCGCAGCGGGTGGCCGGCCAGCCGCAAGAACCCCGGCGGGACGCTCTCCGGCCGTCCGTTCACCCGGTCACAGTACATCAAGTCGATTTGATCGATCAACCTGAATTGTTCGATTGCATTAGGTCGTGGCTATACGGCCCGATGCCTCATCTAGCGCCGACAGCGGGATTTAAGCGTCGCGTTTCCTGAACATGTAAGCACCGATGGCGAGCAGGCCCACCGCGTAGCAGGCNNGTCACGATCATCTGGGGCCAGGACGACCACAGGTGCGGGTTGGCGCCCCCCGGGACGGTGACGGAGATGACCCGCCCGGCGGCGTCAGGGAAGAAGCGCATGATGTCCTGGCGCCAGTTATCCGGCAGCGCCTGGATGACGACCGGGATGATGAACATGAGGCCGATCACGGTGGCGATCGCGCCCGCCGTGTGCCTGATGATTGCGCCGAGGCCGAACGCGATCAGCGCGACCAGCGTGACGAACAGTGCGGTGCCGACGACGGCTCGGAGCACGGTGGACGCGGTGATCACGTCGATGCCCTGCAACGTCACTTTAGGCGGGCTGCCCGGGCCGCCCGGGCCGGTGAAGATGGCGTTCGCCGGGATCTTGACGTTCCCGAAGAGCGAGGCACCCTCCCTCGTGCTGGCCACCATCGCCTGGCCGACGAAGAACGCGACGAACGACGTGATCAGCGAGAAGACGAGCGTCACGCAGGTGAACACGATCGCCTTCGCGGCGTAGACCACGCCGCGCCGCGGCATCGCGGTCAGCGAGGTGCGGATCATCCCGGTGGAGTACTCCGAGGTGATCGTCAGCGCGCCAAGCACGCCGATGATCAGCTGGCCGATCTCGAAGAACGGGATCAGCGACACCTGAGTGCCGTCGAACCCGGCCTTGTTGCCCGGGTTGTGCGTGAGGGAGCCCGATTCTCCCCCCATGACCAGCGCGCCGACGCCGATGGACACGATCAGCAGCGCGCCCAGGGCCCAGTAGGTGGAGCGGACCGAGCGGAGCTTGGTGAACTCCGAGGCGAGCGCGCCCCGCAGCCCGGCCCGCCCGGTAGCCGGCGGCAGCGCCGGCAGCCGCCTGTCCGAGGTCGTTATCGTCGCCATCGTCTAGACCCCGCTTCCGATCGTCGTGCTCGGTTGCTGACCGCCGGGCGCGTCGGCGCGGTATTCCACGCTGCTCGCGGTCAGCTCCATGAACGCTTCTTCGAGGGAGGCCCGCACCGTGGTGAGCTCGTGCAGCCGGATGCCCTCGCTGAAGGCCAGGTCGCCGAGCTGCTCAGTCGTCATGCCGCGCACCTCGATCGACCCGTCCTCGCCGGCGGCGGCGGTCGCGCCCTGGGCGTTGATCGCCCGCATGAGCTGGTCCACCGACGGCGTGCGCACTCGTACCCAGGCACCGGAGGACCCGGCGATGAATTCGCTCATCGTGCAGTCGGCGATCAGCTTGCCCCGGCCGATCACGATCAGGTGGTCGGCGGTGTGCTCCATCTCCGACATCAGGTGGCTGGAGACGAAGACTGTGCGTCCCTCGGCGGCCAGGGCCCTCATCAGGTTCCGGATCCACAAGATGCCCTCGGGGTCAAGGCCGTTGACCGGCTCGTCGAACATCAGCACCTTCGGGTCGCCGAGCAGCGTCGCGGCGATGCCGAGACGCTGGCTCATGCCGAGGGAGAATCCCTTCGATCGCTTACCCGCCACCTCCGTCAGGCCGACAAGCTCAAGCACCTCGCCGACCCGCCGCCTGGGCAGGCTGTTGGTCTGGGCCAGGCAGAGCAGGTGGTTGCGGGCCGACCGGCCGCCGTGCACCGCCTTGGCGTCCAGCAGCGCGCCCACCTCGCGCATCGGGTACGCCAGGTCGGGATACGACTTGCCGTCCACGGCAACTGTGCCCGCGTCGGGGTAGTCAAGCCCCAAGATGCAGCGCATCGTGGTGGTCTTGCCCGCACCGTTCGGTCCCAGGAAGCCGGTGACCTTGCCCGGCTCAATGCCGAACGTCAGGTCGTCGACGGCGGTCTTCGCGCCGTACCGTTTCGTGAGCCCCCGTACCTCGATCATGGGAAATCGGTCCTCTCCAGTTGAGATGTTCCCAAGTCTGCCCTGCCGCCGACGGCCGCCGCGTCACCCTCGGTGATGATTTGTGGCGTACTCCTGCAGAGCTACTTCGCCGCCGGAGATACAGGTTGCGGGGCAGAACCCGCCGTAGCGGGCCTGAGAATCCGCCTGCCACTTGATCTAAGCGGGTAGGGGATACCCTCCTCCTAGGTGAAGCTGGGTGACAGCCGACTGCCGCACGGCGGACGCTCTCCGTAGCGTGATCGCCGAGGGTAATCTGTTCGCGAAGCTGAAGGCTGTACTTTGGGATCCTCGCTCAGCAGCGCGAGCAGCGCGTGTCGGACGCGAATGAGCTGCATACTGGGTATCATACTGGGTATTGTATTGGAGCGCAACGACGGGTGGCCAGTAAGGTCCATCGTCGAGGTACCGGAGATCTCACCGCGGCATATCACTCGCGCTCGCGTAGCGCTGAAAATGTCGAACCTCGAACAGCCGGCCACCGGTGTGGTAACTCGAATACGAGACTTGGATTGTCTACGCTTTACTTATCGACTAGGCGGGAGAAGGAGCAGCCATGGCCCAGAAGGTTCAGACCCTGTTCATCGATGACCTCGATGGCAGTGAGGCCGACGGTACCGTGCGTTTCGGGCTAGACGGCACCAACTATGAAATCGACCTGAACACCAAGCACGCCAAAGAACTGCGCGAAGCGCTCGCACGTTACCTGAGTGCTTCCCGCCGGATCGGAAGCGGTGCCCGGCGGCCTGCCCGCAACGGACGCAGAGCACTGGCGAGCGCGCTGAACACCACCGAGGTCCGCGAGTGGGCCAAGGCACAGGGAATCGACGTAAAAGACCGCGGCCGGGTGCCTGCCGAACTGGTCGTCAAGTTCAAGGCTGCGACCGGAAAGTAGGGGCCGGGACTGTAGCGGCTCGGCAGGGCTATAAGTGTGCCCGGTTAGGCCTGAGGTGAGAGTCCCGCTTAAGGTTTGGCAAGGACTTTAAGTTGGACTATCACGGTAGTGACTGAGCATCATCAGATACGTTTGTATCCTCGTTGCTTCGTCTTGGACCAAGCGCTGCGATCATTGCCCGAATGGGCACGGGCGTTCACCGACGCGTTGACCCGGGCAGACGAGCTGATCCAGCGTGCCAGGGCCCGCACGGCCCCGCTGCCGACGCCAGCGTGCCATAGCGCGCGACTCAGGAAACCTCGCCTTGCGCCGGCCTTGCGGGACCGTCTGGCCGAGGTACCGTTAGAACAAGTGCTGTCGTGCCGGGTAGGCCCTGGCCGCAGTCTCGTTGCTCCAGACCCTGGCGACGAAAGCCCGAGCGGCGTGCTCGGGAAACGCCCAGGAGGGACAGAGCGATGAAGACAACAGCACCCGGCTTTCTTGCCCTGCCGTCCGGCCGTACCTCAGTTGCAAACGGGCCGCCTGCTGCCGTCGATCCTTCGACGGCTAGCTTTCGCGCGCTGGCGCTGCAGGTACGAACGATGGGTCTGCTCGACCGCAGGCCCGGCTATTACCGGGTGAAGATCACCCTGACGATCTTCGCCTTCTTCGCTGGATGGGCCCTGTTCGTCGTGGTCGGCAACTCGTGGACGACCCTCGCCGTCGCACCATTGGTGGGGATGATGTTCACCCAGCTGGGCTTCATCGGCCATGATGCGGGGCACAACCAGGTTTTCGACACGCGCCGGCGCAATCACATGCTCGGGCTCGCCGTGGGGAACGCGCTCATCGGGCTGAGCTTTGGCTGGTGGGTTCCCAAGCACAACGCTCACCATGCGCATCCCAACGAGATGGGCCGCGACCCGGATATGGGTGAAGGAGTCGCCCTGGCCTCGTCTGACGCGCCGGAAACCGGGCGTCCGCTCGTATCGTGGCTAGCACGCTGGCAGGCGCCGCTCTTCTTCCCTCTCATGCTGCTGCGAAGCGGTGGCATGCACGTACTCGGCGTCAAGCGGCTTCTGCGCCGGCGAGACCATGCCGCGGCGGTGGAAGCCTCTCTCATCCTGCTGCATGCCGTGCTGTACCTGACGGTGGTGCTGTTGGTACTCTCCCCGCTCAAGGCACTCGCCTTCGTCGCTGTGCAGCAGGCGGTCTTCTCGCTGTACCTGGGCGTCAGCTTCGCGCCCAACCACAAGGGAATGCCGATCATCGAATCCGCAACGGCGGCCGGCTTCGCGCGCCGCCAGGTGGTCACTGCCCGAAATATCAGCGGCGGCCCGTTTACCACCTTCATGCTCGGCGGCCTTAACCGCCAGATCGAGCACCACCTATTCCCATCGATGCCCCGGCCCAATCTGCGACGGGTCCAGGGCCTCGTCAGGGACTTCTGCGTAGCGACTGATCTTGGCTACCGTGAAGAAAACTTCGTCGAGTCATTTCGCCAGATTGTTCATCACCTTAGCGACGTCGGAGCCGCCGCCAGCCACCGTCCTGACTGATTATCGTGATCTGACACCTGCGCCTCCTCCACTATCCGCAGATGCAGCACAGAAGCCCGTGCTGTCTAGGCCGGCGCCAGGTCAGCGGTCAGCTGGCCAAGCTCTGGCCGGCGCATCCCGGTCAGCCGGGTATCGGTCAGCATATCCAGGGCCTGTCTTCTTGCCGTGCCCTGGCCTGGCCTGGCCTGGCCGGGACGGGGCCGAGCGGCACCGCCCGCGGATCCAGCGTCCTGCCTCCGCAAGCTCGAAAGGCCGACTGCTGGCTGCGGAATGCCCTATGCGCGGCGCGCAAAGGGTACAATAAGGGTGTTGCTCCGGACCCCGGCAGCTGCACTCGCGCAATTTTTGAGTGCGGCGGCAGGACCGGAATTTTTTTTGCTCGTACACGGCACGGTGCCGGCACCATCCCGCTCATCCCCGAGCTCGCAACCCAGCCCCCGAAAGGGGCGACGCGTCATGCGCATTCCAGCCGGTATTACCCTCATCGTCCTCGGGGCGATCTTGACGTTCGCGCTGAAGGGCGGACACATAGGCAGCCTCGATCTGCATGCCGTCGGCGTCATCCTGATGCTCGCCGGCATCGTCGGGATGTTGCTGCCCATGCTGATACGCAACAGGTCACGCCTTTCCCGGACGACTATCCGCAGCCGCCGTGACATCACGGACGACGGGACCCGAACCGTCGTGAGCCATCCCGACGGATCGCAGACCCTCGTGGAACACGATGACGGGGCGCAGACCTTCGTGGAACACTTCGACGCCAGTCCTTCGCCCGCCGACCCTTCGCCCGCCGACCCTTCGCTCGCTGACCCTTCGCTTGCCGACCCTTCGCTCAATGGCGGCCGCAGGAATCACGGCCCTCGGCGGCGTTGGGCAGGATCGGCCCAAGGCTAGACCTGGATGCCTGTCTTGGCCGTCACCCGGCAGCGCACACCGCCTGCCCTGGCACGCGGCCAGCTAGGCGGGGAGGGGAACCACCTCTCGTTCTGAGTTAATGGTCTGCCATGGCGGTCACCACTGAGGTCCGGGCGGCGCGGCGGGCCGGCATGATCGCGGCGAGCAGGCCGGCGCAGGCGCTGATCAGCGCGAGCTGGGCATACGGGACTGACAGCACGATCCGGCCGCTCGCGGCGGAGCTGAGCGCCCGCACCATGGCCAGGCCGAAGGCTGAGCCGAGACCGATGCCGAGCACCGCGGCCAGCGCGGCCATGAGCACGGCCTCGCACAGCAGCATCCGGCGCAGCTGCCCGCGGGTCAGGCCGAGGGCGCGCAGCAGCGCCGACTCCCTGGTCCGCTCGATCACCGACAGGGTCAGCGTGCTGGAGATGCCGAACAGCGCGATCAGGATCGCCAGGCCCAGCAGCGCGGCGAACATCTCCAGGATGGTATCGACGCTGTGGTCCAGCTGCGCCTTGTAGTCGGCCGCGGTGTCCACCTCGAGCTGCGGGTCGGACGCGATCGCGCTCGTCACGACGGCACGGGAGGTGGCGGTGCCGACACCGGAGGCCGCGTCGACCACCACCATGCCCGGGCCGGCGGGCCGGTAGCCGCGCAGGTAGTCAGCGGCGGAGATGAGCACGGCGGGCAGCGGAGACTTATAGGTCCCGGCGTTGTACACCGCCACCACGCGCAGGCGCTCCGGTCCGGCGTCCGGCGTGTGCACCACGATCGTGCCGGCCTGGGACGCGTGCAGCGCCGGCAGGGCGCTGATGTCCACGGCGGCGGTGCCCGGGCCGACCGCGGTCAGCGAGCCGGAGATCATCGCGGGCCGCACCGCGGTGCCGAGCGCGTTGCGGGAGTACGCGCCGAGCGGCACCGTCTGGCGTCCCACCGTCGCCGTATTCTGGTAGACCGCCGCGACCAGGGCGAGCCGCGGTGAACGCTCGAGCGTGCTGATGATCCGCGGCGGGACCGGCTGGCCATGGGAGGTGCTGCGCACCATGTAGTCGAACGGGTAATGGCCGTCGATGGCGGCGTCGGTGGACTTCTGCGCCGAGGAGACCACCACGGAGAACGCCGTCATCAGCGTGATGCCGACGGTCAGCGCCGCCGTGGTGGTGGCGACCCGGTGCGGGTTGCGCCGCGCGTTGGCCGTGGCCAGCTGGGCGGTGACCCTGGTCAGCCGCGCGGGCAGCCAGCCGAGGAAGGCGATGACCGGCGGGGCGATCAGCGGGCCGAGGGCGAGCAGGGCCACGAAGCACAGGCAGCCGCCTGCCGCCAGCCCGACCAGCCCGGTGGTGGAGCCCCAGATCGTGCCCGCGTAGGTGAGCCCGGCCCCGGTCGCAACCGAAGCGATCGCCACCGCCACCCGGCGCCAGCCGATCCGTGCGGTCACTGCGGGCTCGACCGCCACCGCCAGCGCCGCCAGCGGCGCGACCCGGGTCGCGGCCCGGGCCGGCAGCACCGATGCCGCCACCGTGACCAGCAGGCCGGTGGCGAGCGCGATCGTGACCGACGACGGGCTGATCACCAGCGGCGGATGGGTGCTGACGACATGCAGCAGCCCCCAGCTCACCGCGATCCCGGTCAGCACCCCGGCCACCGACGCGGTCAGGCCGGTCAGGACGGATTCCGCGAGCATGCTGCCGAACACCTGCCCCCGGCTGGCCCCGACGCAGCGCTGCAGCGCGAGCTCGCGGGACCGCTGCGCGATCAGGATATTGAAGGTGTTGTAGACGACGATGCACGCGACGACCAGGGAGATCAGCGCGACGATGAGCAGTCCGGTGGTGAGCACCTTGCTGACGTGCGTGGTGCTGTTCGCCTCATCGGTGGCCAGCTCGGCGCCGGTGATCACCTCGTAGCCCTGGCCGGACAGCCGCGCGCTGATCCTGGCGGCCAGCGCGGACTGGGACACACCGGGGACGGCGCGGGCCACGATGAGGTTGTAACCGTGCTGGCCGGTGACGGCGATCGCGGCGGCGGTCTGGAACGCGGTCACGCTGGCGTTGCCGAACTCGCTGCTCACGCCGAGGTCGATCGTCCCGGCGAGATAGAAGGTCCTGATGCCGCCGGCGGAATCGACGACCCGCAGCGCCTGGCCGAGGCGGAAATGCTCGTCGGCGGCCGTCGAGGAATCGACGTCGGCTTCATCCGGCTGGCCGGGCAGGTGGCCGGAGACCAGCGTGAAAGGGGTGAGCGCCGTCACGTTGATGCCGAAGCCGGCGCCGAGCAGTCGGCCGTCGCGGCCAAGCAACGAGCCTGGGCCGCCGAGCCGTCCGTCCGCGGCGGCGACACCGGGAATCGCGCGCACCGCGGCGAGGGTCGCGGCCGGCAGGACCTGGCCGCCGATCTGGCCGGGAGGATCACCCGACTCCCGCTCCGCCACGGCGACGCTGACATTCCGCGCGCCGGCGGAGAAGCTGCCGGAGTACGAGTGGCTGATCGAGGCGCTCATCATCAGCGTGCCGGCGACGAACGCCACGCCCAGGACGATGGCGAGGGCGGACAGGGCGAGGCGGCCCTTGCGGTAGCGCAGGCCGAGCAGGGTTACCCGCAGCATCTAGGCCTGCCTGAGGTGGTCAAGGACAGATTGCGGCGTCGGCGAGCCCAGCTCGCTGTGCAGCCGTCCGTCGGCCAGGAAGATCACCCGGTCGGAATAGCTCGCGGCCACCGGGTCGTGCGTCACCATGATCACCGTCTGGCCCAGCTCGCAGACCGAGGTGCGCAGGAAGTCCAGCACCTCGCCGCCGCTGCGCGAGTCCAGGTTCCCGGTCGGCTCGTCCGCGAACACCACGTCCGGCCTGCTGATCAGCGCACGCGCGCAGGCCACCCGCTGCTGCTGGCCGCCGGACAGCTCGGCCGGGCGATGGGAGAGCCGGCCGGTGAGGCCGAGCGAGCCGATGACCTTATCCCACCAGCCTTGGTCCGGTCTGGTGCCCGCCAGATCGAGGGGCAGCCGGATGTTCTGCGCCGCGGTGAGAGTGGGCAGCAGGTTGAACGACTGGAACACGAAACCGACCCGTTGCCGTCGCAGCAGGGTCAGCTGCTTGTCGGACAGGCCGGACAGCTCGGTGCCGCCGATCCGCACCGACCCGGCGGTCGCCGTGTCCAGGCCGGCCAGGCAGTGCATCAGGGTCGACTTGCCGGAACCGGACGGCCCCATGATCGCGGTGAACTGGGCCTGGGCGAACGCGGCGGTGACGCCGTCCAGCGCGCGGACGGCGGTATCGCCGGAGCCGTACACCTTGACCAGGTCGGTGGTCGCGACGGCGCTGAGAAGCTGAGTAGATGTCGTCATACCAGGACGCTAACCAGGCCTGGCGGTTTCCCGCGTCGGCCTGGGAGCGGGTATTGGCGTCCCTCTCAGGACTGACGTGGCCTGACCAGACCGCTCTCGTAGGCGAGTACGACGGCCTGGACCCGGTCGCGCAGGCCGAGCTTGGACAGGATCCGGCCGACGTGGGTCTTGATCGTGGCTTCGGCGACGACCAGCCGTCCGGCGATCTCCGTGTTGGACAGCCCGGCGGCCATGTGGATCAGGACTTCACGTTCGCGCTCGGTGAGCTCGGCGAGATCGGGCGGGGCTTCGGCGCCCGCGGCAGGCAGCATCGGCACGAACCGGTCGATCAGGCGCTTGGTGGTTGACGGGGCGACCACGGCGTCGCCGGAGTGCACGGAGCGGATCGCGAACAGCAGCTCGTGCGGCGGAACATCCTTGAGCAGGAAACCGCTGGCCCCGGCCTTGAGAGCGGTGAACGCGTACTCGTCAAGGTCGAACGTGGTCAGCATCAGCACCCGAGGCCGGTCCCCGGCCGCGCAGATCTGCTGGGTCGCCCGGACACCATCCAGGCCGGGCATCCGGACGTCCATCACCATCACGTCCGGCTGCGGCCTGCCCGCGGCGAGCGTGACGGCCGCGAGCCCGTCGGCCGCCTCGCCGACAACCGTCATGTCCGGCTGCGCCTCCAGCACCATCCGGAACCCCGTCCGCACCAGTTCCTGGTCATCGACCAGCGCCACCCTGATCAAGCGGCACCCCGGGCCAGCTGCGCGGCCACCAGCGGCAGCGTCGCCGTCACCTGGTACCCGCCGCCCGGTCGCGGGCCTGCCGCGAGGGTTCCGCCGTACAGCTCGACCCGTTCCCGCATGCCGTGCAGCCCGTGCCCGGTGCTGTCGGCTGCGGCACCGTCGGCGCTGGCCTGGTCCGATCCGGGTGGCTGGGCGGCCGCGCCGCGGCCGTCATCGGTGACGCTGACCGTCACGCCGTCCGCTGCGTACCGGATCGTGACCGCCGCGCTGGCCCCGGGACCGCCATGCCTGCGGACGTTGGTGAGCGACTCCTGGACGACCCGGTAGACGGCCAGGTCGGCGCCGTCGGCCTGGCCGGCCACGGGCGTGCCTTCCTGGCTGAACGTGACCGGTATGCCGGCTGCCCTGGTCTGCTCCAGTAGCAGGCTGAGCTGGCTGGTTCCCGGTACTGGCGCGAGCTCGGGCCCGAGGGGCCCGGCCGATGGTGATCTGAGCATGCCGAGCAGGCGGCGCATCTCGGCTAGTGCCTGCCGTCCGGTCCCGCTGATCGCGCCGAGTGCCTCCCGCGTCTTGTCCGGGGAGTTCTCCAGCGCGAACGCCGCACCGTCCGCCTGTACCACCATGACGCTGACGTGGTGCGCGACGATGTCGTGCAGCTCGCGGGCGATCCTGGCCCGCTCCGCCGCCGCCGCGACCTGGGCCAGCGCGTCCCGCTCACGTTCCAGCCGTCGCGTCTTTTCCTCCAGCGCCGCGTAGTAGCCGCGCCGCCAGCGCACGGAGTCGGCGGTCAGCCAGGTGAGCAGCGCCGGCGTGCTGACCAGCCCCATGGCGAGCAGCACCTGCCAGAACGTGCCGTCTCCGGCCACCCGCCAGCGCACGGTGGCCACCGCCGCGCCCAGTACGCAGATGGCCAGGCCCGGTGCGGAGGCCCGCCGCGGCCGGCTCACCGCCAGGGAGTACAGAAGGATCAGAACGGACACGTCCGCTGTGCTCGGCCCCCTGAACGCCACCACCTGCACCGCGCCGACCGCGACGGCCGCGGCGAACGCCGCCGTAGGGTACTGGCGCCGGAACACGATCGGTACGGCCAGCGCGACGATGACCGGGATGAGACCCGGGTGCCTGGTCAAGCTCCCGTACACGCTGAACCCGAAACCGAGGACCAGCAACGCCAGCAGGCCGTCCACCAGCTTCGGGTGGCGGCGCAGCCAGGCATAGAGTCCGTACACCGGACCAGGCTACGTCCGGGCCGGCGGCGCTGTCGTCCCCCCGCAGGCTGAATCCCAGGTCAGCCACCAGGCTGACCGCGGGGTCCTGGCCGCGTCCTCGTTGCGGCGATAGGTGCCTGGCCGGTGGCACGCTAGCTGCCCGGGTTCCACGGCAGCCGGTAGGCGCGGTAGGTGGCCACGCCGTCCGGCAGCTTGGCGTTGAACAGCAGCTTTCCCGACGGGCTGAACTCGGAGAAGTATGACAGCCCGCCCCAGCTGACGAACAGGTCGCCGTTCTTGGTCGGCTGCGCGCTGCCGGTCGCGCCCGCCGTCAGGCCCTCCGGCTGGTTCAC
>PMST01000310.1 GCA_003168295.1 Actinomycetota bacterium
TGCGAGGACGGGGCGTTCGGCGGCGCCGAGGCGGCCGCGGTGCTCGCCGCGGGTACCGCCGCCGGCCTGGGCGCCCGCGTGCACGCGAACCAGCTGGCCCCGGGCCCCGGCGTCCAGGTGGCGGCGCAGGCGGGCGCCGCGTCGGCCGACCACTGCACGTTCCTCACCGACGCCGACGTGGACGCGCTGGCCTGCACGCCGGTCGTCGCGACCCTGCTGCCCGGCGCGGAGTTCGGCTGCCGGCAGCCGTTCCCGGACGCGCGGCGGCTGCTCGACGCGGGTGCCACCGTGGCCCTGGCCACCGACTGCAACCCCGGTTCCTCGTTCACTTCCAGCATGCCGTTCTGTATCGCGCTCGCGGTCCGGGAGATGCGGATGACGACGGAAGAGGCCGTCTGGGCCGCCACCGCGGGCGGCGCCCGGGCCCTGCGCCGGGACGATATCGGCCATCTCGGCGTGGGCGCCCGAGCCGACCTGATCCTGCTCGAGGCCCCGTCGCACGCCTATCTCGCCTACCGCCCCGGCGTCCCGCTGATCGCCGCCGTCTGGCAAGCCGGCCGCCTAGCCGCAGGCTCGATCCCCTAGCCGCAGGCCCGGTCTCCCGCCCTCAGGCTCAGGGCTTCCGGGCGACGCCGCACCACACGGCGGCGGGACTGGCCGCCTGGTGCGGGGAGTCCGGCCGCCACTCGGCGGTCCGCACGACACCGGGATCGACCAGCTCAAACCCGTCGAACAAGCGTGTCACGCCGGCGCGATCGCGCAGCGTCGCCTTCTCCGCCACGGACTGGTTCAGGCGGCGGACCATCTCGGTTTGCTGCTCGGTGTCGATATCGCTGGCCGCATGCGAGATCGCGATGAAGCTGCCAGGGACGCACGCGTCCATGACCCGGTTGACGATGCCGCTGGCTTCGGCGTCATCGGCGATGAAGTGCAGGACCGCGATCATCATGACCGCGACCGGCTGGCTGAAGTCCAGGGTGTCCGCCGCGATGGCCAGGATGTTGTCCGGGTCTCGCAGATCGGCGTCGATGTAGGCGCACACCCCCTCCGGCTTGCTGGTCAGCAGCGCCCTGGCGTGCGAGAGCACGACGGGATCGTTGTCGACGTAGACGATCCGGCACTCGGGCGCCACGCTCTGCGCGACCTCATGGGTGTTGTTGGCGGTCGGAATCCCGGTTCCGATGTCGAGGAACTGCCTGATCCCCATCTCGGCGGTCAGGAAGCGGACCGCGCGGGCGAGGAAGGCGCGGTTGGCGCGGACCGAGAACACCAGGTTCGGATACGCCGCCAGGGTCCGCTCGCCGAGTTCCCGGTCGGCGGCGAAATTGTCCTTGCCGCCGAGCCAGTAGTCGTAGACGCGGGCGATATGCGGAACGCTGGTGTCAAAGTTGGGCATGAGGCTCCTATCGGACGACCTAGAGCCTATCGGGCAGGTAGTGGCGGCGGAAACGGATAAGGGGCTCACCGGCGTCCGCCACGTAGGGCACGCCGGTAACCTGGGCGATGACCAGCAGATGGTCGCCGGCCGGGATAACCTGCGCCGCGGCGCACTCCAGCGCGGCCAGGCCGCCGTCCACGATCAGCGCGCCAGAGTCCGGGCCGCGCCGGTGCGGCACGTCGTCGAGTATGAGCCGCGCGCCGGGTCGGCCTTCGGCGGCGAACCGCCCGGCCAGCACGCGCTGGCCGGCCGCAAGCAGCGTGACGGCGAACCGCGTGACCGGCTCCTCCGCCCGGCCGAACAGCTCGGCCGGATAGGAATCGGACATCAGCGAGACGCCGACCAGCGGCGGGTCCGCGGACACCGCGCAGAACGCGCTGACCGTCGCCCCCACGTCATCGCGGTCGTCGGCCACCGTCAGCAGCGTGACCGCCGTCGCCCACGACGCCAGCGCTCCGGCTAGATCCGGCGCCGGACCCTCGGTCGCCAGCATCTAGCGGTCAGCCCGTGGTGCGCGGTCAGCCCTAGGGCCAGCGCGTCGGCGTCCCGCTGCCAGAAGGGTGGCCGGGCGCTGCGGGAGGGACCGTTCGGTCAATTGATTGTCCATGTGCCCGGGAGCATCAGCGGTCCGTACGGTGGCAGGCCGGCCCGGGCCGCCAGCCGCCACGCGGGACCCCAGGCGTCGGCGAAACCGAGGTCGAACGCGGCCGCCGCGGCGGGCCGCGACTCGCTCGAGGGCGGCGGCCTGAGCTGGTCGAGCGGGGTGAGCCTGGGGTAGACGCGGAGCGGGGCATCGGCGGGCAGCCCGGCCCGGCGGCGGGCGATCTCGGCTGCGGCCTGCATCCCGCCGAGCTCGTCGACGAGCCCGTTCTGCGCGGCGTCGGCACCGGTCCAGACCCGTCCCCGGGCCACCTCGTGCACCCGCTCCACACCCATCCTGCGACCCGAGGCCACCTTGCCGATGAAGTCCTGGTAGATCGCGTCGAGCCAGATGTTGATCCGGTTCCACTCCTCTTCGGTGAACGGATGGGTCGGCGCGAGCATGTTCGCCCCGCTCCCCACGGCCACCGAATCGGTGGTGATGCCGATGCGTTCGAGCGCGTCGGCGAGCACGGGCTTGCCCATGATCACGCCGATCGAGCCGGTGATGGTACCCGGCTGCGCGACGATGACGTCGGCCGGCGCGGAGATGAAATACCCGCCCGAAGCGGCCACGTCGCTCATCGACACCACCACGGGCTTGCCCGCCGCCCGGAGCCTGACCACTTCGCGCCAGATCGTGTCGGAGGCGGTGGCGGATCCGCCGGGGCTGTTAACCCGGAGCAGCACGGCCCGCGCCCGCTCATCAGCAAGCGCCGACCGCAGCGCGGCCGCCACCGTGTCCGAGCCCATCGCGGTCCCGCCTAGCGGGCTGCGGGTGCTGCGCCCCTGCCTGATCGGGCCGGAGGCGTACACCACGGCCACGAAATCCTGGCGACGGCTGGGCAGCCGGCGTGCTCGCTGCGCCAGCACGTGCCCCCGCTGGTAGCGCGCCACGTATTGCAGCGTCGCGTCCGGGCCCGCTTCCTTGCGGACATCCGCGTACACCTCGTCCCGGTAGCCGAGCGCGTCGACCAGGCCCTCGGTCAGCGCGTCGGCGGCCAGGAACGGGCCGCGGTCGAGCAGCTCGCGGGCTTGCTCGGCCGTCTTGCCCCGGCGTTCGGCGATGGCGGTGCTGATCTGCTCGGCGATCGAGGCCGCCAGCCGCTCGGAAGCCTCCCGGGCCGGCGGGGTGAAGCCGCGTTCGGTCAGGTTGTCGGCGGCCGACTTGTACTCGTACCGTTTGGCGCTTTCGAAGGCGATCCCGATCTTGGCCAGCGCGTCGTGCAGAAACAGCTGCTCGACCGCGATGCCGGTGAGCCCCAAGGTGCCGGACGGCTGCAGGTAGATCCGGTCGAACGCGGTCGCCAGGTAGTACGGCACGTTTCCGTGGGTGAACTCGCCGAAGGTCTCGGCCCACGCCACGGCGAGCTTGCCCGACTCGCGGAAGCCGGAGACCGCCTCGCGTATCTCCTGCATCCGGGCCAGCCCGATCCGGCCGCCGCCCACCTTGACCACGAGCGCCCGGACCCGGTCGTCGTGGTGCGCGCGCCGCAGGCCCTCGATGATGTCGGGCAGCCTGATCTTGCGCCGGGACATGATCGCGGACACCGGATCGGTGACCGGCCCCTCACCGATGCCGTCGGTCAGGTCGAGTTCGAGGATCAGCGGCCCGTTCTGGCGCTGCCGTAGCCTGGAGACCTGTTCGGTCAGCTGAAGGACGAGTGTCACGTCTGCCATGCGGTCAGCTTACGGCGCGAAGGAGATCGGGATCGGCGAGCACGCAGTCACGATCGTCGTGGACGTAGCCAACGTCATGGGCTCGCGTCCGGACGGCTGGTGGCGGGACCGGGCCGGCGCGGCCGTCCGGCTGCACGCCGAGCTGGTACGTCTCGCCGCGAGTGGCCGCGCGGTTCCGCCGGGTGAGACCGATCCGCCCGATTTCGTCATGGTGCTCGAAGGCGCCGCCAAGGCCGCCGCCGGCCGTCTATCCGCCGCCTCGCTAGCCGGCAGTGCGGCCAGAGAAGCGCAGCCGCCCGAAGCGGTGCGGTCGCCCGGAGATGCCGTGCCCGGGGATGCCGTGCCCGGGGAAGCACGGGCGGGGGAGGTCAGGGTCGTGCTGGCGCCTGGCTCGGGGGATGACGCGATCGTGGCCGTGGTACGGGAGCTGCCTGGGGATCGGGTGGTCGTGACCGCCGATCGCGAACTGCGCGAACGCTGCGTGGCGGCCGGCGCGACGACCCTGCGCCCCAGTTGGCTGCTCGGCCTGCTGCGTCCGTGAGCCGGCGGCCAGCTCTTTGATCGGGCCACCCGGCCCGTTCAACCGGGTGGCCCACTTTCCCTCTCGCCCCGGCGCACTGGGGCGCCGGAGCGAGCATCGTAGCAGGCAGAAAGTCGGACCCGCCCGGTTAGTGTGATAAGTACGCCTTTGAAAATCCTGTGGCTGCCGGCTTTACTGGTGTGTTCGGGCCGTTACTGTAAGGCGAGACGGAGGATGTCTGTGACTGTCCTGATCGCTGTCGCGATTGTCCTGCTTGTCGCCTTGCTGTTCGCCATCGATCGCGCCAACAAGGCGATGAAACGCATTCGCCGCCGCCGCGAGGCCAACCGTCGGCTCGTCGCCGCTGCCGCCGTCGCGGAAGCCAAGGACAGACAGCGTAAGGCCACGGCCGAGGCCAGCAAAGCGCTCACCTCTCTCATGCCGGCTATCCAGGAGCATGACACTCGTCACGTGCCCTAACGGCAGACCCGCACCCATGTGCCAGTGAGGCAGCGGCAACCCGATGCCGCTTGCCCGTTCGCACCGTGCCCAAAGGCGTCGCCCCTCACCCCCACTAGCCATCTCCTAGGGCTAACGTGTGCAGCTACCCCCCGCCGGATGGGGGGTAACTGCACACGATCAGCAGCGACCGCCCCGGGAGGGCGAAATGCACCTTTTGTCTGGCGCGTCGCCTGTTGGGATCATCGTGGATCGCTACCTCCCGCGGGAGGGAGGCACCGATCCGCGATCAGGCGCGGCGGGCGGAAACCGGCCGCAAGGGGCGGACGGCAGGGTCCGGTCATGCGGATGGCCGCAGCGGTGCCAAGCGGGCAAGATGATGCTGTGCGGGTGGTTGTGCTGGCGGATACTCATGCGCCGCGGCGGTGGCGGGTTTGCCCGCCCCGGGTGGCCGAACACCTACGCGGCGCGGACCTCATCCTGCACGCAGGCGACGTCTGCACCGCGCCGGTGCTGGTCGAGCTCGCGGAGTACGCCCCCGTCGTCGCCGTGCTCGGGAACAACGACGGTCCTGACGTCGCGGCGTGGGGAGCGGCGCCGACCGCGGAACTCGACCTGGACGGGCTCAGCGTGGCCATGGTGCACGACAGCGGCGCGGCCACCGGACGGCTGGTGCGAATGCGCCGCATGTTCCCGGGCGCGGACCTCGTGGTGTTCGGGCATTCGCACATACCGCTCGACCAGTCCAGTGGTGGTCTGCGGATTTTCAATCCAGGTTCGCCGACGGACCGCAGACGCCAGTCGCACGGCACGCTGGGCCTGCTGCGCATCGACGACGGCTGCCTGACCCAAGCCAGCATTGTGCCGGTGACCTGAGCCGGGGGGGTACGGGGGGGATCGTCCCCCCGAGGCAACACATTTTTACCAATGCTCCCGGTGCACGACCTCGTCGAACGGGCGGCGGTCGGGGCGCCGGATCAGGGACAGCGGGCGATCCGCCGGGTACCCGAGCGAGATCATGTACGCACAGAATTTATCGTCGGGGAAGCCGAGCACCTCGCGGGCTAGGTCCTGGTCGCCGACCGCTGAGTGGCAGCTGCCGATGCCCAGGCCGGCCGCGGCGAGCATGATGCTCATCGTGGCCTGGCCCAGGTCGTAGTACAGGGTGCCGCGCAGTCGCTCGTCGGCGGGCGGTGACGCGACCAAGGCCACGGTCGCCGCCGAGTGGGCTACGTGCCCGGCACCCTGCCACGTCTGCGCGAGCTTGACGAGCCGCTCGCGCTCGGTAACCACGACGAAATCCCACGGTTGCCAGTTCTGCGACGAGGGCGAGCGCCGACCTGCTTCCAGGATCTCGTTGAGGTGATCATCAGGAACAGGCCGGTCTTCAAACGACCTGACGTTCCTGCGGGATCTGATCGCCTCCCACGTCTCCATCGGCTGACCGGCGCCCCGTCCCTAATTAAAGGCTCGCCGTTCCTACTCGGTCCACCAGTCCTCGTCGTCTTCCTTGCCGTTGGCCGCCTGCTTGGTGGCCTGGGTCCCGGCGGGAGCACCGCCGTTGGCCGCCCCGGAACCGCTGACGGTTCGCTGCACCTGGGTCGGCGCGGGAGACGCCGGGGACACCTGGGTCGGCTGATGTCCGCCGGCCGGCTGCACCGGCTGCACGGTCGTGGGCGCAGCGCCAGAGTTCCCGTTGCGCGGGGCCGCCGGGGCCACCTGGGTCGCGGGGCCCGCCGGGGCCGAAGGCCCTGGGTCGGCCGCGATAGCCGGCTTCGGCGGCGCGGACTGCATCGCCGCGTCCATGCCCGCCATGCCCGCCATCTGACCACCGAGCAGCTGGCGCACCTGCGCGAGGTGGCTGGCGATGCTGTCCTTCTGCCGGGTGAGCTCGTCGACCTCGCGCTGAGCCGCCGCCCGGCGGCGTTCGGCGTCCGCCTTGGTCTCGGCGAGCAGACCCTCGGCCTGAGCCTTGGCCTGGCTGACGATCTGGTCGGAGTTCTTCTTGGCGTTGCTGACCAGCTGCCTGGCGTGCTGGTCCGCGTCCCGCCGGGTCTGGTCGGCCTGGGCGCTGGCCTTGGCCGCCCGCTGCTCGGCGGTGGAGGCCCGCTGCTCGGCTTCGGACACCAGCTTCTGGGTGGCGGACTGGGCCGCGGAGAGCCGCTCGGCCTCCTGACGCTCGGCCTCTTCGCGGCGCGCCGCGAGCTGGATCTCGAACTCGGCTTCCGCCTGGGCCCGCTGGGCTTCGCTCTCCTCGAGAATCCGCTGGGCCTGGCTGCGCATCTCGTCGGCCTGGCGCTTGGATGTGGTGAGGATCTCATCGCGCTCGCGCTTGGCGGTCGCCTTCAGCTGGGCGACCTCGCGCTCGGTGCTGGTGCGCAGCTTGGCGATGTCGCGCTCGGCCGCGGCCCGCTTCTCCGCGACCTCGTGGTCGGCGGTGGCCCGGAGCTTGGCTACCTCACGCTCGGTGATCGAGGTCAGCTCGTCGACCTCGCGCCGGGCGGTGGTCCTGATCGAGTCGGCCTCGCGCTCGGCCGCGCCGCGCAGGTCGTCGGTCTCCCGCTTGGCGTTCGCGCGCAGCTCGGAGGCCTCGTTCTCGGCGCCGGCCCGCAGCTCGGCCGCGTCGACCTTGGCCGCGGCCTTGATCTCGTTCGCTTCCGACCTGGCCGCCTGGACCAGCTCGGTGGCCTGCTCTTCGGCCAGCCGGAGCAGCTGCTCGATGCGCGCGCCGAGGCCGGAGTAGGTCGGGCGCTCCTGCTCCTGGATCTGGCGGTGCGCTTCGGACAGCTCCCGCTTGGCGGCCTGAGCCTGCTCGCGGTGGGTGCGCGCTTCAGTCTCGATCTGCCTGATGTGCTCATCGACCTGATGACGGTCGTAGCCCCGCATGACCGTCGCGAACTCGCGCGGCGGGGCTTCTTCGAAGAAGTTGGTCAGCTGGGCGTCAATGTCCGATTGCATATGGCCTAATCCTGGCTAGACGTGAAGGCGGCGGAATTGTTACTGCGGGTGTCAGCCATGCGGGTGCGACTACAGCCCGGTGACAGGCAGACTACATCTCCTTTGCGGGCTTTGGCGGGCCCTTCGGAGTTCTCCATCCTATGCATCCTGCTCGGTCCTCCTAACCCCCGCTTTGGGGGATCATGTTACGGTTGCGATCTGAACGAGTTCGGTCAGAACGCCGCCGAGATCCGCTGGGTGCAGGAACGCGATGGACGCGCCCATGGACCCGTGCCTGGGCCGCTCGTCGATCAGCCGGATGCCGGTGTCGCCGAGCGCGGACAGCGCCTCGCCAATGTCGGCGACGCCGTACCCGATGTGGTGGATCCCCTCGCCGCGCCGGGCCAGGAACTTGCCCACCGGCGTATCGGGTCCCAGCGGCTCGAGCAGCTGGATGTAGCCCGGCACCAGGGTACGCTCGCCGACGGCCAGCATGGCCTCGCGCACCCCCTGGGCCTCGTGAGTCTCTACCGTCACAACCTTGAGGCCGAACGTCGCCTGGTACAGCTCCATGGACTTGTTCAAGTCGCGGCAGGCGATGCCGACGTGATCAATGCGGGTCAGCAGCGGTAGCACGATATGTCCTTTCGAGTCCCACTAGGTATCGTTGCAGGTATGAGCGAACCACGTCAGCCCGTCATCGTTGGCGGCGCGAGGACCCCGATTGGCCGTCTGCTCGGGTCCCTCACGAGCAAGTCTGCCAGCGACCTGGGCGGTGTTAGCATCGCCGGGGCCCTGGACCGCGCCGGCATCCGCCCTGATCAGGTCGACTACGTGATCATGGGCCAGGTGCTGCAGGCGGGCGCGGGCCAGATCACCGCCCGCCAGGCCGCCGTGGCGGCCGGGATCGGAATGTCGGTCCCGGCGCTGACCATCAACAAGGTCTGCCTGTCCGGCCTGGACGCCATCGCGCTGGCGGCGCAGCTCATCAGGGGAGGGGAATACGACGTCATCGTCGCCGGCGGGATGGAGTCCATGACCCGCGCCCCGCACCTGCTGCCGAACTCCAGGTCGGGCTACAAGTACGGCTCGGTCGAAGCCCTCGACTCGATGGCGGCCGACGGCCTCACCGACGCGTTCGATCACCTGTCCATGGGCGAGTCCACCGAGAACAGCGGGCGTGAGCTCGGCATCACCCGAGCCGAGCAGGACGAGTTCGCCGCCGCGAGCCACCAGCGCGCGGCCGCGGCGGCCAACAGCGGCCTGCTCGCCGCCGAGATCGTCGGCGTCACCATCCCGCAGCGGGGCGGCGAGAAGCTGATCGTGACGCAGGACGAGGGCATCAGGGCGGGCACGACCGCGGAGTCGCTGGGCAAGCTGCGGCCGGCCTTTACCAAGGACGGCTCGATCACCGCCGGGAACGCGTCGCAGATCTCCGACGGCGCCGCGGCCGTGGTGGTGATGTCGGCCGAAGCGGCCGACCGGGCGGGCGCGTCCGTGCTGGCCGAGATCGGCGCGAACGGCAACGTCGCGGGCCCGGACAACTCGCTGCACTCTCAGCCGTCCAACGCGATAAAGCACGCCCTGAAAAAGGCCGGGCTGGCCCCCGGGGACCTGGACCTCATTGAGATCAACGAGGCGTTCGCGGTCGTGGCCATCCAGTCCATGCGTGAGCTGCAGGTCAGCCCGGACATCGTGAACGTCAACGGCGGCGCGATCGCGCTCGGTCACCCGATCGGCGCTTCCGGGGCCAGGATCGCCCTGCACTTGTGCCACGAGCTGGGCCGCCGCGGCGGCGGGCTGGGCGCCGCCGCGCTGTGCGGCGGTGGCGGCCAGGGCGAGGCGCTGCTGCTGCGGGTGCGCGGCTAACGGCCTATGGCCGACTCTGAGCTTGACCGGGCCCGGGCCGGAGACATCCGCGCCCTGGCCCGGCTGCTCTCGCTGGTCGAGGATTCCTCACCCCGGGTCCGTTCGATCATCAAAGAACTTCTGCCCCACGCCGGCGGCGCCCGGATCATCGGACTGACCGGCCCGCCCGGGGTGGGCAAGTCCACGGTGACCGCCGCGCTGGTGGGCGCGTTCCGTGCCGCGGGCGCCCGGATCGCCGTGCTCGCCGTCGACCCGACGTCGCCGTTCACCGGCGGGGCCCTGCTCGGCGACCGGGTGCGAATGCAGCAGCACGCCACCGACGAGGCGGTCTACATCAGGTCGATGGCCAGCCGCGGGCATCTCGGCGGCCTGGCCGCGTCGACGCCGCAGGCCATCCGGGTGCTTGACGCGGCCGGCTTCGAGCTGATCATCATCGAGACGGTCGGGGTCGGCCAGGCCGAGGTGGCCGTCGCCTCGCTCGCGGATTCGGTGGTGGTGCTGGTCGCCCCGGGGATGGGCGATGCCATCCAGGCGGCCAAGGCCGGAATCCTGGAGGTCGCCGACCTGTTCGTGGTGAACAAGGCGGACAAGCCAGACACCCAGCAGGTGGTGCGGGACCTGCGCAACATGATCGCGCTGGCCGACCGCGGGCCAGGTGACTGGAAGCCTCCCATCCTCACCACCGTCGCGATGACGGGCGAGGGAATCGGGGAGCTTGTCACCCGGCTCGAGGCGCACTGGTCCTGGCTCAACTCGACCGGTGAGCTGGCCAGGCGACGGCAGGGGCGGGCCCGCGAGGAGATCACCGCGCTCGCCTTCGCCGCGCTGCGTGGCCGGCTAGCTGCGGACCGCGTTGACGCGCTGGCCCGGCAGGTCGCCGACGGCGCGCTGGACCCCTTCCAGGCCGCCGAGGAACTCCTTAACCAGCGCGTAGGCTTTACCACACCGAATACGTTGTACCCGTGAGGCGGTGTACTCGTGGGTAAGGCGCTTGAGTTGCCGTTTGATCCCATTGACCGGGCGGCGCAAATCTGGGCCAGCAGGTTCGGCCCGTCCCTGTCTATGGCCGCGGTCACCTCGATCATGCGCGCGCAGCAGATCCTGCTGGCTGAGCTCGACGCGCTGCTGCGGCCCTACGACCTGACGTTCGCGCGTTACGAGGCGCTGGTGCTGCTCACCTTCAGCCGCCGCGGCGCGCTGCCGTTGGGGATGATCGGCGAGCGGCTGATGGTGCATCCCACCAGCGTCACGAACATCGTCGACCGGCTGGAACGGCAGCAGCTGGTGATCCGCAGGCCGAACCCGTCCGATGGCCGCGGCAGGCTGGCCGAGATCACCCAGGCCGGCCGGGCGGTGGTGGCGCGGGCCACCGTGGACCTGATGGCCGCGGAGTTCGGGCTCGGCGGATTCGAAGACGGTCAGCTGAAAGAGGTCTTCGACCTGTTCCGTGAGCTAAGGCTCACCGCAGGCGACTTCATCCCCGAGCCGCCCGAGCCCCCGGAGCTGCCCAACCCGCCGGAGGCCACGGGAGAGGCCGGAGCCCCCTGAGCGGCAGACCGGAACCCCCTGAGCGGCAGAAAAGTACCTAGCAGCCCGGGCCCCCGGAGCCCTGCTCTCCCGAGGCCCGGACTCCTAGGAGCCGGTGGTACGCGAGATACGCGAGGGCTGCCAGCGCAGCCCGCCGTCGAAGGTGAACCACACCGTGCCCGACGCGGGGTTCGCGGGCAGCGCGATGCCCTGCTCGTCGGTGGTCATGCCCACGTAGCCGAACCCGCCGGCCGGCACCGCCGCAGTCAGGTTCGCCACCTGCCAGGCGATGTCGCCCATGGGCAGCACGTCGATGCCCTGGTTCGTGCCGAGCACGACGATCTCCGACGGGCTCGCGGCCACCGAGGCGGCGATGCCCGCGGTAGGCGCCGTGGCGATCTGGATCCAGCTCGCCCCGCCGTTCGGCGAGGAGAAGATCAGCTTCTGCTGTCCCGCCGAACTCCCCGAGCCGCTAGAAC
>PMST01000161.1:0-8286 GCA_003168295.1 Actinomycetota bacterium
CTGGCGCCCTCCATCGTGCAGGACGTCCTGGACGCGGTGCGGCGGATCAAGGAAGAGGAGGGACGGACGGTCCTGATGGTCGAGCAGTCGGTCGACCTGGCGATCTCGGTGGCCGATCGCGTTCTGGTCCTGGACGTCGGGCAGGTCGTGCACTCCGGCAGCCCCGCCGACGCGGGTATCCGGGAGATTGTCGAGGACACCTACTTCGGCCGGACACCCGCAGCCCCGGCTGCATCGCCAGCGGCGGTTCCGGCCACCGCGGGTGAGGCCGGCCCGTCCGGGCCGCCGACACCAGGCTAGGGGAGCACCAGCTTCTGCAGCCGGGTCACGATCTCCTCGGCCTCGGCGATGATCGTCGCCACGAGCTCAGCGCAGCCGGGGACGTCATGGATGAGTCCCTGCGCCTGGCTGGCCCACCACATGCCGCCCTCCATGTTGCCCTTCTCCAGCACCTCGGCGCGGCCGCGAACGCCCGAGGCGAGCTCCGCGACGTCATCGAACGTGGCGCCGGGAAGTGCGGACCGGCGGCCAAT
The DNA here is from genome assembly GCA_003168295.1 of Actinomycetota bacterium. Next base: position 534 of record PMST01000161.1, read on the forward strand.
CTCCTCCGAGACCGTGTTGCGCGCGACCCTGGAGGTGTTCCGGAACTCGCGGAAGACGATCTGGGTCGACAGCGCGTCATTGGCGACAATCTGGTCCTTGACGTTCCGGTGGATGGGCGCTTCTGCGGTCGCCATGAACCGGGTGCCCATGTTGACTCCGCTGGCGCCCAGGGCGAGCGCGGCCACCAGGCCCGCGCCGTCGGCGATGCCGCCGCTGGCGATGACCGGGATCTCAAGCGCGCGGGCGGCGGCGGGAATCAGCACCAGGCCGGGAAGATCGTCCTCGCCAGGATGGCCGGCGCATTCGAAGCCGTCGATGCTGATCACATCGACGCCGGCGGCCTGAGCGGACAGCGCGTGCCGGACGGACGTGGCCTTGTGGATGACCCTGACTCCGGCGCGCTTGAAGTCGGGCAGATGCGGTGCCGGGTTGCTGCCCGCGGTCTCGACGACCTTCACGCCGGATTCGCAGATCACCTGCCGGTACTCGTCATACGGAACCGGGCGGATGGTCGGCAAGATCGTCAAATTAACTCCGAACGGCAGGTCGGTCAGCTCCCGGCACCGGTCAATCTCGGCCACGAGTGATTCCGGCGTCGGCTGCGTCAGGGCCGTCAGGAAACCGAGCGCGCCGGCCTCGGCCACGGCAGCGATCAGATCCGCGGTCCCCACACCGGTCATGCCGCCGCACGTGATCGGGTGCCGGACCCCGAACATCTCGGTGAAGGCAGTGCTGAACATGAAGGCTCCGTTCCGGTCGGCGGCCAAGAAGCTAGTTCATAGCTCAAAATAATATTACAATGATTGAACCTGTAGAGAACGAGCTACGGACCACCCGGAGGCATGAAGGCGTGCGATTCGAGGACCTGGGCAGCACCGTCAACGGCGTCCTCGCCTCGGCCGGAAGGTACCCCGGACGACGGGCCCTCGAGGACGCGGGCAGCTGCTGGACGTACGCCGACCTGCGTGATCAGATCGTGACGGCGGTCCGGGCCTGCATCGCCTGGGGCATCGAGCCCGGTGACCGGGTGGGCCTGTGCGCGTCCAACTCCGCCGCGTGGATCCTGGCGGCCCTCGGCATCCAGGGTGCGGGCGGTATCCTCATCCCGCTGAACACCCGCTTCAAGGGCGACGAGCTCGCCTACATCCTGCGGGCCGGCGGTGCCCGGTATGTGCTCACTGAGGACCTCGCCGTGCGCCGCGGCCTGGTCCGCGAGGCTGGCGGTGCCGATCTGGCCGGCCTCCGCTGGGCCGATATGAGCGACGGGGCGGCCTGGGATGCGTTCGCCGGTCTCGGCCACGCGGTGACGGAGAGTGAAGCTCTCGCCCGCATCGGCGCGCTGACGGCAGCGGATGTCTCCGACATCCTGTTCACCTCCGGGACCACCGGCTACCCGAAGGGCGTCATCTTCACTCATGGGCAGTCTCTGCGGGCCTACGGTGAGCTCGGCATCGGCTTCGGCTTCACCCCAGCCGACCGGTACCTGCTGATACCCCCGTTCTTTCACGCGCTCGGCTACAAGTCCGGCTGGTTCGCGGGGTTCCTGCACGGCTGCGCCATCCTTCCCGAGCGGAAGTTTGATGCCGCGCGGATGGCTGACCGGATCGAGCGGGACCGGGTGACGATGATGATCGGCCCCCCGACCATCTTCAGCGAGCTGCTCGTCCGGGCCGGCGGTGGTGACCGGGACTTTTCGTCCCTCCGGCTTATCGTCCCGTCGGCCACAAGCGTGCCGCCCGAGCTGGTCGGGCGGATGCGGGCAGAGCTCGGCGTCGACGTGCTGACCGGTTACGGGCTCACAGAGGCGAGCGCGATTGTCACGTATTCTCGCGTCGGGGACGATCCTGAGCTCGTCTCGGACTCCGTGGGCCGCCCGGCGCCCGGCGTCGAGGTAACGATCACCGACGACNNCTCCGGACCGGTGACGTCGGCTCCGTCGACGAGCACGGCTTCCTGCGGATCACCGGCCGGAAGAAAGACATCATCCTGGTCGGCGGCTTCAACGTCTACCCGGCCGAGGTCGAGCGATACCTGGCCCTGCACCCGCTGGTGGCCGACGTCGCCGTCGTCGGTGTCCCCGACGAGCGACTGGGCGAGGTGCCGTGGGCCTTCGTGGTCCCCGTCCCGGGCGGCGCCATCGACAAGACGGAGTTCCTGGCCTGGGCGAGGACCCGGATGGCTAATTTCAAGGCGCCCAGGAACGTCGTGGTGATGGACAGCCTGCCCAGGAACCCGAGCATGAAGGTGCTGCGAGACGAACTGCGCCGCCTCACTCGCCAGTGAAATGCGGGACGCGGCGCTCGAGACTGGCCGCGATGCCGATCTGGCTGTCCTTCGTGCGCCACAGGCGCTGCTGCTCGCGCAGTTCGGTGTCCAGCGCGGCGCGTGCCTGCGCGACGAGCCCGGACCGCAGGGTCTGCTTGATCGAGCGCACGGCGAGCGGCGCCGCGCGCGCTAGCTCGCCCGCGAGTGCGATCGCGCCATCCCGCTCGCCGCCGTCCTCGGTGAGACGGTCGGCCAGCCCGATCCGGTGGGCCTCCGTTCCGTCGATCCGGCGGGAACTCAGCAGCAGTTCAAGGGCTCGCTGGCCCCCGACGATGCGGGGCAGCGTGGCCGAGAGGGCGAATCCCTGATGGAACCCGAGCGCCGAGAAGTTGGCATGGAACCGGCTGCGCGCCGAAGCGACGCGGAAGTCCGCTGCGCAGGCCAGGCCCAGGCCGCCGCCGACGGCTGAGCCCTGCACGGCGGCCACGATGGGAAGTTCCAGGCCGAACAGCCGGATCGCCTCGCCGTACAGCGCGGCTGACTCCGCGTCGCGGGCGTCGGCGCCCTGCAGCGGCCCGGCGCCGAAGTTCGCGCCGGCGCAGAAGTGCTTGCCCTCCGAGCACAGTACGATCACGCGCGCGTCCGGGCCGCGCTGCAGTTCCTCCCCGGCGTCGGCGATCTGCCGCAAAAGGTCCCGGTCGAAGTAGTTGGCGGGTCCCCGGCGGATTTCCAGCAGCGCGATGTGGCCGGTCAGCGACACACTCAGGTCGGGCATGGCACCTCGATGCCGTTGTCATGATCGGAGATGGCGCGGGCGAAGGAATCAGCCGCGGCGATCGCGGCCCCGAGTCCGGCGGTCAGCTCGGCTTCGGTGCCGAACTCCTGTCGCCAGGCATTCAGCCGGCGGGTGTAGCGGTGCAGCGGGTATTCCTGCGTCATTCCGATCGCGCCGTGCGCCTGATGAGCTGACCTGACGGCGATCCTGGCGCTCTCATTGGCCAGCGTCTTGGCCGCGCACACCTCGAAGCTCCCGTCCCGGGTAGCCGCGGCGCGGCCCGCGGCCCAGACGGCCATGACCGACACCTCGGCGGCTTGGGCGATGGTCACGACGTGCTGCTGGACGGCCTGGAACGCCGCGATCGGCTTTCCGAACTGCACCCGCTCACGCGTGTAGCGCCGGGTGATCTGGTCGACCGCGCCGAGCGCGCCCGCCATCTGCGCGGCTCGCAGCAGCGCGCCGCGCCAGAACAGCTGGCTGGCTCCGACGGCGGCCGGAGCGGCGGTCGCACCGACGTGCGCGAGCTCGACCGTATCGCGGGGCTGTCCGGCCAGGTCAGTGCCAGGAGTGAGGCTGCCAGCCGACGGATCGAAGGACACCACCAGGTCGCGGCCGGCCTGGTCGCGGACCAGCGCGACGACGAGAGCCGCCGACCGCGCCCACGGGACGTCGTGCAACCGGCCGGTGAGGTAGCCATCGGACAGCGTCAGGGTGTCCCGGGCATCTCCGGGCACGACCGTAGCCGGCGCCTGGCCTACCTCCAGACCGGATGACGTGAGCAGCCAGGCGGCCAGTGACGTCTCCGCCAGCGGCAGCGGGACGGCATGGCTGCCCATGGCGACCAGCACGGCGAGCAGATCCTGCAGGCTGCCGCCGGACCCGCCAGCCTCCTCCGGGATGGCGACCAGCGGCAGGCCGAGCTGCGCGGTGGAGTCCCAGCGCGGCGCGAACTGCGCGCCTGCCGGATCCTCCCCGGCCGGCACCACGGCCGGGCTGAAGGAAGCGGCAAAGAATTCCCCGACGCTGGCCATCAAGGCCGGGTCGGGTCCCAGCTGCGAGTCCATCAGCGCAGTCCCTTCGCGATGATCGTGCGGAGGATCTCGTTGGTGCCCCCGCGGATTGACCACGACGGCGACACCAGGACCGCCCGGGCCAGCAGTGACTCATATGGATCGGCAGCTTCCAGGTCGGGGGCGCGGCCCAGATGCCGGGCCACCATCTCCACGCTGTCCTGCTCAAACCTGGTGGCCATCTCCTTGACCATGGCCGCCTCGATGACCGGCGACTCGCCGGCGTCGACGAGGCGGGCGATCGCCAGGCACAGTCCGCGCAAGCCCCAGAACCGGGCGGCCATGAGCCCGAGGTCGGCCAGGGCGGCCGGACCCAGACCAGGCGCCCTGGGCGCCCACTTCTCGATGACAGGGAACATTGACATCCACCGGTCCACGCCGCCCCGCTCGAGCACGAGCTCGCTGGTGTTCTGCCGCCAGCCGTCGCCAACTTCCCCGAGGCGCTGTGCGTCGGAGATCACGACATCGTCGAAGGCGACCTCGCAGAAGTGCCGGGTGCCATCGATGAAGGGAATCGGGGAGATCGTCAGTCCGGGCTCGTCGCAGGCGATGATGAACTGAGTCAGCCCCGCGTGCCTGTCCTGCGAGGTACGGAACAGCCCCAGGATGTGCGTTGCGTCTGCGGCTCCGGAGGTCCAGATCTTGGTGCCGTTGATGCGCCACCCGTCAGTGACCGGCTCAGCCCTCGATCGCAGCGACGCGAGGTCCGAGCCGGAATCCGGCTCGCTCATCCCGATCGCGAACGACAGCTCGCCCCGGCATATCTTCGGCAGGTACTCCCGCTTTTGCTCCTCCGAGCCGTACCGCTCGATGCTCGGCCCGCTCTGCCGGTCAGCGACCCAGTGGTAGCCCACGGGAGCACCCCGGGCGAGCAGCTCCTCGACGACGATGAGCCGCTCGACGGCCGTCCGCCCGCCGCCGCCGTACTTCTCCGAGATCGCCATGCCCAGCCAGCCTCGCGCGCCGAGATCACGGGAGAACTGCGGGTCGGAATGGCCCGGCATGCCGAGGCCGAGCAGATAGCTGCCCTCGGGCAGGCGCTGGTCGAGGAAGGCGCGGACGTCGCGCTGCAGCTCTAGCTCGGCATCGGTGAGCTCTGTGGGCGTTAGGCTCATCGCGCGGTGTCCCTTGCTGGCGGATCCGGTTGTGCGTGCTCGATGGCTTCCAGCTCGGCGAGCACGTCGGCGGTATTCTCGCCGATCAGCGGGGCGCTGCGGCGCAGCGTCCCCTGAGTCACCGAGAAGCGGGCCATCTGCGGGATCACCCGGTACCGCCCGGCTGACGGGTGACTGGCCATCGGGAGCGAATCCACCAGGTCCTGCAGGGTGGCCACCTTCGTCGCCGGGATACCTGCGGCCCGGCAGTAGTCCAGCCACTCCTGCGTCGTGCGCAGCGGCGCGATCGCGCGGATATCCCGGTAAAGCGAATCGGAATGTCGCAGCGCCGCGCGGCGGTCGGCATAGCGCGGGTCAGCGGCCGCATCGGCCTTGCCGACCTCGGCGAAGATGGCCGCGTAGTGCTTGGGCAGGTAGGGGAACAGGTGTACCTGCCCGTCCTTGGTGGGATGCGGCCGCCGTTCGGGCGAGAGCACCCGCGGGTAACCCGCGGCGGGGAGGTCGTCGAAGGCGACGGGCGGCTCGGCGATCGCGCCGCTGCCGTGCTCGGCCAGCATGAAGGCGCTGGTCGCCTCCTGCATGGCGACCTCGATGTGCTGTCCCTCGCCGGTGCGCTGGCGGTGAAACAGAGCGGCCGTCACCGCCTGCGCGATGACCAGGCCGCATACCTTGTCGGTAAAGATCGTGGGCAGCAGGGCCGGATGCCCCCAGACCCGCTCGATCATGTCGGACACGCCACTGGCCGCCTGGATGATGTCGTCGTAAGCAGGCTCGTTCGCTTGCGGGCCGTCTAGCGGGAAGCCCTGCGCCTGGCAATAGACGATATCGCTCTTCACCGCGGACAGGGTCGGGTAATCAAGGCCCAGCCGGATGAGAACCTGCGGCCGCATCGTGGACACCACGACATCGCACGTCGCGACAAGCCGGTGGACGATGCTGCGGCCGGCCTCCGACTTGAGGTCGAGATCGATCGACCGCTTGTTCCGCAGCAGATTCAGCGCGATGCCGGACAGTTCGGCGTGCGGTCCGGGGCCCATGACGCGGTTGGTGTCGCCGCCGTCTGCTTCCACCATGATGACGTCTGCGCCCTGGTCGGCCAGGATCTGCGTCGCCAGCGGACCCATGATGACGCGGGTCAGATCCAGCACCCGGATCCCGGTCAGCGGTCCGCCTGTCCGGCCTGGCGAGACAGGATCCGACAGATCGTTCAACGAGGACCTCCCATGTCTTGCCGCCTCGCAAAAATGTATACTAAAGTGAATGCAAATGTCGAGTCCGGCGATCACCGGGATGGGGAGTGACAGCGTGCTGACGGTGGCCGATTACACCGGCGAGGTGCACCCCGAAGCGGTATACCAGGCGCTTCTCGACCACGACGTCTTCGCCGTGCACCGCTGCGAGAAATGCGGGCGCGCGCATTACTCACCGCGAGTCCTCTGCCCGTACTGCGGATCCACCTCGCTGACGTGGCAGCAGTCAGACGGCCGCGGCACGGTCTACTCCACGTCAACGATCTCCCCGCGCAACGGCGAGCCGTATGCCGTCGTGCTCGTGGACCTGGACGACGGGCCGCGGCTGATGAGCAATGTTGTCGGGATCCCGGCGGCGGACGTGCGGATCGGCATGCGCGTCCGGGCGCGGATCGTGCCCCGCGACGGCGGCGCGGTCGCCATGTTCGAGGAGGACCGGTCGTGAGCACACGCGAAAGCGACCTCCGCGCCAGCACGGCGATCGCCGGCGTCGCCGAGTCCGATCTCGGCGAGGTGGGGCCGCACCTGTCCTCGCTTGACCTCATCGGGCAGGCGACCGCCCGCGCGCTCGATGATGCCGGCCTGGACAAGGCGGAGATCGACGGGTTGTTCTGCCACTCGGCGTTCTTCCAGCTGCCCCCGGTCGCGGCCGCCGAGTACCTGGGTATCCGGCCGCGCTACTCAGACTCCACCGCCGTCGGCGGCAGCACCTTCGTCGGCTACCTGCGGCACGCCACGGCGGCGATCAACGCCGGGATGTGCGAGGTCGCGCTTATCACCTACGGCAGCACCCAGCGCTCAGCGTCGGGCGGCCTGGTGAGTTCCGGCGCCCCGCTGACAAAATCCTACGAGGCCCCGTTCGGGCCCCGGCTGCCCGTCACCGCCTACGCGCTGGCCGCGGCCCGGCACATGTACCAGTTCGGCACGACCCGGGAGCAGCTGGCCGAGGTCGCCGTCGCGGCCAGGAAATGGGCTCAGCTCAACCCGGTGGCGTTCGAACGCGGTGACCTCACGATCGCCGACGTCCTGGCGTCGCGGATGGTCTCCAGCCCGCTGACCGTCCGCGACTGCTGCCTGGTCACCGACGGCGGCGGCGCGGTGATCGTCACCTCGGCTGAGCGCGCCCGGTCGCTCCGCCGGGCACCGGTGTTCATCCTCGGCGCGGCCGAGGCCCACTGGCACAAGGACATATTCCAGATGCCCGACCTGACCGTGACCGCCGCCGCGGAGTCGGGCCCGCGCGCCTTCTCACTCGCCGGGCTGACGCCCGCTGA
>PMST01000161.1:8310-8752 GCA_003168295.1 Actinomycetota bacterium
GGCCTGTCCTACTGCCATCCGGGCATGTTCGGCATCTTCCTCATCATCGAGGCGGTCCGGCAGCTCCGCGGCGAATGCGGCCCGCGGCAGAGCGCCGATGCTCACGTCGCTCTGGTTCACGGCAACGGCGGAATGCTCTCATCCCAGGTCACGGCGCTGCTCGGCGACGAGTCGACGGTTTAGCGCGCACCATTTCCATCTACTGAGCGAGGAAAGCGAATGAGCACAGGCAAGCTGCAGGACCGCACCGCGGTCGTCACCGGCGCAGGCCAGGGGATAGGCCGCGCGATCGCCGAGCGCTATGCGGCCGAGGGCGCGAAGGTAGCGGTTGTCGACGTCAACGAAGCGAACATCAAGCAGGTCGCGGACGGCATCGCCGAGGCCGGCGGAACCGCCATGCCGGTTGCCTGCGACGTGTCCAGCCGGGATCAGGTGAACGCCG
>PMST01000377.1 GCA_003168295.1 Actinomycetota bacterium
CGCCGGCACCGCCCGGACGTGGCCGTGCTGGACCTGCAGATGCCCGGCCTGGACGGGATCGCTGTCGCCGAGCAGCTGGTCACCGAGCTGCCCGCCTGCGGCAGCCTCATCCTGACCAGCTACGGACCTGAGTTTGGTCACCTCAGCTCCTTAGCGAGGATCGCAAACAGCTGACCTGGAACGATGTCGGTGCCTGGGGCTGGTTTGAGGCACTAATTGGTGCCCTAGGCTCGGTGCCGTGGCGTGGATTCGGCGGGTGCGGACGGCATCCGGGGCGACGGCCGTGCAGATCGCCGAGTACAACGGCGGCCGGCGGAAGATCGTGGCGCACGTGGGGTCTGCGCATACCGAGGCCGAGCTGGGGATCCTGCTGGAGCGTGCGCGGGAGATGCTGGCCGATCCCGCCCAGGGGTCGTTCGACCTGGGCATCGAGCCTGTCGCGCCGCGGGCGCGGCTCGTGACGCGGGAGGCCGCGCCAGCACTAGTCGACGCGGGTTCCCCTGGCGAGACCCCGGCGGCTGCGGGGCCGACGCGGGTGGTGCCGGCGGACTCGCGGGTGCTGTTCCAGGTCCTGGACGGCGTCTTCGGTGACCTGGGATTCGACGTCCTGGGCGATGAGGTGTTCCGGGACCTGGTCCTTGCCCGGGTCGTCGAGCCGACCTCGATTCTGGACACCGGCAGGGTCCTGGCGGAACTGGCCGCAAGGCGGCCAGCGACAAGACCATGCGCCGGACCCTGGCCCGCTGCGCGGACCGCGGATACCGGGACAAGATCGCCGAACTGTGCTTTGCGCACGCGCTGGCCAGCGGAAACGTCTCCCTGATCTTGTATGACGTGACGACGCTGTACTTCGAGGCCGGGCACGAGGACGCCCTGCGGAAGGCCGGCTACAGCAAGGAACGGCGGGCCGGCCCTCAGATCGTGGTCGGGCTGCTCGTCGACCGGCACGGGTTTCCCCTGGAAATCGGCTGCTTCGAGGGGAACCAGGCGGAGAAGCTCACGATCTTGCCGGTCATCCGGCAGTTCCAGGCCCGGCACGGGCTGGAGGCCATGGTCGTGGTCGCCGACGCCGGCATGCTCTCGGCCGCCAGCCTGGCCGACCTCGACGACGCCGGGCTGGGGTTCATCGTCGGGTCGCGGGTCACCAAGGCTCCCGTCGACCTGGAGTCGCACTTCCGCTGGCACGGCGACGCGTTCAGCGACGGGCAGGTCATCGGCACCGTCACCCCGAAGACCGGGAAGAACAAGGACAACGACCCGGCCCTGCAGGCCGAGCCCGCCTGGGGCCGCGAGGACCACCCGAAGTCCTGGCGGGCGGTCTGGGCGTTTTCCGCGAAGCGGTTCGCGCGGGACAACCGGACCCTCACCGCGCAGGAGAACCGCGCCCGCGACGTCATCAGCGGCGCGAAGTCCACCCGCACGCCCCGGTTCGTCAAGAACGCCGGCGGGACCCCGGCCCTGGACGAGAAGGCCCTCGCCCGCGCGAGGAAGCTGGCCGGCCTGAAGGGCTACGTCACGAACATCCCGCCTCCGTCATGCCCCCGGCCGAGGTCATCAGCTGCTACCACGACCTCTGGCACGTGGAGCAGTCCTTCAGGATGAGCAAGACTGACCTGGCGGCCCGACCCATGTTCGTCCGCAAGGGCAACGTGATCCGCCAGCTCCGCCCGCTGCGCTCGGCGACCATCGCGGTCAACGGCGCCGTCCAGGCCTTCCCGCCAGCCATCTCCCCCGAACAGCAGAAGATCCTCGACGACCTCAAGAACGGGCGAGATCTCAGCCACTGAGGAAATCACCAAACTCAGGTTCCTGCACCTCGGCGAGCAGACAGCTCACCGGGAAGCTGCGAGCACCTCGCCGATGGCGTGCCGCGCGTAGCTCGCGAGCGCCGGGCCGGTGTCCCTGTAGTCCCGCAAATAGCCCAGGGCCTGGGACAGCACGCGCCCGCGGCCGCGGAGCCACGTCACGTCGTCCACGTCCAGCGCCGCACGGAACTCGTCGCGGACGTTCGCGGGCAGCAGGTACCACACGGGGAACAGGTCGCACGCCGGATCGCCGACACCGCACGTCTCGAAGTCGATCACCGCGGTCAGCCTGCCCTCCGCCGATACGAGCAAGTTGTCCGGCTTCAGGTCCGAGTGCACCCACACCTCGCGCCCGTCGTATGGCGCCGCGAGCGACTCCTCCCACGACGCCAGCGCTGCGCGAGTGTCGATCAGGCCATCTAGCTCGCCGATCGCCTTCCGCGTCGAGGAGTCCATCGAGACCATCGAAGCTCGCGTCCGGCGCTCGCCCGGATACGCCGGCGGCCGGTCTGGCAGGTCGATCCGCCGGAACGCACCGACGAACGCCGCGAGGTCCGTCGCCAGCCGGCGTGGGTCGGCGAGCGCGCCGGGGGAGGGGTTCGTACCGGTGAGCCAGCGGTGGACGGACCACTCGCCCGGGAACGCGCCGGCGGGTGAGCCGATCGCCTCGACAGAAGGGATGGCCACAGGCAGGAACGGCGCGAGTGCCGCGAGTTTCGCCTGCTCCCGCCGGACTTCGTCGGTGATCGTGGGCCGGAGCGGCAGCCGTACGGACAGGTCGGTACCGAGGCGGTAGACCGCGTTCACCAATCCGCTGGAGCCGACCGGCTCCAGCGGCAACACGGCCCACTGCGGGAACTGCGCGGCCACAAGCTCGCGGACGAGCGGTATGTCAATGTCGACCTGGTCGGCGTGGACCTTGCGGGGACTCACGAGCCCATTCGATCGGGTCTGTCAAGTTTTATTTACAGTCCCTCTCAGGCACTAAGGAAATGACCAAACTCAGGGCACCGCCCGGACGTGGCCGTGCTGGACCTGCAGATGCCCGGCCTGGACGGGATCGCTGTCGCCGAGCAGCTGGTCACCGAGCTGCCCGCCTGCGGCAGCCTCATCCTGACCAGCTACGGACGGCCCGGGCATCTCAAAAGGGCCCTCGCCGCCGGCGTCCGCGGGTTCCTGCCCAAGACCGTCTCGGCCCAGGTCCTGGCCGACGTGGTACGCACCGTCCACCGTGGCGGCCGCTACGTCGACCCCGAACTCGCCGCCGACGCCATCAGCGCCGGGGACAGCCCGCTCACCCCCCGCGAAGCCGACGTCCTGGAACTCGCCGCAGGCGGCGCTCCCGTCGATGAAATCGCCAGCCGCGCGGCCCTGACCCCCGGCACAGTCCGCAACTACCTCTCCTCCGCAGCCGCCAAGCTCGGCGCCGCCAACCGCCACGAAGCAGTCCAGCTCGCCCGCTCCCGCGGCTGGATCTGACCGCCCACCCGACCGCATCCCCCGCACA
>PMST01000704.1 GCA_003168295.1 Actinomycetota bacterium
GACAAGATCACCCGCATAATGGCCGAGCAGGGCGGCGATGGCCTCTAGCCGCATGCCGCGGTTGATGGCCTGGGTGGCCAGCGTGTGCCGGAGCCGGTGCGGGTGCACGCCGGGGACGCCGGCGGCGCGGCCGACGTGGGCGACGATACGGCCGATGACGTACCGGTCCAGCGGGCCGCGGTGGTCGGCGATCAGGCGCTTGCAGCGGCGGATGTGCTCCAGGTTGGCCGCGGTCCAGGCGGCGAGCAGCTCTGTGAGCTCGGGGTGCAGCGGGACGTAGCGGTCGTTGCGGAGCTTTCCCAGTCCGTCACGAGCGCATCGGGAAAGGATGTCTCCAACTGCCGGAACAACCGGACCAGGTAAGCATCCGTCTCCTCTGCTGCCATGCCTCGCCTGGTTTGCAGCAGGCGCAAGGCGCGGTCAAGTTCGGCCAGGATCTCCGAGCTCCACAGGGGCCGGTAGACGCCTGTGGAGGCGGCCTCCAGCAGGACGTCGCGGGCTCGGCTGGGGACCAGCACGCAGGTGTCGAGCAGCGCGCTGAACACGCCTGTCAGTTCCGTGAGGCTTGGCGGGCGGCTTTCAGCGCTGCCGTCACCTCGGCGGGGTCGGTGTCGTACAAGCCGAGACGCTCAGTGTCGGCGACCATGTCCGCGAGGGCGAGCTCAGCCTGGCTCCGCTGCCGCCTGCGGTACTCCAGCAGGTCATCAAGGCGTACCTTGCGGTGGCGGCTGGGCTTGTCAAAGGGGATCACGCCCGTCTCCAGCAGCCGGACCAGCGTGGTCCGCGAGATCCGCAGCAGGTCTGCTGCTTCCTGGGTGGACAGCGTCAGGTGGTGGGGGGCCACCGTGACCGCTAGGCCGGCCTTCATGGCCGCGGCGACCTGGAGGAGCACCTCGAACATCGACTCGGGAAGCTCCACGCTCTGCCCGTCCGGGCCGACCAGCCGCGGCCGGGCATCGGCGGGCTGCCCGCCACGGTCCCGGAGGGCGCTGAGAAAATCAATGACCTCCGCATCGTCCTGGCGCGGGATATAGGTCTGGTCGTGGACTGGTTCGTCCCTTGCTGCTGCCATCATGACTCCATCCCAAGCGATCAATACGATTATGATGCTCGTTTTGATCGATTTTAACTGTGATACCCGAGGCACGCAATCACGGCGCCGGACGCCCCGGCGCCCTCCGATGGACTGCGGCGGCTGATGAGACCCCCAACGGCACCGCCCTGATCGCCTGGGGCCCGTCAAACGGCTACGTGCAAGCCTCCACCGGCAGCATCACCGGACCCTGGTCCACCCCGGCCACCTCTCCCTGAAGCTCTACCACATGCGAGGCGGGTCACCCTGAACTCAACCGGGCAGGGATCGGCGTCCTGGTCCTACAACGACGGCATCCTCCAGACCGTCACCCTCTCCAACGGCGTATGGTCCGCGCCGTGAACCCCGGCGGATAGGAGACCGGCTCAGGATGTCCGCCAGGCCCCTGTCACGCGTTACGCCGCCCCGGACGAGCCGCTTCCGTGGCATCCGGAGCCGGAGTGAACCATTCCGGTCACCCGGCCGTGTACGGAGTAGAAGGGATGGCCGGGGGGACCCTGCGCCTCCGCGGAATGGTCAGACACGTCCGGGAGGTTGCCATGCGAGGACAACTCACGGCTCTGGTGATAGCGGGAGCGATGCTCACCGCGGGCCTGGGCACATCAGCGGCCGCGAGCGCCGCTACGACGCCACCGCTGGCGATCACAACGACGGCTTTGCCCTGCGCGGGCGGCGTCTGCTCCCTGGCGAAGGGCGACGTGGGCGTGGGTTTCGCGGTCACCGTGGTTGCCACCGGCGGCGCCCCCAGCCAGAACGGGGTTGATCCGCCGCCGTACACGTGGGCCATCAAGAGCGGGAGCCTGCCCGCGGGCCTGACGTTCGCCAACAAGTACGACGAATTCGTTCTGTCCGGCACGCCGACTACGGCCGGGACGAGCTCGTTTGCGTTGCAGGTCACCGACTCGGCCGGGGGCGGAACCGTCAGCCAGGCGTTCACCATCGCGATCGGCACCGGCAACCTCGACCAGGTGAACATCACCACGGCCGTGTACTACAAGAATCACAGTTATCAACAGAAGCTGCAGATCATCGCGTCCGATGCCAATACCAGCGCAACGCTTACCGCGTACGTGACGTCCACCGGACAACAGATCGGCCTGCCCGAAACGGGAGGGTTCGGCGACACATTCTCAGGCACGTTCGGCGGGGCCTTCGCAGGCTCGAACCCGAGCACGATCACCATCAAGACCAGCCTGGGAGGAACTGCCACCAGCGCCGTCACCGTGTGTCCGGGCACAGGGTATTGCTAGGGCCTGACGTCACTGGCGGCCAGTGCATCTGGCCGAAGCAGGGGACGGGTGTGGTGCAGTCGCAGCCTTCCAGGCTGGAGCGGCTGTCCTCCTCGCTGCACCATGATCTCAACCGGGTCCCCCAGGCGAACAATCTCCCGGGACTTCAGACGTACATGAACAGCGGGCAGAGAAGCATCCAAGGTCTCGGACTGATCTGAACGGGTCCGGATGCCCGTACGGGTGACTACGGATTAGAGGGTCTTCGCTGCGGCCGCAAGGTGCAAGAGTCGTGGCTTGGCTCAGGTCCGGGGATGGCCCGCTGAGTGTCCGTGTTCGCCCCTCCAGCATCATGCGGTGACTGTGACCGCAGGGCAACGACTCAGGTGAAAAGCGCCTAGTGAACGTTACACGCGAAGCCACGCTTGACACCGGATGTCTACGGCCACTCCGGCCAGAAACCAAGGGCCAGGCGGGAGCCTGCCCGGACCGGACGCGGGCCATCCCCTGCAAAGTGCGGGTCGGCTTGCCACTGGACGGCGTGCGGCGGGTTGACAGCAACGGTGACAGCAACCGCAGCAACCAACAGCTAGCGCTAGCGGCAGCGCAGAACACTCGCACGATCAGTAGCAACTGAGGATATGTCCGGCCTGAAAGCGGACGGTCGTTGGCGCGAAAGCCCCGACAGCCAGGGATATCTACCGGCAGCCGACCCGTGCCAAAGACCTCCGCAGGGCGCCCGGCGGACCGGGGGCACGCGGCCTGCCGCCAGAGAAGCGCCGGTCCCAGCCGGATGGGTTCCTGCCGCAACGCGGCACACTGGTGGACCGTCGGCGCTGGTCCACTCAAACGCTCGGAGCATCACCGCGCGCATCCGGCGCGGCCCCACATCACCACTGCGCCCCGGCCCGGCGGCCCATCGCCGTTAGGATTACGCACAGCAACGAGAAACGCTAGCATCGCCGGAAGCCTGAACTCCCGGGCGCGGTGCGGGTGACATCCACCCCGCTGTGAACGAATACGGGCATCTGTTGGCCGAGTGTGATCTGCTGGCTTGCAGAGCGCAGGTGATCCGTTTCGGCGCCTGGCTGGGGGTGGGCAGGAGCCATCGTCGTGCCGGTCTGCCGTTGTGACAGTTTCCAGCCGGAGCCGGACCTCAGCGGCCCGCCGTGGTCCACGCGGAGCCAGCCGGCGTGCTTGCGCGGACAATATTTCGGGTATGGGGATAAAAGCGGTAATTGTCCGCACCTGACGTGCGACCTTGCAACGGAGGCTGACCGGGGAGGAACAGCGCCGGTGATCGAGAGCCTGGCCAGTCGCCCCGGCAGGCCAGGATGGCTGCGAGCGGTGGTCCCGGCTGCCGTCGCGATCGTGGCCGTTGGGCTCTTGACGGCCACGATCGAGACCTCGGACGTGGCCGGGTCACTCAAGGTGCTGGCCCGTGTCCGCTGGACCTGGCTCGCGGCCGGCGTCGGGTTTGAGGTCATCTCGGTAGCCGCCTTCGCCGCCATGTTCTGCCACCTCCTCGGGGTCGGCCGGGTAAGGGCCCGGCGGTCTGAGATGCTGGCTACTGTCTACGCCGCGAACGCGATGTCGGTCTCCGTTCCGCTCGCCGGCCCGGGCCTGGCCGCGACCTACCTCTTCCGCCGCTTCACCCGGTTCGGCGCCGGCGCCGCGGGCGCCGGCTGGACGCTGCTGGCCGGCGGGGTGATCTCCGCTACCGCCTGGGTCGTTGTCCTAGCGGCCGGCGGCCTGGCGTCCGGCCGCACCGTGGCGCTGGCGATCGCCGTCCCCGCCCTCGCGCTTGCCGTGGCCGTCGCGGCTGCCATCGCGGCCGCGGGCCGCTACCCTCCCGTGCGCCGGGTCTTGGTGAACTTCCTGACCCGGGCTCTCACGCAGGGCGCGCGGCTGTTGCGCTGGCCGGCCACCGATCCGGAACTGGCCCTGCGGGCCTGGGTCCAGCGGTTCGGCGCCCTCCGTCTTCCGGCGTCTGACTGGGCACTGGCTCTGGGTGACTCGCTGCTCAACTGGTTCACCGACGCGGCGGTCCTAGCCGTCGCCATCCACGCTGTCGGCGCTCGCGTCCCGTGGCATGACCTGCTCCTGGTCTACGCGGCGGGAGCCGCCGCGCAGGGCCTGTCCCTCACCCCCGGCGGCCTGGGCATCACCGAGGGCGCGATCAGCCTGGCTCTGGTTGCATCTGGCGTGCATGTCCGCCAGGCCGTCGCGGCGGCCGTGCTGTACCGGCTGATCAGCTTCTGGTTCAATGCCGCGCTGGGGTGGCTGATCCTGCTGTTTCTCCGAGCCCGCAGGCCCGCGGCGCAGTCTGCTCCGGAGCCTGCGCTGGAGCCGTCAGCCGAGCCGGTGCCGCAAACAGCGCCTCATCCGCATGAGCTCGTCC
>PMST01000545.1 GCA_003168295.1 Actinomycetota bacterium
TCGTCGTCGACGACGAGCACGCGTACCGGCGTGCCGTCGGCCCGCTGAATGCCGGCGTTACGAGCGCTGGCCGCCGCCGCGCTGGCGACACCACTGGCCGCGCCGCCCAGCATGCCTGGCCCGGTGTCGCCGGCCGGTGCCGCAGCCGGGCTGTTGTTCTCCATAGTCCTCAGGCTCGCTCGTTGTCGTCTCCAGGTCCACAGGACCCGTAAAACCCGCCAAACACCTCGATCGGAGACAATCTGCCCACCTGGCAAGAAGCCATGCGAACCTCATGATCGAATCTGTGCTTAGTATGCCCGCGCCGGGAAGATTCTCCGCCTAAGTTCTCAGCACACGCCATCAATATGTCCTGCTCATCAGGATCCGCTATGAATAAGCTCTGAAGCAGGCGGGCCAGCTTGGACCCAGACGATGACGGTTTCGCGCCGGCCTTACGCAGGACCTGGCCGGCCTCGGCGAGCAGGCCGGCCGCTTCGGGAGCCTCGGAAATGATCTCGACTTCGATCTCGCGCCACCTGACGGGCTCGTCGTCAGGGTCGCCGAGCCGGGTGGCCGTCACCCGGTCATCGGCGATCTCCAGCATCGCCTCGCCGGTGGGTCCCGGCACTGTCACCACGGTCCGTTCGGTGTCCAGAATGGCGATGGGGCGCAGACGCTGGCCCGCGGTGATGTCCTCGACCTGGGCGGTCAGCCGCGCCGGGACAGACCCGGCGCCGCCCTCGTCGAGCGGTGCGTGCAGTTCCTGCCTGGTGTCCTTGCGGACCGGCAGCTTGAGATGCCAGCCCTCGTCGCTGCCCCCGACGCGACGCCGGAGCGTGATCCGGCTGCGGTGCAGGTCGAGGTTCTCGGTGTCAAAGTAGGTGGCGCTGAGGTAATAGCGTCTCGGCTCCGCCCGCCGGCCGCCCGGCCCGGCCGGGCCGCCGAAGCCGGGCAGGGCAAAGCCGGCCTCCACGTCGTATTTCTGCTCGGTTTCCAGGTGATCGCCATCGACGTTTGTCACGCCTCTAAGGTTACGTGTGGTACACGACGAACCTCGTGCTGGGCCGCTCGATCAGCAGCCCGCCGCGGGCCGGCCCCGCGTCACCTGGCTCGGCCGCTGATGACCGCGGGTAGGCGTCGACGTGCAGTCCGGCCGGACCGGGCTGGCCTGCCTGGTCCCAGGCCTGGACATGGGCCGCGAGCCCGGCCGCCAGCGCCGAACCGTGCGGGCCGAACCCGGCCACCGCCAGCGCGAGCAGACCAGGTGCCGCTGGCGCCCCGCTTCCGCGGGACGGCAACGGGGTGGCGGTGAGCACCGCGATGCCGCCGGAATCCACGATTCCGGCGGTGGCCCGCAGACCGCGGGTGCGGACCGGCGCCCGCGCGAGCCGGGAGGCGCCCGGCCCGGGCACCTGGCGACTCCGCCGACCCAGCCCGCCCGCAGGTCGCTCTTGCGCCACCGTGCACGACCGGGGGTCCCCGGCCGCCAGCCACAGGCCAAGGCCCCAGATGACCTGTACGGACCCGGCGCTGACCCCGGTCGCAAGCTCCGCCGGCGGTCCGCCGAGGTAGCCCGCGACCGCCTCGGCGTCGACTTCCTTCCCGTCGGCCAGCATGAGCCCGTCAGGAAGCATGACCGAGAGCCCGGGTGCCACGAGCACGGTGCGCTCGGGCCCGGCGAGCGGGCCGCGCATCCGCATGAACCCGCAGGGCGCCAGCGACACGCTACGCCAGTACCCGCCGGCCGTTTCCGGCAGGCCCGCGGGACCCTCGGGGGACGCGGGCTCGAACGCCACCGCGACCTGGGTCCCGCGGACGTCAAGCGGCACCACGATCCGGCCGCCGGGACTCATCTGGTCCAGCCACGACGGCGCGAGATCGCTGACGCCCACGGTGGCGATCACGCGGTCATACGGCGCCGACGGCGGGTAGCCCGCGGCGCCGTCCGCGGTCACCACGGTCACGTCCGGGTATCCGGCGCTGGCGAGGTGGTCGCGGGCCTGGGCGGCCACCTCGGCGTCGATGTCGACGCTGACCACGGTGCCGGCGCTGCCTACGATATGCCTCATCAGCGCGGCGTTGTAGCCGGTCCCGGCGCCGATCTCGAGTACCCGCAGGCCGGGGGCCAAGTCCAGCTGGTCCAGCATGATCGCCATGATGGCGGGCTGGGAGGAGGAGCTGATCGGCTGCCCGTCGGCGTCGCGCTTGGTCACGATGGCGTCGTCGCGGTACGCCGACTCAGGCGCCAGCCCGGGCAGGAACAGGTGCCGCGGCACGTCCCGCAGGGCCGCGGCCACGCCGGCGCTGCCGATCCGGTTGGCGGTGATGACCCGCGCGGCGAGGTGCTCCCGCATCCGCGCTAGCGAGCTCTCATCGCTCATGGCTACACCCGCCAGGTCCCTGGGTTCCTGGCCGGCCGGAACCACATCCGCAGCGCGGCGATGGCGAGAGCGGCGAGGGCGATCAGGCCGGCCAGCACGAAGATGTTCCCGGCCAGCAGCTGGAGGCCATGCCAGTGGAATTCGTGGTACCAGGGCTTGTCGCCGGTCGCGAAATAGGTGGCGGGGCCGTACCAGACCAGGCCGGCCGGGGTGAGCCCGGCCGAAGCGTCCCAGAACTGAGGCCACGCGCCGAACACCACGAGCAGCCCGCCCGCGGCGGCCCACCACGCGGCCCGGACCGGACCTTTCGCCTGGGCCCCCAGATGAGCCAGCAGCGCGATGCCCAGCGCCACCCAGACCCAGTGATGATCCCAGCTCAGCGGGGAGACCAGCAGGCCGGTCAGCGCGCAGGCCAGCATGGCGGGCACCGGGTGGCCGGCCCGGTACAGGACGGCGGCGGCGATCAGGCCGATGATCACGACCAGCGCGGCCGCCGCGATCCACGGTGTGCTGCCGGAGGTGACGCTGCCGGCCAGCCGGGTCAGGACCCCCCGCAGCGACTGGTTGCCCCTGGTGCCCAGGAACACGATCCGGTTCGCGTTGAGGAACAGCCTGTCGGCCCAGTAGTCACCGGAATCCCGGGGCGCAATCGCGTAGCCGAGCGCCACCGTCGCCGCGAATACCGCCGTGGCCGTGGCGGCCTGCCGGAACTTGCGTACCAGCAGCAGGTACGGAATGAAGATCAGCGGGGTCAGCTTCACCCCGGCCGCGATCCCGATCCCGATGCCGTGCCACCAGCGCGTGCGGGCGCCCGGAACCAGCGCGGCCCCCGTGAGCAGGTCGGCGGTGATGAGCGCCATCAGCAGCAGGTTGACCTGGCCCAGGCTCAGCGTCTGCTGGACCGGCTCGGTGAGCAGGGCCAGCGCCGAGGTGCCGAAGGTCGCGCCGAGCCTGACGCCGCGCCGGTCGCGGTAGCCGAGGGCGCCGAACGTCAGCCAGGCCGACAGGCCCAGAGCGCCCAGGCTGGCCAGCGTCATCACCCAGCGCAGCACCGTCCACGGCAGCACGGAGGCGACGGCGAAGACCACCGCGGCGAACGGGGGATAGGTGAACTGGACGCCGTTCTGGCCGGTCCAGTCGTACAGCGGGGATGCCCGGTGACCGTCGTAGGCGGGGGCGATGTGCCTGATGATCAGCCCGCCGTCGCGGTACACCACCAGGTCACGCATGGCGGCCAGATAGGACAGGTGGGTGACCAGGTCTGCCAGGTAGAGGGCCAGCACCGCCACAAGCAGCAGGGCCCCGGCAGGCAGCAGCCACCTGGCCCCCTCTCGTGGGGGACCGGTGGCTGTCGTCGTCTGGGCCGCCGCCGACTCTGCCCGCACCGCGAACGTCCCTTCGTCAGGCACCATCATCATCGGCTGGCACGAATTGTGTCGTGCCGATGATAGTGCCTCAGGTGCGGATCAGGCCGGGGACAGGCTTACCCGATGGTCTGGGTGTCCTCGGACTTGCCGGTGGGGGTGAAGGTTGTGGGGGTGGCGGTGGCGGGGACCCTGGTCGGCAGCGTCCGGGTGTCCTCGTCATCGATCCTGTCCGCCGGGACGGTCTCGGTGACCGGTTCGACGGTCCTGATCCCGGCCGGCACCGAGGCGATCCGGCCGAAGGCCGTGGCCGCGATGAACACGACGACGACGCCGAGGGCGGAGAAGAAGCCCAGCTGCTCCATGAGCCGCGAGTACACGGTGGAGCCGGCCGGCGAGCCGCCCAGCGTGACGTGGTGGTTCCACAGCGGGCTGAGCATGGTGCCGAGGGTGAACCAGGCGCCGGCCGCCGCGGCCAGCAGCGCGCCGAACAGCCCGGTGTGCCTGCGGCCGGCGATCATGAGCAAGAAGCCGCCGAGGAAGACCGCCGCGCCGGGCAGCAGCTCCAGCCACAGCCGGGCCGTGTTGTAGGTCCAGGCTTTGTCGGGCGTGTAGGCGTAGTGGAAATAGGGTCCGACGAAGGGGATGAGTGCGCCCCACAGCCCGAGCAGGATCAGCAGGAATCCGCTGAATGCCCCTCGACTGCGCCGCATCTGCAGCATCCCAGCCATGCGTATCACATCCCGGATGAGTCAACGATTTTGATTGTGCGGGCCTGACTATCCGCCCCACTACCCGGATCGGGACGGTGTATTCCGCGACCGCGCAGGTATCGTTCGCGGGGTGGATACCAGGCGGCTCGTGCCGCGAACCGACCGGCTGCTGGCCGATCCCCGGCTGGCGGCGGCTGAGCGCCGACTGGGCCGGGGACTGGTCAAGGCGGCGATCGGGCGTGCGCAGCAGCGGGCCAGAGACGGGCTGATCACGCCGGAGGAGGTCGCGGACGCGGCCGTCGCCGAGCTGCCCGCCCGCGCCGCCGGGCTGACCCCGGTGATCAACGCGACCGGCGTGATCGTGCACACCAACCTGGGCCGGGCCCCGCTATCGGCGGCGGCTGTGGACGCGATCACCGCGGCCGCGGGCTCCTGCGACGTCGAGTTCGACCTGGCCTCGGGCGTGCGGGCCCGCCGCGGCGCCGGCGCGCTTGACGCCCTGGCCCGCGCCGTCCCTGACGCCGAGGCGGTGGCCGTGGTCAACAACAACGCCGCCGCCCTGGTCCTCGCGGCGACGGCTCTGGCCCGCTCGCGGGCCGCCGAGATCGTGGTGAGCCGCGGGGAGCTGATCGAGATCGGCGACCGCTTCCGGCTGCCCGACCTGCTGGCCAGCACCGGCGCGCGGCTGCGCGAAGTGGGCACGACCAACCGCACGGCCATCGCGGATTATGCCGACGCGACCGGTCCGCGGACCGCGTTCATCCTCAAGGTGCACCCGTCCAACTTCCGCATCGAGGGCTTCACCGCCGCCGTGACCGTGCCCGAGCTGGCCGGGCTGGGGGAGACCCACGGCGTTCCCGTGGTGTTCGATATCGGCTCCGGGCTGCTCGCCCCGCATCCGCAGCTGCCCGACGAGCCGAGCGCCGCGACCGCCCTGCGGGACGGCGCGGCCCTGGTCACCGCGAGCGGCGACAAGCTGCTCGGCGGCCCGCAGGCGGGGCTGCTGCTCGGCCGGGCCGACCTGGTGCGCCGGCTGACCCGGCACCCCCTGGCCCGTGCGCTGCGGGTGGACAAGCTGACCCTCGCCGCGCTCGAGGCCACTCTCGCCGGACCGGTATCGCCGGTGGCCCAGGCGCTGGCCGCCGACGCCGCATCCCTTTTTCACCGAGCCGAACGGGCGGTGGTCCTGCTGCACGCCACTGGCCTGGACGCCCGCGTGGTGCAGGGCCAGGCCGCGGTCGGCGGCGGCGGGGCACCCGGGGTGCTCCTGCCCAGCGCGGCGGTCAGCCTGCCCGAGTCCCTGGCCGTCCCGCTGCGATGCGGTCCGCAGGTCTCCCGCGGCGAGTTCCCCGCCGTGGTCGGCCGGCTGGAGGGCGGCCGGCTGCTGCTTGACCTGCGTTCGGTGCCGCCGGACGATGATGATCGCCTGGCTGCGGCTATCGTCGCCGCCGCCCACGGCTAGTTTCATGATCGTGGCCAGTTTGCGGCAAATAGCGCCCGTTTCTGGCCACGATCATGGTTGCGGGCAGCGCCCATGCAGGTGATCGCCACCGCGGGGCACGTGGACCACGGCAAGTCGGCGCTGGTGCGGGCGCTGACCGGGATGGAGCCCGACCGGTGGGCCGAAGAAAGGCGCCGGGGGCTGACGATCGACCTGGGGTTCGCCTGGATGACGCTGCCCGGCGGCGAGCGCCTGGCCTTCGTCGACGTGCCCGGCCATGAGCGATTCGTGCCGAACATGCTGGCGGGCGTCGGTCCGGTGCCCGCGGTGCTGTTCGTGGTGGCGGCGGACGGCGGCTGGATGCCGCAGTCCGCGGAGCATCTGGCCGCCATCGAGGCGGTCGGTATCCGGCATGGCCTGCTCGCGGTTACCCGAGCCGACCTGGCGGACCCTGGTCCGGCGATGCGGCAGGCGCTCGGTCACCTGGCCAGAGCTGGCCTCGGCCAGGCCGAAGCCGTGGCGGTCAGCGCCGTGACCGGCGAGGGCCTGCCCGAACTGCGGGCGGCGCTGGCGCGGCTGGTGACGGCGCTGCCCGTCCCCGATGCCGGGGACCCGGTCCGGCTGTGGGTCGACCGGTCGTTCAGCATCCGGGGGAGCGGGACCGTCGTCACCGGCACGCTGCCGGCCGGAACCATCGCGACCGGCCAGGAACTCCTGCTCACACCGTCCATGCGTCCCACCCGGGTCCGCGGCCTGGAGATGCTGAACGAACGCGCCGCCTCGGTCACCGGCGTCGCGCGAGTCGCCCTTAACCTCCGGGGTATCCCGGCGGATGTTCCGGCCCGCGGAATGGCCCTGGTCGATGCGGGCCGCTGGACCGTGACCAAGATGATTGACGTCAGGCTTTCGCTGGGGTCCCCGTCGCGCAGGGGGGCGCGCTTGCCCGAGGAAACAACCCTGCACATCGGCTCGGCCCGCACGCTGGCCCGGGTCCGGCCTCTCGGCCGGCCGGTACCGGCCGATGCGCCGGGTCCGGACGGTCCGCCGGGGCGCGGCGGGACCGCCATAGCGCGCCTGACGCTCCGGGACGCACTGCCGCTGCACGTCGGCGACCGCGTCCTGCTCCGCGACCCGGGCCGTGCGGACGCCAGGATCCTGGGGGCGACGGTGCTCGACGTCGCGCCGCCCGCGATCGCCAGGAGAGGGGCCGCTGCCGCGGCCGGGCGCGAGCTGGCCGCCTGGCCGGACCTTCCGTCGGCGGCCGACCTGCTGCGACGCCACGGTCTGCTGCGGGCAGGCGCGCTGGCCGCGATGGGCGTGACCGTAGGCCCGGACCCCATGGCCCCCGTGACTTCCGTTGCCCCCGTGGCTCCTGTGGTCGGCGATTGGCTTGCCGATCCGGTCCGCTGGGCTGACCTGCGGCGCCGGCTCGCCGAGATGGTCGCCGCCCACGCCAGAAGCGACCCGCTGGCGATCGGCATGTCACCAGAGGCCGCGCGCGCCGCTCTGGGCGTGCCCGACCGGACGCTGCTCGAGGCGCTGGCCCGTCCTCCCCTGGACCTGCCCGCCCACGCCGGCGGCCCGGCCCAGGTGCAACTGACCGGAGGCTATCTGCGGCTAGTGGCGCAGGAGTCACCGGAACCTCAGGACCCGCGCGAGCCCACCGGGCCCGCGTCGTCGCTGCCGCCCCGCGTGGTCTCGGGGATACGTGCCGTGCTGGCTGACCTGGCCCGGGCACCGTTCATGGCGCCCGAGGCGGGGCGGCTGGAAGACCTCGGCCTCGACCAGCGGGCTCTCGCGGCCGCCGCCCGAGCGGGCTTGCTGCTCCGGGTGAGCGAGCAGATCGTGCTGGCGCCCGGCGCGGAAGCCGAGGCGGCGCACGTCCTGGCCCGATTGCCCCAGCCGTTTACCACCGCCGAAGCGCGGCAGGCCCTCGGGACAACCCGGAGGGTCGCGATCCCGTTGCTGGAATACCTGGACCGGGCCGGGATCACCCACCGTCTTCCCGACGACCGCCGCCGCCTGCGCTGACGGGTGCCCTATGCGCTGGCTGGGTGCGGTCTGGCAGTAGCGTGTCGTGGTGAGCATCGAAGGAGGGGCCGCGGTACCGGTCAGCGCGTACACGCAGGTTACTGAGCTATCGGCCGACGCACATGCCTGCCTGACATTCGGTGAGGCCGACGATCTGCTCGACCTGACGGCGGCGTTTGTCCGCGACGGGCTGGCCAGCGGTTTTCGGGTGGTCGTCTTGAGTGATTCGCCGCAGCTGGCCGCGGCCAAGCTGGGCTGGCGCGAGATTGCCGCCGAGGCGGCCGTCGCGGCCGGGCAGATGGTGATGGTGGCCAGCCAGGATGGCCTGGTCGGGCCGCAAGGCTTCTCGGCCGGGCAGGCCATGGGCTGGCTGCGCGATCAGCTCGCGGACTCGCGACAGCAGGGGTACGCAGGGATACGGGTCGCCCTGGACATGAGCTGGGCGTTGCGGCCGATGACCGGGATCGAGGAACTGCCGGTGCTTGAGGAGGAGATAGCCGCCGCGGTCAGCGGCGCGGGCATGTCGGTGTTGTGCGGCTATGACAGGGAGCGCTTCGACCCTGTCACCCTGGCTCTGATTGCACCGTTTCACTCCCATGCGGTGGCGGCAGCCACTTACTATGATGATCCGGTTTTGCGCATTTGCCGTCAGTACGTGCCCCCGGGCATCCGGCTGGCGGGCGAGATGGATTTCCTGGCGTCCGAAGCGCTTGCGCTTGCGCTTGGGGAGGCGATCCGCATCGATGGGGATATCACCATCAACATGGCCAATCTGAGCTTCATCGACGCTTCGAGTATCCGGATGGTCACCGACGCCGCCGCTAGCCTGGACCCGTCCCGCACCATGGTCCTGCGTTGCCGTCCGGCGATCGAAGCAAGGTTTGCCCAGCTCGGCGCGGATCGCCTGCCGCAGGTCAGCCTGGTTGGCGTCGATGAAGGGTAACGAACGCGGGCCGGATCCGGCCAGCCCCGGTGATAGCGCGGTCCTGGCGGATACCCAAGCTGACACGGCGGCCAGCGAGGCGCGCCTGGCCCTGGATCAAGCTTTTGATTCAGGCACGTTGTATGCATTGCGGGCGGCGGTGCAGGCGCACGCCATCCAGGCGGGCCTGCCCGAGAGCCGCACCGATGACCTGGTGATCGCGGTTCATGAACTGGCCGCAAACGCCGTCAGGCACGGCGCGGGCGCGGGACGGCTGCGGATGTGGGAACGCGACGGGGCGCTGCACTGCCAGGTGGACGACAGCGGCTCACCGGCCTCGGGCCGGGACGCCGGGCCCGGCGGGAACGTGGCGGATCGCTGGCCTTTCCTGCAGGGCCATGGCCTGTGGCTGGTGCGCCTGGTGGCCGACCAGATCAGCGTGTTTTCCGGTGCTGACGGCACCCGCGCCACCATCGTTTTCTTCCCCGCCAAAGATCCGCCCGTTTCGGCCCCTGACTGAAGCACAGCGCGAGTGGCTCAGCCTTGGGAGCCGCCCGTGCGGCCGTTATGCTTTTCCTCGTGCGCTTGCTGAAGGCATCGGTCGCGGCGGGAGAGTCAGGGCCGGTCGTGATGCTGTCGGGCGAGGCGGACCTGGCCTCGGCCAGGGAGCTGAGCGATCTCCTGAGCGCGCAGTTGGCCGGGGGCGTGCAGCGGTTGATGGTGGACCTGTCCGGGTTGTGTTTCGCCGACTCGGCGTCGGTGCGGGCCCTTGTGCTCGCGGGAAAGACCCTGCGGGAGCGGGGCGGTGCGCTCGTCCTGGCCCGTCCTCAGCGGGCCGTGGCGCGAGTGCTGGAACTGATGGGCGTGGACCAGCTGCTCGTCGTCCAGGGCGGCGCGGCCCAGGGGTCAGGGTGCGAGGCGGCGCAGGCCGGCCCGGGTCCCGGCGAGGCCTAGGCCCCTGCGCGTCGACGGACGCGGGCCGTCGCGGACCGCGCGCCCGTGCGGCTCAGAGGCTGCGGAACTCGGGAGAGCGGCGGAGAGCGTCCGCGACCCGGCGAGCGGTGACGAGCGTATTGGCGATGCGGAGAAAGAGCAGGCCGCCTCCGCTGACGCGGAAGACGGACGCGCCGGGCCGGTCAGTGATCGAGATGTGCGCGGACATCAGGCTGCTTTTCCGCACGGTGACCCGTTGGTCGCCGTTGCTTTCCACCTGGTAGCCGGGTCCCAGCCGGCGGCTGAGGACCGTGACCACCTCGCCGGGCGTGACGTTCTTGCGCGGCACCTTCACCTTCGGCATGGCTACCAGGTTAGCGGCCCAGGCTTTCCGCGTGTCTACCTCGCCCTCAGGCGGCGACGGCTGGCTGTTCCGTGCCGCAGTACTTGCACTTGGAGGCGGCCGCCGGGAGGTCGCTGGACAGGCAGGCCGGGCAGGTCTTGACGGGCGACGGATTGCCGAACACGACCTGGCCGCGCCGCGCCTGGACGTGCTTGTAGGGCGTGACAATCAGGAATTACACCACCGCGATAAAGATGACGAAATAGATGATCGCGGAAATGAACGAGCCGAAATCCAGGAAAGTCTTCGTATTGCCGGTTTGCCCGAGCTGTACGCCCAGGCCCATTGATTTGCGGCCCTGAAACCTGGCCACGATCGGGCTGATGATGTCGGTCGTGAAAGCGGTAATCAGGCTGCTGAATGCGAGAGCTACCACCAGCCCCACGGCGACGACGATCACGTCACCGCGCATTAGAAAGTTCTTGAAGCCCTTCATGTTCTCTCTCCGATTCGCTTGCCATGTGTCCCGGCCGGGTCTCCGCGTTTCGGACACCGCACTCTCGCGGCTACCCGTGGCTGGGGGCCCCGTCAATCTCTGTGGCTGATGTTGTGCTGAATGACAGAGCTTACGACTCCTGCCCCTACTCCTACGCCGCGACTCAAGCGCAGGGTTCGGCTCAGGTTGGCTGCGACCCCGCTGTGCTGGCACCAGCGACCGCTCTCGTGCCCAGTAGAGTCGACCCGGAGGCGTCTGGGTGCCTGGTGGCCCCCCCGGTCTTCAAAACTGGTGAGCGCCGCACCGCGGCGCTGGCGGGTTCGATTCCCGTCCGCCTCCGCCACCTGCGCTAACGCTCTCAACTGAGGAGCGGGGTAGCGCGGCGGGACGGTCGGTGGGCTGCTGGCTCGGGCGGCGATCAGGTTGCCCGGGCCGACGTCAGGAACTCGTGAGGATGACGAGTTGCTGGGTCGCCCGGGTCATCGCGACGTAGCGGTCGACCGCTCCTTCGATGCCCTGGCCGAACGCCTCTGGGTCGACGAGGACGACCAGGTCGAACTCGAGCCCCTTCGACAGTTCCGGGGTCAGCGACCGGACGCGGGATGCCGCCTGGAACGTGGGATCGCCGATCTGGAACGTGGGATCGCCGATGACGCAGGCGATCCCGTCAGCATGGGAGGCGAGCCAGGTGTCCAGGATCGAGCTCAGATCCGAGACAGATCCGTGCACGACGGGGACGCCGGTGCTGCGGATGGAGGTCGGCACGTTGGCGTCCGGGAGCACGGCCCGGATGACCGGCTCGGCTTCGGCCATGACCTCTTGCGGCGTCCGGTAGTTGATGTTCAGGGAGACCAGGTGGATCCGGTCGAACCCGATCCGCTCGAGCCGTTCCTGCCATGACTCCGTGAACCCGTGCCGGGCCTGGGCGCGGTCCCCGACGATGGTGAAGCTCCTTGACGGGCAGCGGAGCAGCAGCATCTGCCATTCCGCGTCGGTCAGTTCCTGAGCCTCGTCCACGACGATGTGCGCGAACGGCCCGGCCAGCAGGTCCGGGTCGGTACCGGGCAGTGCGGCCTCATTGACCAGGGCGTCCTGGAAGTCCTCGCCGCGCAGCATCGTCACCAGACCTACGCCGTATTCGTCGTCCGCGGCCTCGATCAGGTTGTCGATGACCTTGTCCATCTGCTCGCGTTCGGCGGCGACCGCGGCGTCATGCCGGCGCTTACGTCGTGATGTCTCCGGGTCGCCGAGCCGCTGACGTGCTGCGTCCAGGAGCGGCAGGTCGGACACCGTCCAGGCCTGGGCGTCCTCGCGCTGCAGCTTCGCCGCGTCACCGGGGCTGAGCCAGGGAGCGCATAGCCGCAGGTAGGCAGGCACCGACCACAGGTCTGCGACGAGGTCAGCCGGTTCGATCAGCGGCCACGCGCGGTTGAGGGCCGTGTTCAGCTCCCGGCTCTGCAGCAGCGACTTGCGGAGCAGGTCAGCCGGGACGTCGTCGTCGCGGGAGTCCATCAGGATCCTGAGTACTTCTTCCCGGATATCGTCGCGCGCCTCGTTGTGGGGAGTACCAGGCTCTGGTGCTTCGAACGCCTCGGCCCAGTCGTCGGCGCTCAGCCAGATGTCGGACCAGTGAGTCTCCACCATCATTCCCTGGGCGGGCGGGTTCTCGTAGAACCTGACGGCCGTCTCGATCGCCTTCACCAGGTCCGCGGACGACTTCAGTCGGGCCACGTCCGGGTCAGCCTCGATCGCTGCCGCGGCTCCCTCGGCGACCAGGCCCCGCAGGGTGCAGGTCTGCACGCCCTCCTCGCCGAGGCTAGGGAGGACGTCAGCGACATAGGCGAGGTAGGGCTGGTGCGGACCGACGAACAGCACGCCGCCCCGGCGGTGACCGAGGCGAGGATCGGAGTACAGGAGGTAGGCGGAGCGGTGCAGGGCGACGACAGTCTTGCCCGTGCCCGGACCGCCGTCGACGACGAGAGCGCCGCGGGATCCCGCGCGGATGATGGCGTCCTGGTNNGATGGTGCCGAGCACGTCTCGCATCCGGGGCGACCGGCTGCTGCCCAGGCTGGCGATGAAGGCGGACTGGTCGTCGAGCGCGGCGTGCCCCTCAATCCCGTCCGCGGTGAACACCTCGTCCCAGTAGTCGCTGATCCGGCCGCGGGCCCAGCGATACCTGCGGCGGCTGGCCAGGCCCATCGGGTTGGCGTGGGTCGCTCCGAAGAACGGCTCCGCCGCGGGGGAGCGCCAGTCGACCAGCAGCCGGCGACCCGAGCTGTCTAGGAGGCCAAGCCGCCCGACGTACACGGGCTCGGGGTTGTCGGCGCGGACCATGTGCCCGAGGCACAGGTCCAGGCCGAAGCGCCGCAGGGTGCGCAGGCGAGCGGTCAGCCGGTGGACCTCCATGTCCCGGTCCATCGCCGCCTGGCCTATGCCGCCGGGCGCAGTGCGCTCGGTATCGAGGCGGTCGGACAGGTCGGCGATCGACTGCTCGAGACTCTCCGCGATGGCCGCGAAGTGCTGCTCGTCGCCGCCGATCAGCGCCGGGTCGGCCTTGGCAGACAGCCGGTCGGGAAGGTCAAACGCGCTGCTCGTCAGGGGGCTCACGTCATCAGCTCCGATCTGAGGTCGCCGGCCACTATTGGCGCGGCAAGGCGCCGCGCGACCCGTACGCCGGCCACAGCACACGCATTTCGCGACTCCCGTGTCCGCGGATTCTGGCCTCGGCCGGCGACTCTACGGCATGACCCGGGTCTTGCCGCAAGCCCCCGGGTGCGCTATAGATTGAAAGTGGAGGGGAGTGGGCATTCTTCCTTTCCCTTGCTCACCGGGGGCCGGCGACGGCGATCATGTGCTCGTCTAGGCCTTCGCGTTCGGCCGCATCGACAACGGCGTCTTTACCTCCCTGCCGGGCATGTCGCCTGGCGTCCTGCCGGTCTCCGCGACGTGGTGACCGTCAGCCGGCTAGGTCCACCATCACGCCGAGGCGTTTGGCCAGCAGGCCCGCTCGGTCCTTGTCCTGGGTGCTGAAGGCGCCCGCGCCCCGGGTAAAGCGAATGTGGTGCAGCGCGCCGCCGAGGGGCAGGCCGTCCTCGCGCACCAGCCTGATGCGCTTGCCGCCGGGCCAGGTCAGCTCGGCGGCCCGGTCGCTGGCCGCTTCGAGCTGGCCGTCCAGCGCCTGCCGGAAGAGCCTCGTCGCGCCGGCCAGGTCGCTGACGCGATGCTCGATCAGGTCGAAGGAGGCGGGCGGGCCGGGCTCGGGAAGCTCCCGGGGTGCGGGCACCCGCGGGGAACCGGCCTGCTGGGCGACCTGGATGACGATGCCGTGGGCGGTGCGCGGGTGCAGGAATGCCTCTTTCCAGTAAGGATTAGCCAGGTTGACCCCGACGGGTTCGATGCCGAGGGCCCGGATCCGGGCCAGGGCCTCCCCGATGTCGTCGACGACGAAGTTGAAGTGGTGCGGGCCGGCTCCGCGGGCCGCCAGGAAGCGCTCGAGGAAGGCGGCGTCGGGGCCGCCGACGGGAGTCAGCAGCTCGATCTTGGGCCCCGCGCCGAACTCCAGCTGGCCCCACCAGAATCCCGGGGAGTCGCCGCCATAGGCCCACCTTCCGCCGAGCACGCCGCCGAACAGTTGCCAGCCGTCAGTCAGGGCTGGCGTGCCGATGGCGAGGTGATCGAGGACGGCGGTCATGGCCTCTTCGGGAGCGTTCGGGGGCTTTCGGGACGGGGCGAGGTGATCTTGCGGATAGAACGGTACCTCGCCTCGGACGTGCCGTCAGCCCGTCGATGCGGCACTGGCCGGGCCGGCCGGTTACGCGCTGCCCAGCGAAAGGCTGGAGCTGCTGCCTTTGGCCGGGCCGACCTGCTCGGTCAGGAACTCTTCCCAGGTCCGGTGACCGACCGCCCGATCGGGAGCCAGATTCGCGCCCGCCCGTATCGCCCGGGCCGCCGCGCCCGGGAGCCGGACCGGGACCATGGCCCGGTGCTTGCCCCTGGCCCGCAGGTATCCGCGGAGCAGGTCGGCCATCCCGTATATTCGCGGTCCGGCCATGTCGGGCACCAGGCCGGCCGGCGTACCGAGCGTCAGTTCCACCAGCCGGGCCGCCACCTCGCCGGCGTCGACCGGCTGGAACCGGACTCCGGCCGGGACCGGGATTACCGGCACCTTGGCCATCTGCCGCGCCACGATGGGGAGCGACTCATAGAACTGGGTGGCACGCAGCGTCGTCCACGGCAGGCCGGAATCGGTGACCACCCGTTCGGCGGCCAGCTTGGCGCCGAAGTACCCGAACATGGCGCGGTCGATGACGCTGGCGACCGGGACCCGGTCGGCGCCGACCACCGAGATGAACACCAGGTGCC
>PMST01000464.1 GCA_003168295.1 Actinomycetota bacterium
CGGCCACGGCCGCGGCGAGAGCGATAGCGTCCTCCATCGCCATCTTGGTGCCGGAGCCAACCGAGAAGTGAGCGGTGTGCGCGGCGTCCCCGAGCAGGGCGATCGCCGTACCGCCGATGCGATGCCGCCACCACTGCGCCCGGCGGGTGCGGAAGTTGCCCCAGCGTGAGTTGTTCACCAGTAGCGGGCGGCCGTCGATCTGCTCGGCGAACAGCTCTTGCAGGTAGGCGCGGCTTTTGTCGTCGCTGCGGCCGGGCGGTGAGTTCACGTCGAACTCATCGAGGCCGGCGGCAGACCAGGAGGACTCGTCGGTCTCGACGATGAAGGTGGAGACGCCGTTGCCGATGGGGTAGCCGTGCACGGCGAACACGCCGTGGGGACCGCGTTCGTGGACGAACGTCAGGCCCTCGAACGGGTAGCGAGTGCCGAGCCAGATGAACTTCGCGGTCGCGGTCTCGACACTGGGCCCGAACGCGTCCCGGTACCGCTCCCGGAACCGGGAGTTCGCCCCGTCGGCTGCGACGACCAGGTCGTATCCCGCGCTGAGGACGGCGTCGACGTCCGCGTCCGAACAGAACCGGACGTCCACTCCTTCGTCCGCGGCCTGCCGTTGCAGCAAGGAAAGCAGCATCTTGCGCTCGACCGCGGCCATGCCGTTGCCGCCGCAACGGTGGCGCTCGCCACCCGCGCGCACCTCGATGGCATCCCAGTGCACCCCGTGCTCGGACAGCGCGGTCCGCAGCACGGGGTCGGCCGCGTGGATGCCAGCCAGGGTGGCGTCCGAGAACACCACGCCGAACCCGAACGTGTCCCCAGCGCGGTTGCGCTCGAACACCGTCACCTCGTGACCCGGGTCCGACCGCTTGATCAGCGAGCCGGCGAACAGCCCCCCGGGCCCGCCTCCGACGACCGCAATCCGCATAGCACGATCCCTGTCAAACGATGTTTCACTTCTGCGTCGTTCGTGAAAAGTATGTCACGTATGATGGCGGGGCGGAAGCCCCGTGCGGCCCCGATCTGTACCGGCGGGCAGCCGCCTGCGGCCCATATGTGTCAGATGATTGACGAACGGCCCACTTATGACACAAGCTGTTGACTATCGTCCAGCGTGGGAGCGATACGCGATGAAACCGCGAGCAGTCCTGTGGGACCTGTTCGGAGACCACCTGCGCTACGTCGGAGACGGACGGGTCCCGATGCGGGCGCTGAACCGGCTGCTCGAGGTGTTCGGTGTTAGCGACAGCACGGCCCGGGTGGTCCTCGCCCGGATGCGCCGCGAGCGCTGGTTCGAGACCTACCGCAACGGGCGCCAGTCCAGCTACGCCGTGACCCCGCACGGGCTCGCCATGCTCGATGAGGGCAGGGCGCGCATCTTCGAGCGCGGGATCAGCCGCTGGGACGGCCTGTGGCGGATGGTCATCTACGCCATTCCCGAGCAGAATCGGTCTGAGCGAGATCAGCTCCGCAAGCTGCTCGCGTGGCACGGGTTCGGCCCCCTGGCCAGCGCTACGTGGATCAGTCCGCATCCGCGGCTGGACCGCATCGCCGAAGCGCTGCGCGAGCAATCCGCCGGGCGCCTCGACCTGCTCGAGAGCCGGGCCCCCGACCGCACCGCCGACCGTGAGATGGCGGGCCGCTGCTGGGACCTCGACGGCCTGGCGCGCGAGTACTCCGAGCTCCTGTCCCAGTACTCCGAACTCCCGCCGCCCGCCGAGCTGGCCGCGCTCCCCGGCGAGGAGGCCCTGCGGCGGCAGGTCACGCTCGTCGCCTCCTACCGCAGGATGCCGTTCCGCGACCCGGACCTGCCCGGCGAGCTGCTGCCCGAGGACTGGCCCGGGGTCCGGGTGCACGAGCTGTTCAGGGCCGCCCACGACGCGCTGCACGGGCCCGCAGACCGTTTCGTCCGCGAGGTGATCGACCGGAGCTACACCTAGTCCCCCGAAGGAAGGTCCTCATGACAGAGAACTTCGTGCTCGTCCCCGGCGCCTGGCACGGCGGCTGGACGTACCAGGCTGTCGCCACGGCGCTCCGCTCGCGGGGGCACCGGGTCTTCGCGGCGACCAGCCCTGGCCTCGGCGTGAACGACGACCCAGCCGGGCAAGCCCTAGACGAATGCGTCAGCGCCCTGGTGGCGGACATCGACAAGCTTGGCACGGACGGCATCACACTCGTAGGGCACAGCTGGGGCGGCTACGTGATCGCCGGCGCCACCCCGGCCGTGGCGGCGCGTCTGCGCCGCGTCGTGTTCTGGAGTGCTTTCGTCCCGGAAGCCGGACGCTCCCTCTACGACGAGGTGCTGCCGGACTACCAGCAGCTGTTCGCCCAGCTCGCCGGCGCCTCGGCCGACAACACGGTCGCGCTGCCCCTGCCGGTGTTCCAGGGCGCCTTCATGAACGACGCCGACCCGGACACCGCCGCCGTCGTCCACGCCCAGTTGCGGCCGCAGCCCTACCGGTATTTCACCGACGCCCCGGTCAACGGCACCGCGTACCAGGACTTCGGCGTGCCGCTGAGCTACATCCTGTCCACTGACGACGTTGCGCTGCCCCCGGGAGAATACGGCTGGGACCGCTTCGCCAAGCGAATCGGTGCCACGCCAATCAGCACACCGGGCAGCCACGAGTCGCTGTTCACCAAGCCAGCCGAGCTCGCGGACGCGCTCCTAGTCGCGGCCGAGGTCAGTTTCGCCTCCCCGCCCTTGTGACGAACATTTCCGGGCGGACGTGGCTGCTTGACCAGCTGGATATGTTTCTCGCTACGCATGATCGTGGCCACGTGGTCGTACTACCAGAGGCGACGGTTGGGGCGGTCCAGGCGGTTATGACGGCGGCGGCCCAGTGGTGTTGCGAACGATCAACTGGGGCGCAGTGGAGGTGAGAACAGAGCGGCTGTGGCCGTCCATGCGCTCACCGAGGAGCCGGGCGGCCGTCGCGCCCAGGTCGTGGGCCGCCTGGCCGACGCTGGTCAGGTTGATGGGCGCGCTGGCGGCGAGGGTGCTGTTGTCGTAGCCGACCAGAGAAAGGTCGGCCGGGATGCGCAGGCCGAGCTCGTATGCTGCCCGCAGCACGCCCAAGCAGGAGTGGAGGGCGTGGCCACCGGCGGCGGTGTCTGGGCGCCGACCATCCGGTACCGCGACGGCGTCTTCTACATCATCGTCACCATCGCGATGAGCCCTCGCGGGTGCGTGGTCTTCACCGCGGCCGACCCGGCAGGCCCGTGGAGCGACGGCATCACCATCGACGGCGTCGGCGGCATCGACCCCGACCTGGCCTGGGACGACGACGGCACGGCGTACGTCACCTTCTCCGGCCTGTCCACCAGTGGCGAGCAACTGGGCCAGCACCTGGGCATCCAGCAGGTCCGGGTCGACCTCGCGGCCGGCAAGGCGCTGGAGGCGCCGCGCTCACTGTGGTCCGGCGCCGGACTGAAGTTCCCGGAGGCACCGCACCTGTACCAGAGCGGCGACTTCTGGTACCTGGTGATCGCCGAGGGCGGTACCGAGCGCGGGCACGGGTCAGCGTCGTCCGGGGCCCGTCTCCGGAGCGGCCCCTGCGGCGCTGGGGGCGCGCAGTTTCGATGACCGGGGCGGGCAAGCTCGTGCTGAGCTGGGGCAGCGCGGTCGCCGGATCGGCCGCGGACTCCGAGATCTTCGCCGCGCCGGGTGACCGTGGGCGGCTAGCGCTCTTCGTCCCGACGCGTGGTGGCGATCATGGCTCCAGTCAGACCAGGCCGTGGCTGATGGATACGGGTGGTGGCTGGCACCACGAGACGCTCTCGGCGCACTGGTCGGCTCTGCAAGCGTAGACCTGCTGCCGTTTCGAGGCGACATCGCAGCTCAGCGTAAGAATGACGGTGGAAGAGACCCAGCCGATAGGCTCGCCTGGATGTCCGCGTCCAGTGCCGCAGAGGCCGTCGGCCAGCGGACCGCGCCGGAGCGGTCCGCGGACCGGCTCGTGCCCCGGTGGGCAGATTGCGCCGCCGTGGCGTTCTACCTCGCCCTCGCCTCCTGGGTGACTTCCGGGTTGTGGCGGCACGTCGACGCGCTCACCCTGGTGAACGGCGGTTCCGACGTCCCTTTCTTCGAGTGGACCCTGGTCCACGCGACCCGGATCTTCACCCACGGCGAGAACCCGCTGTTCACCCCCCAGATGAACGCGCCGAACGGCGTGAACCTGATGGCCAACACCGGGCTGCTCGGCCTGACCGTGCCGCTGGTCCCTGTCACCCTCCTGTTCGGGCCCGCGGTGACGTTCACGATCATGCTCACCGGGGGGCCTGCCGCGACCGCCTGGGCCTGGTACCACGTACTGTCCCGCCACATCGTGGGCTACCGGCCGGC
>PMST01000210.1:0-20188 GCA_003168295.1 Actinomycetota bacterium
GCGCCGCTGGGCGGGCCGCTGTACGGCACGCTGCACGGTATCAAGAAGGGCATCAAGGACGTCCTGCAGCCGCAGGTGATGTTCGAGGACCTCGGCCTCAAGTACGTCGGCCCCATCGACGGGCACGACGAGCGGATGGTGGAGAACGCGCTGCGCCGGGCCCGCGACTACGGCGGCCCCGTGCTCCTGCACGTGATCACCAGGAAGGGCCTGGGCTACCCGGAGGCCGAGCAGAACACGGACGACCGGCTGCACCAGGTGCCCGCCGCGGGCGCGCTGCCTGGCAGCTGGAGCCGGGTATTCGGCGATGAGATGGTGGCGATCGGCGCCCGTCGTCCCGACGTCGTGGCGATCACCGCGGCGATGCTGAACCCGACCGGCCTGACGCAGTTCGCTGCGGCCTACCCGAGCCGGGTCTACGACGTGGGGATCGCCGAGCAGCACGCGATAACCAGCGCCGCGGGCCTGGCCATGGGCGGCTTGCACCCGGTCGTGGCCATCTACTCGACGTTCGTCAACCGCGCCTTCGACCAGACGCTGATGGATGTGGCCCTGCACCGGCTCCCGGTGACCATCGTGCTGGACCGGGCCGGCGTGACCGGGCCCGATGGCGCCAGCCACCACGGCATGTGGGACGGGTCGATCATGCAGCTGGTCCCGGGCATGAAGATCGCGGCGCCCCGGGACGCCAAGCGCGTGGCCGAGCTGCTGAACGAAGCGGTCGAGGTGTCCGACGGGCCGACCGTGGTCAGGTTCCCCAAGGGCAAGGTGGGCGCCGAGGTCGAAGCCGTCGCCAAGCTCGGCGGCATGGACGTCCTGCGGACGCCGGGAGCAGGGCTCGGCGCGGACGTCCTGCTGGCCGGCGCGGGCCCGATGGCGCTGATGGGCCTGGAGGTCGCGGACCGGCTCGCCGGTCACGGGATCGGCGTCACCGTGGTGGACCCGCGCTGGACCAAACCGATCGACGAGGCGCTGGTGGATGCCGCGCGCCAGCACCGGCTGGTCGTCGCGGTCGAGGACAACGGGCGGGTCGGCGGGTTCGGCGACGCGGTATCCAGGCTGCTGCGTGACCATGACGTGGACGTGCCGGTCAAGACGTTCGGGCTGCCGCAGGAGTTCCTGTCCCACGGAACGCGCGAGCAAGTGCTCAACGAGGTGGGCCTGACGCCGCAGCACCTGGCCAGGCAGATCACCGAGGCGGTGGTGCGGCGTTCGTCCGGCGACGCCCGCGAGACGGTACCCGAGGCGGCCGCAACGGAACGGCGGCCGGTCGAGTAGCGTAAAGACTCATGCTGAACGTAGCTGTGGTCGGTTCTGGTCCGGCCGGGTTGTATGCCGCCGAGGCGCTGGTCAAGCAGGCGGCGGCTCTGCCGTTGCCGGTCGCGCTGCGGGTGGACGTGATCGACCGGCTGCCCACTCCCTACGGCCTGGTCCGCTATGGGGTCGCCCCAGACCACAAGTCGATCAAGTCGATCGCGCAGTATCTGCGTAAGGTGCTGGAGAGCCCGGATGTGCGCTTCGTCGGCGGAGTGCACCTGGGCGAGGACGTCACCCGGGACGACCTGGTGGCCGCCTACGACGCGGTCGTCTACGCAACCGGGGCGATGCGGGACCGCCGCCTCGGCATTCCCGGCGAGGACCTGCCAGGCAGCTATGCCGCCACCGACTTCGTGAACTGGTACTGCGGCCATCCGGACATGGATTCCGGGACGTTCACCCTGGACGCGGAGTCGGTCGCGGTGATCGGCGTAGGTAACGTCGCCGTCGACGTGGCCAGGATCCTGGCCCGGGATCCGGCGGAACTGCACTCCACCGACGTGCCGCAGCCGGTCCTCGAGGCCTTGCACGCGAGCAAGGTTCGCGAGGTGCACATGATCGGCCGGCGCGGGCCCGCGTACGCCAAGTTCACCACGAAGGAGCTGCGTGAGCTGGGCGAACTGCCCGGCGTCGAGGTGATCGTGCACGGCGACGAGGCCGACTTGAACGCGCTCGACTCCTCCGGCGAGGGGGCCGCGCTGGCTGAAGCCGACCGGCGCGTGCGCGGCAACATGGTCGCGATCTCCAAGTGGGCGCAGGGTGCCGCGGTGGCTCCCGCAGCCTCGGGGCACGCGCGCCGGCTGATCATCAGGTTCTGGCTCAAGCCGGTGGAGATCCTTGGCGCCGAACGAGTCAGCGGTATCACCCTGGAGCGAACCGCTATCGACGCCAGCGGGGCCTTGGCCGGGACCGGGCAATACGAAACGCTGGACGCGCAGATGGTGCTGCGTTCGGTGGGATACCAGAGCGTGCCGCTGCCTGGCGTGCCCTTTGACGAGCGTGGCTCGGTCGTCCCGAACGCGCTCGGCCGTGTCCTGGGCGCCGACGGTTCCCCGCTGCCCGGGGAGTACGTGGCCGGCTGGCT
Organism: Actinomycetota bacterium; assembly: GCA_003168295.1. Next base: position 2,402 of record PMST01000210.1, read on the forward strand.
CAAGCGCGGCCCGACCGGCGTGATCGGCACCAACAAGTCCGACGCCGCCGAGACCGTCCGGTGCCTGCTTGAGGACCTGGTCGGCGGCCCGGGCGCAGGCGACGTGCAGCTGCCGCGCGCAGGACTGCTCCGGTACCCCGAACCTGTCGATCAGCCGGGGACGTCGGCTGGGAACGGGATCGCGGCTGGGAGCGGGATCGCGGCGGCCGGAGCCGCCAGGGCCGGCGCGGCCGCGGAGGATTGGCCACTGGCCGACGTGCTGGCCGGGCGCGGTATCGTGCCCGTTTCCTACGCCGAATGGCTGCGAATCGAAACCGCCGAAACCGACCTGGCCAGGGCGCTCGGCCGAGGCGAACGGGTCAAGCTGCACAACCGCGAGGCGATTTGGTCCGCCTGCCGCCCTGCGCGTGACACATGACGCCTGAGACCCGAACGGGTCCCAGGCGCCACGTTGATGGCGTCGCTCAGGCGATGCGGCCTGCGTAGCGGCGGCGGAAGCCGCCGCCGGTGTTGGTGGTGACCACCACGTCGTAGTAGCCGTACCGATCGGTCGGCCAGCTGATGGTCTTGGGGCTGCCGAGCTTCACGGTGACCGTCTGGGTGTGGCCCCTGTAGTCGTTCGGGGTCAGGGTGTAGAGGATCGCCTCGTGGCCCTCGTTGGCCAGCGTGAGCTCGACCGTCGAATCCAGGGAAGCGGTGACGACCGGGACCGGGCCGGCGTTCAGGCCGGCGGCCACGACCTCGCCGGCGAAGCTGGTCAGGAACCCGTCAGGGCCATCGGCGTCGGAGGCCGAGCCTGCGGTAAATTCTCTGCGCAGGTCCGCATTGCTGAACAATGCCCATCTTTCGATACTGTGTCCGGGCTGAAAACCACGAATAAGCGGCGCGCGCTCGGTCAGAATGTCACAACCTGTCGGCATCATGAGTTCCGAAGGCGGGACAGCCACAGTGGATGAGCGAGAGGCAAACGGAATGACTGACCACAATGGCGTCCTCATGATGCAAAGGGTGCTGCTAGCCGGGACGCTCGGGCTGACCATGGCGCAGAAGGCGGCGGCGATTCTCGAAGGGGAGCCGAATCGAGGCGCTCCCCTGCGACCAGGGCCGGACAGCGCTGACCTGCAGGGCTCAGATGTCCCGGACCCGCAGGGCTCAGAAGGCGCGGTGGTGCTGCGGGCGATCCTGGACGCGGCCAATGAGTGCCTCGGGCATTTCGATGACCGGCCACCGGCAGAGCGGTGGTGCGACACGCTCTTCCGCCTGCTCGACCTGGCCGCGTTCGCCTCCGAGCTGGACTAGCCGAGGGGGCCGCGCGGAGCCCGCCGGCCGTGCTCCGCGCGGAACTCATAAATGGCCAAATGAGTCGTAACAGGATTAGGGCAGGCCTGCGAGGGGGAAATTCCTGGCATCGCTAGATGGGACTGCGATGACTAGGTACGGCCATATTGGGTGGCGTGTGGCCGCGGTCGTGGTGGCATTTGTCGGCACGGCCGCCCTCGCTGTCACGCTGACACATGCCCCGGATAGGCCGCAGGCGGCCCGGCCGAGTGCTATCTGCCCCACGTCTGGCCTTCAAGCCTGGCTCGGACTCGGTGCTCCCGGAACGGCGGAGAGGGCGCTCACCAGGATCGGCGGCACCGTGACCGGGGGCACAGGAACACAGGCCGCGGGCACCACTGTTTACACACTGGAATTTACCAACGTCTCTCACCGCGCCTGCAGCCTCTATGGTTACCCCGAGGTGTCCGCCTCCTACGTGGCCAGCCAGATCGGCAGCGCGGCGATCCGCGACACCGCGGCGATCCGTGACACCGCGGTCCGGCCGCAGCCGGTGACGCTGGAGCCAGGGGCGACGGCGCACTCGGTGCTGCGGGTCGCGGGCACCGGCAGCACCGGCAGCACCCAGCCCACCGCCTGCGAGCAGGTGACGACCGAGGAGCTGCGGGTCACATTCCCGGATCAGGTGCGGTCCGCGTTCTTTCCTGTCCACATCCCCATGTGCGCCCGGAAGGGGTACCTGTCCCTGAGCGTCCAGGCCATCCAGACCAGGCCGGTATCCCCGGGTATACGATGCCCTGACCACGCCCGGTCCCGGACCACCCCACGGCCTGACCGGGGATTAGGACCACGAAGAAAGGTCACATGATCTCGACGTTTCCTGTTGAGCGCAGGGCGGGGACAATGGGGTCATGGGTGTCAGCCAGGTGAGTCTTCCCGCCGCAGAAGGACCTGAAGGGGCGAAGCCGGACGACGATTCCGGCCTGCCCGCTGAGCGCTACCTGGACCGTGAGGAAAGCTGGCTCAGGTTCAACGAGCGCGTGCTCGAACTCGCGGAAGACGAGTCGATCCCGCTGCTCGAACGGGTGCGGTTCCTGGCCATCTTCGCGACCAACCTGGACGAGTTCTTCATGGTCCGGGTGGCCGGGCTGCTGAGAAGAATGGTGGCGGGCTTCCCGGTCGAGGGCGCTGGCGTCCGGCTGCCCAGGCAGGTGCTCGACAATACGCTGGAGCTGGCGGGCGAGCTGACGGTGCGGCACGCCCGGGCCTTCACCGAGCGGATCAACCCCGAGCTGACCGAACACGGGATCGAGCTGCTGCGCTGGAAGGAACTGTCCGGCGAGGAGCGCGACAGTCTTGGCGACCTGTTTAAGCAGCGCATCTACCCTGTGCTCACGCCGCTGGTGGTGGACCCGGCCCACCCGTTTCCCTTCATCTCCGGCTTGTCGCTCAACCTTGCCGTCATGATCGCGGACCCGAAGACGGACGCCACCGTGTTCGCTCGGGTCAAGGTGCCACCGCTGCTGCCCAGGTTCCTCGCGCTGTCGCAGAACCGGTTCGTGCCGATCGAGGACGTCATCGCGGCGCACCTGACCGCCCTGTTCGGCGGCGTGGAGATTATCGAGCAGCACGCGTTCCGCGTCACCCGGATCAGGGACCTCGAGGTGGACGAGGACATCACCGAGAACCTGCTGCAGGCGATGGAGCGCGAGCTGGTCCGGCGCAGGTTCGAGCCGGCCGTCCGGCTCGAGGTCGAGGACACGATGTCGGCCGATGTGCTCGACCGGCTCGTCACCGAGCTCGGTATCGACAAGCGCGCCGTTTACCGGGTGTCGGGGCCGCTTGATCTCAGCGGGCTGTCCGCCATCGGCGACCTGAACATCGGCGAGCTACGCTACCCGGCATTCGTTCCCTCGGCCCGGGCGGTGCCGGAAGAGACCAGCATCTTCACCTCCATCGCCGAACGCGACATCCTCGTCCAGCACCCATACGACTCGTTCGCCGCCTCGGTCGAGCGGCTGATCGAGGCGGCCGCCGAGGACCCCCGGGTGCTCGCGATCAAGCAGACGCTGTACCGGACCAGCGGCCAGTCGCCGATCGTGGACGCGCTCATCGACGCGGCCGAGGCAGGCAAGCAGGTCGTGGTCGTGGTGGAGATCAAAGCCAGGTTCGACGAGCGCGCCAACATCGCCTGGGCCCGCAAGCTTGAGGAGGCGGGCTGCCACGTCGTCTATGGTTTCGTCGGCCTGAAGACGCACTGCAAGATGGCGCTCATCGTGCGCGAAGAACCCGACGGCACGCTGCGCCGGTACTGCCATCTCGGGACCGGGAACTATCATCCGACCACGGCCCGGCTCTATGAGGATTTCGGCCTGCTCACGGCTGATCCCGCGGTGGGCGAGGACGTCACCGCCCTGTTCAACCACCTGACCGGGTACAGCCGTACGGGGTCCTACCGCCGGCTCCTGGTCGCGCCCGAATCGCTGCGGACCGGCATCGTGAGCCGGATCGACCGGCAAGCCGACCGGCAGCGGGCCGGCCGGCCCGCTGCGATCACGTTCAAGACCAACGCGCTGGTCGACGAGGTGGTGATCGACGCGCTGTACCGGGCTTCGCAGGCCGGCGTCCGCATTGACCTGTGGGTGCGCGGCATCTGCGCGCTCCGGCCCGGTATCGGTGGCCTGTCCGACAACATCAGGGTGCGCAGTGTGCTCGGCCGGTTCCTGGAGCATTCCCGCGTGTACGCCTTCGGCCCGGACGATGACGAGGACGCGCAGATCTGGATCGGCAGCGCCGACATAATGCACCGGAACCTGGACCGCCGGGTGGAACTGCTCGTGCAGGTAACTGATACCGGTCACCAGCGCCGGCTGCGCCGGATCCTGCACCTCGGCATGGACGACAGAACCTCCTCCTGGTGGCAAGACGCGGACGGGCACTGGGCCAGGCACAGCCGGGACGAGGAGGGGAATCCGCTGCGGGACGTGCAGGAGACTCTGGTCAGGGAACGGAGGGTCCGTTCGGCTGATGAGTGACCTCATCCTCGCGGCGGGCGCGGTGGCGTGGCGGCGCGTCACGGACGAGGCGTCCGGGAGCTGCGGGGCATCAGCGGTCGAGATCCTGCTGGTGCACCGGCCCAAGTACGACGACTGGTCGCTGCCCAAGGGCAAGCGCGAGCCGGGTGAGCATATCCTGCTCACCGCGGTGCGGGAGGTCTGCGAGGAGACCGGCGTGTGTTCGGCGCTCGGCCCCCGGCTGCCGTCGGTGGAATACCAGAACGGCGCCTTCCGCAAGCGGATCGACTACTGGTCGATGTTCAGCCCCGGTGAGGCGGATTCTGGGTTCACGGCCAGCCATGAGGTGGATGAGGTGTCCTGGCTGCCGCTGGCGCAGGCCGGGCAGCGGCTGACCTACCCGCGTGACGCGGCTGTGGTCGCTGGCTTGCGGCCGCGGGCAACGGTGCCGCTGATCCTGCTCAGGCACGCTTCGGCGGGGCAGAAGGAGAATTGGCCCACGGATGACGAGTCGCGCCCGCTTGATGCCAAGGGAGAGGTGGACGCGCTGGCGCTGGCCGGGCTGCTGCCCTGCTTCGCGCCCAGCGCGAGGGTCCTCAGCTCGCCCGCGCTGCGCTGCACCGAGAGCGTGCGTCCTTACGCGGTGTCTTTCGGCGGGACGGTGGACACCGAGGCGGCCTTGGCGCTTTCCGGCCGCTCTGGTGATCTTTCTTCCCGAACGAACCGTGATGACGCACTCGCCGACCTGGTTCGTGACCTCGTGGCGGCCGGCCGCCCGGCCGTTTTGTGCCTGCACCGAGAGAACCTGCCGAAGGCGCTTGCCGCGGCATGCACCGCGCTCGGCGCTCCGGCGCCGCCTGAGCCGTCGGAACCGCCGCTGCCCAAGGCCGGCTTCTGGGTCGTGCACATGGCGGACCAAGAGCTAGCCGGGCTGGAACGCTACGTGCCCTGAGTTCCAGGCTTGGGCAGATCAATCCTGGAACTCTCCTGGGCTCCAGGTCCGTCCCCGTGAGCCTCAGATCCCCGGACCCCAAGCTCTTCCCGGACCCCAAGCTCTTCCCGGACCCCGACCTCTTCCGGGGACCCAGGCTCTTCCGGGACCTCGCGCCCTTCCTGGACCCCAGGCTCTTCCCGGACATCAAGCCCTTCCGAGACCTCAAGCCCTCCTTGAGCCCCAGGGCTCGCCGGAGCTTCGTTGGCCTTGCGGCGGCGGCGCAGGACGATGTAGGCAGCGAGCAGCACGACCAGGACGATGAGCAGGTAGATGGAGTAGCGGTTGACGTCCTTGTAGATCGTGTTGATGTTTTTGCCGGCCACGTCCCCGATCGTCACCCAGGTGGCGACCCAGGCGCACGTGCCGAGCAGGTTATACACGGTGAAGGTGACCCAGCGCATCTGGGTGATGCCCGCGATGATGCCGTTGGCTTCGCGTAGCCCCACGATGTATCGGGCGAGGACCACGACGATGCCGCCGTAGCGGGACACGATCACCTCGGCCCGGTCTAGGTGGTGCGGCTTGATGAAGACGTACTTGCCGTAGCGCAGGATCAGCTCGCGTCCCGCGTACCTGCCGATGAAGTAGCCGATCTCGGTGCCGGCGAACGTGGCGATGACCGCGACGACGCCGACTCCGACGATGTTCAGGCCGGCCCGGCCGCTGCCGGCGAAAATGGCGCCAACAATCATCGCGAGCTCGCCGGGTATCACCGGGACGCCGATGTTCTCCAGCAGCAGCAGCAGGGCGATGGCCCAGTAGCCGTAATGATCGAGGGGGCCTGCCAGCGAGTTGAGGAAACCCGGCAGCGGCGGAGGGCTGCCGCTAGCGAGTAGGTGCATGCTCAGCTTTCCCCCGCGTCGGGCGCTTCACCGTCCGCGGCGGCGCTGTCTTCAGCGGCACTGTCCCCGGCGTTGCTGTCTCCGGCGTTGCTATTTTTGGCATTGAGGTCTCCTGCGGCCAGGGCCCGGGCGATGGCTTCCGCGGTGAGTTCGATCTGCCAGGGTCTGGCCCCGTGCGCGGCCAGCGCTTGCGCGACGGTCTGTTCATCGTACGGCTGAGGAGGATCCCAGCTGAGCCGGCGCACTGTGTCTGGGGAGATCAGGTTCTCTATTGGCAGCCTGCTGTGTTCGGCGATGGCTGTCACGGCCGCACGCGTCGCCGCCAGTCGTGCCGCGGCGGCGGGGTCCCGCTCGGCCCAGCGATGCGCAGGCGGCGGTCCGTTCGGTATCGATCCGCCGGTAGCCTCAGGCAGCTCGCCGTCGGCGCTGGCCCGGGCCCGCGCGACCGCGGCCAGCCAGTCTCTCTCATGTCGCCTCGCCTGACGGCCCGCGAATCCGCTGATTCTGATCAGCTGTGCGTGGTTGGCGGGGAACGACCTGGCCGCCTCGACAATCGCGGTGTCGGGCAGGACGCGCCGCGGGGAAATGTCCGCGGCCTGGGCGATCTTGTCCCTGGTCGTCCAGAGCTCACGGACGACGGCAAGCCCGCGGCGGGACTGCACCCGGTGAATCCCCGAGGTCCGCCGCCACGGGTCTGGGCGTGGCGCGGCTGGCCTGGCCGCGAGCACGGCCTCGAATTCCTGCCGGGCCCATTCCGTCTTGCCTTGGGCGGCGAGTTCCACCGCCAGGGCGTCTCTCAGCTCGACCAGCACCTCGACGTCGAGGGCCGCGTAGCGCAGCAGTTCGGTACGTAGCGGCCGGGTCGACCAGTCGGCGGCCGAATGGCCCTTCTCCAGGTGGAAGCCGAGCACCTCTTCGACCAGCGTGCCGAGAGCCACCCGCGGGTAGCCGAGCAGGCGCCCGGCCAGCTCGGTATCGAAGAGCTTCCGCGGCCGGAAGCCGATCTCGGCCAGGCAGGCCAGGTCCTGCGACGCCGCATGCAGGACGGCCTCGGCATCGGCCACAGCGGCGTCAACGCCGGAGAGGTCGGGGCATGCGATCGGATCGATGAGCATTGTGCCTGCCCCGGCGCGGCGCAGCTGGACCAGGTAGGCACGCTGCCCGTAGCGGTATCCGGAGGCGCGCTCGGCGTCGACCGCGACGGGTCCCTCGCCGTGGGCTAGCCTGCTGGTGACTTCGGTCAGGGCCGCGTCGGTCTCGATGACCGGTGGCAGGCCGTCACGGGGCTCGAGCAGCGGTACCGGCTTCTTGGCCTCTTCTGGCGCCTCGGGTTCTTCGCGCCCGCCGGAACCCACGACCTCGTTTCCTGAACTCACCCTCACCCCGGCTGCCGCAGTGCCCGTGTCCCCGGTGGTTCCAGGCCGGCTGCGGCGGACAGGCAATCGCACCAGGCCGCGATGTGCGCGGACAGGTCCAGCGTGTCGAGATCGCTGGTGCCCGGCCCCGGACCCGTCGAACCCCAGGGAACGCCAGGGCCTGCGGGGGACCAAGAGGCCCGCAGTTCGAAGCCGGTCAGCGGAAGCTCGTCCCGCTTCGCGCCGAAACCCTCGGTAATGACCCTGGTGATCGTACCGCTCGGCACCGCATATCCAGGTACGTGCGTGTCCAGGGCCTCGGACAGCCAACTCCAGCCGACCTCGCCCAGGAGCGGGTCCGCCGCGATTTCCGGTTCCACTTCGGCACGAATGTAGGCCACCAGCCGGAAGGAGCCCTCCCAGCCTTGCTGGCCATCCGGGTCATAGAGCAGAACCAGCCGTCCCCAGGCGACATCTGCGTCGTCCCGCTGCACGGTAGCCGCGATGGCGGCGGCGTACGGTGCGAGTCGTTTCGGCGCAGGCACATCCTCGAACTGCAGGTCAGAACGGACTTGGGCGTCTCGCCCCGCCATGAAGGCAGCAGCCACCGCCGCGAATGTCTCTTCGGCCGGTGAATCCGAAGCCCGCACCGGAACGTGTGGAGCCCGCGGAATAGCCTGGCCTAGCGGCCGAGCGGTTGAGACTGGGGTTTCTCCGCTTGTCCCTGACGTTTTGGACTTCTTCGCGGACACAGGTGCTGTCCTGGGCTTTCCCGTAGGCTTCCTGGCCGCGCCGATAGGCGTCGGAGACGAATCACGTGCCGTCCCGGCACCGTCGGTGGCAGCCGAAGGGTCGGGTGCCGTACCCGATCGCCTGGGCGCGCATGAGCGCGTTGTGCCCCGATTTTCTGGCTCGTCTGCGGGCCTCATGACCTGAGCGTACGTGTCTGTCATCCGCTTCTCACGCAGCGCCATCTAGATTCATGCCGAAACACCAGTGTTTCATGCTATTCGCCTGACTTTAACTTCGGCTCGCAGGAGCGAGGAGCCCGAGTCACGCCGCCCGGGATGCGCCGCTGCTGGCCTGCTCGCACAGGGGCAAGCCGATCATCAAGGCGTCGCCGCAGACCATGCAGCCCCATTCCTGGCAATCGCCTTCCGGCGCGTCCGGACAGCTGGCAGGCTCCGCGTGAAACTGCTCGAATAGCCGCTCTTCGCAGCATCCGGTGCAGTACCTGCTCAGGTGCGTCATCCTGGCGACCTCCTCGTTGCGGTGCATCAAGCGACGTACAAGGGAAAATGAAAAGGGGTTGATGCCGATGGTGGCATGCTCTCGCGCCGATTCGTGGGATCTCGGACGGCGTGTCTCCTGAAGGCGGCAGTGTGGGGATGTGAGACGATCCCTGACGTGAGCGTGAGCCAGACGACGTCCCCTTTCCTTCAGGCCTGCCGAAGAAAACCAACTCGGTATACCCCGGTCTGGTACATGCGGCAGGCGGGCCGGTCGCTGCCCGAGTACCGGAAGCTCCGCGAGGGCATCTCCATGCTCGATTCCTGCACCCGCCCCGAACTGATCACCGAGATCACCCTGCAGCCGCTGCGCAGGTACGACGTTGACGCGGCCATCTTGTTCAGCGACATCGTGGTGCCGCTGCGCGCGGTGGGCATCGATGTCGACATCAAGGCCGGGATCGGGCCGGTGGTCGGCAGTCCCGTGCGGACCTCGGCGGACCTCGCCCGACTGCGCCCGCTGGATCCCGATGACGTGCCCTACGTCACAGAAGCGGTCCGGTCCCTCGTGGCCGAACTGGACGAACTTCCGCTGATCGGTTTCGCGGGCGGCCCCTTCACGCTCGCCTCCTACCTGGTGGAAGGGGGACCGTCCAAGAATCACGATAAAACCAAGGCGCTGATGTACGGCCACCCCGAGCTTTGGCACGCACTTCTCGGCCGGCTGGCTGATATCACGATCTCGTTCCTTCAGATCCAGGTCGCGGCGGGCGTGTCCGCCGTCCAGCTCTTTGATTCATGGGTCGGTGCGGTCAGTCCGGACGATTACCGGCACGCGATCCTGCCGCACACCAGCCGGATCTTCGCCGCGCTCGGAGAGAAGGGGGCAGGGGAGGTGGGTGGGGTACCGCGCATCCACTTCGGGGTCGGGACGGGGGAACTGCTCGGCCTGATGGGGGAGGCCGGCGCCGACGTGGTCGGGGTCGACTGGCGTATCCCGCTCGACGAGGCTGTCCGGCGGGTGGATCCGGGAAAGGCATTGCAGGGCAACCTTGATCCGGCGATCTTGCTTGCGCCGTGGGAAGTCGTCGAGGAGCGGGCCAAGGACGTGATCGCACGCGGGCGCACCGCTGAGGGGCACGTGTTCAACCTGGGACATGGCGTCCTGCCGGAAACCGACCCCGCCATACTGGCCAAGCTCGCCGATCTGGTCCACGCCGAGTCGGCCCATGGGCCCACCTGAGCCAGTCCACGCTTGACGACGAGGGCTGAAAGCGCAGCGGGCCCCGGGCGGATCCCCCCCGCGGCGCCGCGGCTAGCTTTCTGGCGAGGCGGGCCGGGCGGCGGGCCGGCGGCGAATCACCCACCGCCTGCCCCGGTAGATGACGAAGACGGCAAGGGCCGCGACGGCGGCGAACGGCGCCAGCGCGCCCAGGAGGGCCAAAGTCCAGGACACCGCGACGCGGAACGCGCGCCAGCCGGCGCTGAGGCCACCGCCCAGGCTGGGCGGGGTCTTGGCGTGATGGACCGGCGCCTTGGCCCGCGGGCCGAGAATGGTCAGCGTCAAGGTGGCGTACGTGACCTCTTGGTCGAGGGCACGCTGCTGCGCTTGCATCGACTCCAGGTCAGATTCCTCGGCGTTGATCTGGTTCTGCACGGTGAGCAGGTCGCTGACCGAGCCCGCGTGCACAAGCAGGGCGCGGAGCTGGACGATGGCCGCCTGATCGGAGGTGACCTGGCTGTTCACATCGGCCACCTGCTCGGTGACGTCCTGAGCCTGCTGCTGCAACGACAGCTGCGTGCCCAGACCGCCGGCGAGCTGGCCGAGCGTGGCCTGGTAGGCCGCGACGGGAATCTTAAGCTGAACGCTGGCGGTGGCCTCGGAGGGGTGATCCGGATCAGCCGAGGTTGTCTCGTTCGAGACGTAACCGCCGGCGCTCTCGGCGATCTGGGCGGCTTTGGCGGCGGCCGAGCTGACACTGCTGGCCCGTACGGTCAGCTGCGCGGTGTAAATGACGTCGCTGGCGGGCGCCAGCCGGGCGGTGGTGCCCGTTCCATTCTGCGGCTCGACGGCGGCGCGCCCGGCCGTGCCGCTCATGGGCATGGGCGCGGCGGCCTGCCCGGCCGCAGCCCTCGCCGGGAGCCCCGAGCTGACCGAATTGCCCGAGCTAGCCGAGCTGCTTGAGCTGCCTGCCGAGCATCCCGCGAGGAATATGCCGCCACCGAGTATGACGCCGCCGATGGTGAGGCCGGCCATGGCACCGCGTCGTGTGCGTCCGGTCCGCGTGCGGAGACGGGCCAAGCTCCGTGTGTTCAGCATGCCATTGTGACGGCCGCCAGGATCTGGGCGGTTCCGCCCTTCTGGTCACGATCGCGCACCGGCCCGGCCGCACCGCGGTCACGTCCCTGGCCAGATGCCGTGCCAAGCACGGCCAGGCACGGGAGTCCGGCGTACGCCGCATCGGGCCGCGTCTGCCAGGCTGGTAGGCATGAATCCTGCGAACGCGCAGCCGCACGTGGTCATTGTGGGCGGCGGGATCTCCGGGCTGGCGGCGGCGTTTTTCCTCCGAGATCAAGCGGTACGGGTCACCGTGCTGGAGGGCTCACCGCAGCTTGGCGGCAAGCTTCGCGTGTCGGAAATCGCTGGTGTAGCCGTCGATGAAGGGGCTGAGGCGCTGCTCGTCACGCGGCCGGAAGGCACCGGGCTGATCGCCGAGGCTGGATTGGCTGATCAGCGCGTGATGCCCGGAACTACGTCGGCGGCCATCTGGACTCGAGGCGCGCTGCACCCGCTGCCGCGGCGTCAGTACATGGGCGTGCCTTCGGACATGGCCGAGCTGGCCAGATCCGGAGTGCTTTCTGCCGACGGCGTGACCCGGGCCCGCCAGGATCTCGAGCTTCCGCCCACCGCTCGTGACGGCGACGTGCCCGTAGCACGGTACATTGCGGCCCGATTCGGCGATGAGGTCGTGGACCGGCTCGTCGATCCGCTGCTCGGCGGGGTCTACGCGGGGCGTTCCGCGGAGTTGTCGTTCGACGCGACACTGCCGAGGCTGGCGGCCGTGTCCCGGCAGCACCGCTCCCTCGCCGGGGCCGTGCTGTCCCTGCTGCCGCCGCCTCCGGCCGAGCGCACAGATGAGAAGGAGACGCCCGGATCAGGCACGCGCGCCGGATCGGTATTCACGACGCTCGCAGGCGGACTCGGAACGCTGCCTGACGTCCTCGGCAAGGCATCGGCGGCGGCGGTACGGACCGGCGCGATGGCACGCGAGCTGTCCTGTACCGATAGCGGCTGGCGGCTTGCCGTCGGATCGGCAGCGGCACCGGAGCACGTCGACGCGGACGCGGTCATAATCGCTGTCCCGGCGCGGCCCGCCGGCCGCCTGCTCGCCAAGGTGCCCGGCGTCTCCGCCGCCGTCGCGGCGTTCGGCGAGATCAGCTACGCGAGCATGGCGATCGTCACGCTGGCCTATCCGCGTTCCGCCTTTCCCCGGCCGGAGCACAGGGCTGAGCGCGGGCCCGAGCATGAGTCTGAGTCGGGGCTCGGGCTCGGGGCTTCGGGGTTGAGCGGATACCTGGTCCCGGCCGTGGACGGGCGGGCCGTCAAGGCGACCACCTTTTCCACCGTCAAGTGGCCGCATCTGGCCGCCGCGCCGCCACCGGGTGCCGAGGCGCTGGAGATCGTGCGGTGCTCAGTCGGCCGCATCGGCGAGGAAGCGCTGCTGCAGCGAGACGATGACGATCTCGCCTCGCTGGCCGCCGCGGAACTAATGGAGGCCACCGGGGTACGCGGAGCGCCAGTCGCGACCCGCGTTACCCGCTGGGGCGGCGCGCTACCCCAGTACACGGTCGGCCACCTGGACCGGGTAGCGAGGATACGCGCGACAATGGCGACGCAGCCGGGGCTGGCGATCTGCGGCGCGGCCTACGACGGAGTCGGCATACCCGCGTGCGTCGCGACCGCCCGCGAGGCCGTGGATCAGGTCCTGGCTTTTCTCTCGGCCCGACGGTAACCGGGTCTCTCGGCCCAGACGGTAACCGGATCCAGGGCGCTGACGGCCGTGACCGACAATGGTGACATGGCTGACGAACAAGAGATGACACAACCGGGCGACCCGAGTATCGAGACCGGCGCGGCTGCCGAGGCCGTTGCCGCGGCCGCCGAAGCGGTCGTGGCCGCCGAGGCAGCGGAAGTGGCGGATGCGCCAGAGGTGGATCCGGCGGACGCGGAACGCAAGCCGAGAGCACGCGACCTGAACGAGCTGATCCGCTACACGATGTGGTCGGTGTTCCGGGTGGCCGACCGGGCCAGGCTGGAATCCGGCGGGCTCGGGAACGCCGCGGCCGAAGTGGACGATCTGCTCGATCAGGCGGCAGGCAAGGGCGTCGTGACCCGCGGCTGCTACGACCTCCAGGGCCTGCGGGCCGGCGCGGACTACATGTTCTGGTGGGTGGCATCGGATCCGGATGACCTGCAGGACCTGTATACGCGCTTCCGGCGGATCCGGCTCGGCCACTGCAGCCAGCCAGTCTGGTCGGTGATGGCGTTGCACCGTCCCGCGGAGTTCAACAAGAGCCACATCCCCGCTTTCGTGGCTGAGGAGGAGCCGCGCGCTTACGTCAGCGTGTACCCGTTCGTGCGCTCCTACCAGTGGTACCTGCTCGATCCCGCGGACCGCCGCCGGATGCTCGCCGAGCACGGGATGATGGCGCGCGAGTATCCCGACGTCAGGGCCAACACCGTCCCGTGCTTCGCACTCAACGACTACGAGTGGATCCTCGCCTTCGAGGCCGACGAACTGCACCGGCTCGTCGACCTGATGCGTCACCTGCGCGGATCTGAGGCCCGCCTGCACACCCGGGTCGAGATCCCGTTCTACACCGGTCGCCGCAAGCCCGTTCGCGACCTCGTCGCCAGCCTGGCGTAGCCCGAGGCGCCGACGTTGTCCCCAGCCCAGGAGGCCTGCGATGGTTTACCGGATCCGGGTCGTGCCCGAGGTCGAGGTGTGGCTGGGAGAGCTGCGGGAAAGCGATCCCGGTTCCGCCGTGCTCGTCGACGAGGCAGTGGATGCGTTGCGCGAGGGAGGGGCGGGTCTCGGCCCACCGCTCGTCGTGGAGGCACCGGTCCCTGAAACGCGCCAGGATCCGGATCAGTCCCAACAGGAGTTTGAGATGCTCACCCGCATACGTCGGGATGTCGCCGACGCGGCCGCCACGCGCAAGCGGCTCGAGCTGCAGATGCGACAGCTCGAAGAGCAGGTAAGCAGGCTTGCTGAGCAGCGCGCCAAGGCCTCGCACCTCGGCCGGGATGACCTCGCCGCCAAGGCTCTGGCCCGGTTGCGTGGCCTCCAGGCCCAGCTCGGAGAGCTGAGCCGTCAGCATGCCGAGGCGCTGGGGTCCGAAGAGCACCTGTCTACGGGCAGCCGGCAGTTGCAGTCCGCGGTAGATGCACTCCGGATCCGCCGGGAGGCCATCAAGGCCGCTGAGGCTACGAGTTCGCCGAAGCTGAGCGAGCTGCGCCCCGGAGCCCCGGAATCGGCGGCCATCCGTATCCTGTTCGCCGTGCAGCCGCCCGACACTGCGGTTCTGCTGGCCGCGGGAACTGAGCGCGACTGGCTGCACGCCTGGTACGCCGAGATGATCCTGCGTTCCCGCGGCCGTTATGAGCGGGATCAGGGCAGCGCAGGCTAACGTCAAAGGATGCCTGAGGATCTCCGGGTGAACAGCTGGCTGCTGATACCGGACAGCGAGCTGCACGAGCGCTTCTCCCGGTCATCCGGGCCCGGCGGCCAGTCGGTCAACACTGCCGATAGCCGGGTCGAGCTTTCCTTCGACGTCGAGCGCTCGCCCGCGCTGCCCGACTGGGCGCGGGCCCGGGCGGTCGAACGCCTGGCCGGAAGGCTAGCCGGCGGCGTGCTCACGGTAGCGGCGTCCGAGCAGCGCAGTCAGCTTGCCAACCGGCAGGCCGCCCGGGCCAGGATGGCGGCTCTGCTGCGGGCCGCCGTCGCCCCGCCGCAGCGCCAGCGCGTCCCGACCAAGCCCGGTCGGCGGGCGAACGAGCGGCGCCTGGAGGCCAAGCGCAACCGCGGCGCGATCAAGCGTGCCCGCAGGTACAACGGCAAGGATCCGGAGTAGGGCCAGCGGCCCGTAAAGTCACAGCTCAGGGACGCTGACCACGATCGCTTCCTGCGTCGACCTCGCGATCACGACCACGGCGTCGGCGTCGGGCGACGGGTTCTCCTCCCGGTGCGGGACATGCGGCGGCACCCACACGTAGTCTCCCGGGGCCGTCTCGAGCCGCACCACGGACCCGCTGACCGGGTCGCGGAACACGAAGACCGGATGGCCCGACACCACGTAGATGCCCGTTTCCGAGTCGCCGTGGTGATGGTCGCCGGACGAGGTCCCGGGCAACACGACGGTCCGGCCCATCCACAGCGCCTGCGCGCCGACCAGGTCGCCGGAGATGGCCGCGGTCCGGATCATACCGCCGGTCTGGGCGGTATCGCCGGACAGGGAACCGGCCCGGATCAGCCGCAGGCTCACGGCGCCGCAGGCTTCGCGGGCTCCAGGTTCAGCGACACCGAGTTGATGCACCACCGCTGGTCGGTGGGCACGTCGTAGCCCTCCCCGGTGAACACGTGGCCCAGGTGCGAGTCACAGGCGGCACAGCGCACCTCGGTGCGGACCGTTCCGAGCGACCGATCCTCGATAAGCACCACCGCGTCCGACTCGGACGGCTGGTAGAACGAGGGCCAGCCGCAATGCGACTCGAACTTGGCGTCAGAACGGAACAGCTCGGCGCCGCAGGCTCGGCAGCGGTAAACGCCCTCGGTTTTGGTGTCGGTGTACTCGCCGGTGAACGGGGCCTCGGTGTCGGCCTGGCGAAGCACCGCGTATTCCTCCGGCGTCAGCTGCTCTCGCCATTCGGCGTCTGTGCGCTCAACCTTGTCCATGAAACGCAGGGTACCTTGTCTTCTTTTCCGCCTTAGGGCCCCCGCCCACCTCCCCGTCCCCCTTCACTGCGGCCCTGCGGCTCGCCGAGCTTAAGGAATCGGAATCGCAGGCCCCTGATGGGATACTCGTGCCCATGGTTCTTCAGGTGCTGGCCGGGCGCATGGTCGGGCGGGACGCTGAGCTCGGCCGCCTGCTCGCGCTGCTTGACGACGCCGAGGCGGGCCGCTCGGTGGCCGCGCTGGTCAGCGGGGACGCTGGAGTGGGCAAGTCCCGCCTGGTCCGGGAGGTGACCCAGCTCGCCGCCGGACGCGGTTTCACCGTGCTGTCCGGCCAGTGCGCCGAGCTCGGCGACAGCGTGCCCTACCTGCCGCTGGCCGACGCGCTCCGCGGCGCCGCTCAGTCCACCGGGGTCCGTGACGCGCTCAGTTCCCGCCCCGCGCTGAGCCGGCTGCTCCCGGACAGCGGCGACGGACGCCCGGCCGATGAGGACCGCTCGGGCCTGGCCAGGCAGCAGATGTTCGGCGCCGTGCTCGGCCTGCTCACCGAGCTCGCGGCCGCGGCGCCGGTGCTGCTCGTGCTGGAAGACCTGCACTGGGCCGACGCCTCAACCAGGGACCTGGTCACGTTCTTGTCCCGGATGCTGCACCGGGAGCGGGTCGCCCTGATCGGCACATACCGGACCGATGACCTGCACCGCCGCCACCCGCTCCGGCCGGTGGTGGCCGAACTGCAGCGGCTGCCCAGTGTCATCTCGGTCGACCTCGCGCCGCTCGATTCCTCGGCCCTGGCCGAGCACCTGACGGCGGCCGCGCCCGGTCGCCTGGACGCGACCGAGCTGAACGACATCATGGCCCGGGCCGAAGGAAACGCCTACTACGCCGAGGAACTGCTCGCCGCCTCCGTCAGCGGCGATCCCGGCAACCGCAACGCCCTGCCCGCGGGGCTGGCGGCGCTGCTGCTCAGCCGGGTCGAGCAGCTCTCTGACGCCACCCAGCGAGTACTCCGCGCGGCGGCGGTGGCCGGGCGCAGAGCCGACGACGAGCTGGTGCGGGCCGCGTCCGGCCTGGCGGCCGCCGAATACGAGGGCGCGGTGCGGGAGGCGGTCACCCACCAGCTCCTGGTGCCCGACGGCACGGAAGGCTATGTCTTCCGCCATGCCCTGCTGCGGGAGGCGGTCTACGCGGACCTGCTGCCGGGGGAGCGGACCAGGCTGCACGCCACGATGAGCTCGCTGCTTTCCGACGAGCAGCAGCTCGCGGTGCCCGGGACCGCCGCAGAACTAGCCCAGCACTGCCTGGCCAGCCACGACATTCCCGGCGCCTTCGCGGCCTCCGTCCGGGCCGGCCAGGAGGCGGAGCGGCTGGGCGCGCCCGCCGAGGCGCACCGCCACTTCGACCAGGCCCTCGCGCTGTGGGAACGGGTCGTCGAGCCGGAGAAGACAGCCGGGATGGCCCGCGGCAAGCTGGGTCTGCTGTCCGCGGACAACGCGGCGGACAGCGGTGACATCGAGCGCGCCGTGCACCTGCTCCGTCGGCTGCGGCAGGCGCTCGCGGCCCAGGCGAACACCGACGACGACCCCCGCGATGTCAGCCTGGCCAGCCGGATCGGCGAGCGGCTGGCGTTCTTCCTGAACCAGCTGGATGATCCCAAGGCCCTGGACGAAGCCATCGAGGTCGCCCGCGCTACGGTCGACGCGACCCCCGCGGATCCTCCGACATGGCAGCGTGCGCGCGCCATGTCCACCTACGCCAACACCCTGCTGACCGAGTACGACTACACCACGGCCAGGGAATGGGCCTCCCGCGCGCTGACCGCGGCCCGTGACGCCGACGCGCCCTGGGTGCAGGCCGACGCGCTCGTGACCCTGGGCTTCATCAGCAACCGCGAAGGCCGCAATGACGAAGCCATCACGTTGCTGACCGATGCGCACAAGCAGGCCCGCGAGGCCAAGGTCCTCGGCGTAGAGCTCAGGGCCGCCTACCACCTGGCGCGGGCCCACCTGGAGCGGGGTGATCTGACCCTCGGGGCCAAGGTCGCCCACGAGGGCACCAAACGAGCCAGCCAGACCGGGCTCGGCATGGCGCCGTTCGGCCTGGACGTGCAGCACCTGCATTTCCA